>JAFAWX010000401.1 GCA_019241535.1 Acidobacteriota bacterium | reverse complement strand
TTCGATGTGATGCGACTCGGCTGCCCAGCCGCTAACCCGCGCCAGCGCGATAGCGCCCACGCTTGCCATGAACCTTCTGCGATCCATTGCTCCTCCAGTGGCGGTAAAATGCGAAGGAAGCGCCTGCCCCGCTTAGAGCTGCTGCTCGGTGAGCAACTCCTGCCGCACATTCTTAAGCACGTAAAGAGCCCGCTCGACACCTACTTCCCCCGATAGAATAGGGTCCTCGTTCTCGACGCTCAGAATACCCTCGTAACCGACATCCATATAGGCGCGAATGATGTCTTTCCAGGTGCTGGCGCTGTGACCGTAGCCAACCGCGCGAAAGGCATCCGAGGCTGTCCTGAGATCCTGTTTTTCAAAGACAAAATTCAACACCCCAAATCTCGCAACCTTGTCCGGGTAGAGGACGGTGTCCTTCATGTGCGCGTGGAAAATCGCTCCCTCTTTGCCAAGCAGGTGAATGACCTCGACGGGGTTGCATCCCTGCCAGAACAGGTGGCTCAGGTCGTTGTTCGCGCCGATTTCTTCTCCCACGGCGGAGCGCAGCTTGAGCAGAGTGAGCGGATTGTAAACGACAAAATTCGGGTGCATCTCGAGCGCCAGCCGGTGCACGCCGTGGTCACGGGCAAACTTTGCCGCTTGCTTCCAGTAGGGAATCACCTTTTCTTTCCATTGCCAGTCTTGTGCGGCCGCATATTCGGGTGGCCAACGGTAGGTGACCCAGTTGGGATTCGCGTCGCTCGGATTCGCTCCCGGGCAGCCGGAGAACCCTACGATGACCTTGACGCCCAGCTTTTCCGCCAGCAGCACGGTGCGCCGGAAGGTCTCGGAATCGCGCGCGGCAATCGTACGATCGGGATGCACCGGATTGCCGTGGCAGCTGAGGGTGGCAATCTGAATGTTGCGATCCTCGAATTTCTTTCGCCAAGCTTTCAACTTCGACTCGTCGCCGAGCAACTCCTCGACGGGGCAGTGTTTCGCGCCCGGGTAGCCTCCGGTGCCGATCTCGGCCGCCTCCACTCCCATGGCGGCGTACTTCTCTACTAGTTCGTCCACCGTGAGTTCGGCAAAGACCGGATCAAACACGCCGATCAGGATCTTTCGCCGAGGCCGCGCCCCCCGCGTCTCTTCCTCGGCCGCTTGCGACGCGGGTGGGGGAAATGGACGGGGAGCAGTGACGGCTCCCGCCAGCACTCCGCTGCCGGCCGCGAGAAATTCCCTTCTAGTCTGGTAGGAAGGATCGGAACTGTGTGCCATGAACAACCTCGGGGGTGGCGTTTATCGCGCTCCGAATCGACCGAACATTATACTCACGGCGGGAGACGCGGAGGCCAGTCGAATGAGCTCTTCGAAATGAAGGGAACTAAAATGCCGTAAAAAACCACAGCCGCCCTTTCTCTCGGGCGGCCGTCGGCTTCGTGGGTTGAACTCCTCAAATTTCGAGCCGGAGGTGGCCCTTACTATGAGGACGTTAGTGGAATTCTCGGACAAACGACACAGCCGATCAATAATATGAAGATACTAGAGTCAGACATGTCGTCAGACGATGAGAGATGAAGGTGGTGCGCATACACTCGCTCTCAACCAGCCGCTACGGGCATCGAGTAGGTGTTCTCAATCCCGGCCCGGGCTGGCGATCTTCACTATGGCTGCGTCAACTTAGGCCACTGGCTGGAACAAAACCTTTCACGTCGCTCCGCAGCTACAGCAAAGTGCCCAATAAGATCGCTTGGGGCATTGAAGGGTCGGCGCCCGAGGATAACCCGCATGGCCGGCGCGGCCGAACTTTTAGAAATGCGGTTCGGGGCGAATGTCCTTGGATTCTGTGACCTGGTAGGTGCGCCCGGCCGGCAGTTCTTTATATTCCTCTGAACGGCCGCTCGGCCACTCGATGATTGCGCGCTCGACCTTATCGCGCTTGCCCAGTCCGAAAGTTACCGGCAGCTCGGATTGCGACAGGTAACTCGATCCGCTCCGGACCATTCTTGATTGCATGAGGCCGCCGCCAAAGATTTTGACGCGTGCCCCAATGGCGTCCCGATTCGAGCGGGTACCGACCAGCCGAAAGCGGATGCTGCGGTTGCCGGAAGTCTGATCGTTGCGGAACAGGTAGGCCGGACCACGATTGGTGCTCATGAGAACGTCTTGATCACCGTCACGGTCGAAATCCCCTACCGCCAGACCGCGGCCCACTTTGGGTTGGGCGAAGCCCCCTCCTGCCTGCTCGCCCACTTCCTGGAAGCTCCCCTTACCGTTATTCAGAAATAACTGTGGCGCTTGCGCGTAACCAACGTTACGAACGCTGCGGACAGTGTCGTCGATGTGCCCGTTAACGGCCACCAGATCGAGCCAGCCGTCGAGATTGCAATCCAGGAATGCACAGCCAAAGCCAAGCGTGGTTTTCGAAGGAAACCCCACCCCGCTTTCAAGTGCCAGATCGGCGAAGTTTCCCCCGGGCTCGGCCCGGTAAAGACCGATCATCTCGTTGTCGAAATTGGTGATGGCGACACCCAGGCGCCCGGAGTTGTCGAAATCGCCTACGTCCACCCCCATGCCGGCTCGCGCCTTTCCTTCTGCGCTGAAAGCGATACCAGCCTCGACCGCTACGTCCTTGAACGTACCGTTGCGCTGGTTGCGATATAGCTTGTTTGGCTGGGTATCGTTAGCCACAAGTAGGTCGGGCCAGCCATCCTGGTCGTAATCGAGTACGGCAACGCCCAAGGATTTCGAGCTGCTGTCGAAAATGCCGCTGCTTGCGGTCGTGTCTTCGAAGGTACCGTCGCCCCGGTTGCGAAACAGCCAGCACGTCTCGCCCACGTAAGCCTCGGGCGTGCAATAGGACTTGTGCTTGCCGTCGAGGCTACAGAAAACATCGTGCTCGGGAGACCATTTCACGTAGTTGCAGACAAACAGATCGAGGAGCCCGTCTCGGTCGTAGTCGAACCAAGCGGCCGAAGTGCTGAAGGCATGCCGTTTGCCGAGCCCGCTCGAGCTGGTCACGTCGACAAAATTGCCTCGCCCCGTGTTTCTGAACAGGCGATTCTGACCGACACAGGTGATCAGCAGGTCGGTATAGCCATCATTGTTGTAATCTCCTGCCGCTACTCCCATGCCGTAGATTTCCACATCCAGTCCCGCCGCCCGCGTTACGTCGGTGAACGTGCCGTCGCGGTTGTTGCGGTAAAGCTTCAGGGTGGAGCGCTGACGCGCGTGAGCCGGCCAATCCATGCTGTTGACGAGGAGAATATCGGGCCAGCCGTCGGCGTCGTAGTCCAGGAACGCGCAGCCCGAGCCGAGGGTTTCGGGCAGAAGCTTGCCGCCAAAGGCGCCATTATTGTGGCGGAAGTGAAGGCCGGCCGCTCCCGTTTGATCGCTCAACTGAAAACCGAGCGCCGTCTGGGGAGAACGACTGCTGGCTTGAGGGAGCGCCCTGCGCCCGGCGGCCATTCCAACCATAGTCAGAAAAGAGCGCCGGTTCACGGGAGATTTACCAGGCCGTTGCGGATGGCATAGACGACCAACTCCGCCGTTTTGTGAATGCCCAGGGCATCCATGATATTGGCGCGATGCACGGCAACGGTATTGGCGCTCAAGTCCAGCTGAGCGGCAATTTCCTTGTTCGATTTCCCGTCACAGATCAGTTGCAGGATTTCGATCTCGCGAGCAGTAAGGCCGGGATTGCGTTCGCCCTTCAAATTCTCTCTTGGCAGGAGTTGGGGATCGAGCACGGTTTCACCCGCCGCAATGCGCCGGATCGCCGACCCCAACTCCAGGTCCATGGCGTTCTTGAGGACGTAACCTCGCGCCCCGGCCGCCATCGCGCGGCGTATCCAGGTCTCCTCGGTGTGCATACTGAGCATGAGAACCAGCGTTTCGGGCGCGAATTCCAGAATCCGGCGTGTTGCCTCGAGGCCATTGACTTCCGGCAGCGCGCAATCCATTACCACCACCCGGGGCTTAAGAGACCGGGCCAGTTCGATAGCCTCTTTCCCGTCGCTCGCCTCGCCTACCACCCGAATATCGGACTCGTCCTCGAGCATGCGGCGAAAACCGCGCCGCACCAGGCTATGGTCGTCGACCAGCAGCACTGAGATCCTATCTGGCATGCGACTCCTCGGTCTCCCGCGCCAGCGATTGTTTCGGAACTCTTAACCGCAGCCGCGTTCCTCCCCCGCTCGGCACGTCAAATTCGATCGTGCCGCCAAGCAGTTCGGCCCGCTCCCGCATGGCCACCAGGCCGAGGCCCTGCCGAGGTCGTTCTCTGGCCAAACCCGCGCCCCGATCCTCGATCTGCAATTCCAGCTGGTCGGACAGGAAACGCAGGCGCACCCACGCCCGGTTTGTGCCCGCGTGCCGTGCCACGTTGTTCAGGCCTTCCTGAAGCACACGATAAATCTGCACCGCCGAATGGCCGCTGACTGGGAACGGTGTCCCGCTTTTCTCGTAGGATATTTGAACCCCCGTCTGCCTTTCTACCATGGGCAAGTACCACTCGATCGTCTGCTCCAGACCGGCCTCGTCGAGCATCACCGGATGCAGGGCCTGCGAGAGGCTGCGAATCTTGTCGAGCGTGTTCTGGGCAATGTTTCTTACCTCGAGTAAGTCGGCACGTAGCGAGGATCCTTCCGGACTCAAATTCCGCGCGCGGGCGAGCATTGCGCCCATGGCCGTAAGGATCTGCCCAAATTCATCGTGCAGTTCACGGGAGATGTAGCGCAGGGTGGACTCCTGGGTGGAAATCAGCGTCTGGGCCAGCTCGCTGCGCTGGCGGGAGAGGGTAGCCAGCTGGTAGAAAAGCCGTCGGTTAGAACGGATGAGATAGAGGCTGGTCAGAAGAATTGAAATTAACGTTGCCGTAAGAAATATGTACGCCTGCCGCTCGACGCGGCCGTAAATTTCCTTCACCTGTATGTCGGCGCGTTCTTCGCTTTCGTTGTTCTCAACCAGCAGCCGCGCGACGGCGTTTGTCAAAGCCGCCAGGCGCGCCTGCAGCGAAAGCCGTATCTGGCCTCGCGCCTCCTGCTCCCGGCCGGCACGCGCCAGCTGAAACATACGTTCCATGGCATCCCAGAACTGGGTAAGCGAACTTTCCAGATAGTGCTGCTGGTCGGGGGTCCGGCGCGCGGGCGAGAACCGCTGCTCTCTTTCAAAGGCATCGGCCAGGTCTCCGCGCATACGCTCAAACTGTGGCTGCCACGCCGTCAGGGGATAACGTTGCCCGCCCTCGACGAGGTCGACATCAAGCATGTCGCGCATCGACATGGCAATCGAGTTCAGTTCGTTCTGAATGCGCAACAGCTGTAAAGTATCCTTGCGATTGCGGTCGATGAGATTGTTCTGCAATTCGCGCAGGCTGGCAATGCGGCGGGTTACGTACCAGGAATAGCCGACGACGGCCAAAAGGGTGATGACCAGGCCGATATACAGTGGGGTCGTGGGCGACCGTCGGCTGGAGTGCTTCACCGCGAAAGCATATAACGCGCGGGCAGCGAGTCTCAAATTGCTCGTCTATACTGTTGAAGGGCACCGGCGTGAGTCGCTCCCCAGGGCGATACGTGGCCTGCGGCGCGGGATCCGCTTATGACAGACCAGAGGCAGCCTGAGCCGTGGCTGCGCGGCACTTTGACCGAGGTGCCGGCCGTCGTCCGCGCCGTCCTGCACGCCCTCGAGCTCGCTGGCGAAGATGTCGAGCGCTGGTGCGGAGACCTGAGCGAAGAGGAACTGCACGCGCAGCCGGCGAACCTCCCTGCCGTGGCCTTTCACCTGCGCCATATTGCAGGCGCCCTGGATCGGCTGCTGACCTATGCCGAGGGAAATTCGCTGAGCGCGGGACAGATTGCCATCATGAAAGCTGAAGCCCATCCCGGCGCTGCCCGCGATGTGCTCTTCGCAGAGTTCCGGCGCGCTCTCAAAGCGAGTGCCATTCGCATACGCTCCTTTTCTTCAGAATCTTTTTCCCAGACAAGAAAGGTTGGGCGGCAAGAAATGCCGACTACCGTAGCCGGGCTGCTAGTGCATGTCGCCGATCACACCCAGCGTCACGTCGGCCAGGCAATCACCACCGCTAAAGTGGTCAAGAGCGAGCGCTTGAGGTGAAGACACTGCCGGCCCGAACGCTGGCCGCTGACCAATCAGGCTCGTGCAAGATGCAGCCCAAACCATTTGCGGGAATCAAACCAGCTTTTCGCCAGCGTGAAGCCGGAGTCAGAGAGCATATTTAGAATCATGCTGCGGTTGTATTTATAGCTGTTCTCTGTGTGAACCCGCTCGCGGTTGCCGAACTCGACCACGGTACCCGTCAGCTTGAGCGTCACCTTCTGGGGGCGAGAACTCTCGAGATAGATCTCCATCCGCGAGCCAGCCTTATTCCAGAGGGCGAGATGACGAAACGAATCCAGGTCGAAGTTCGCCCCAAACTCGCGGTTGATCCGGCGCAAAACGTTCCTATTGAATTCGGCGGTTATGCCACGCGCGTCGTCATAAGCGGGAAGAAGGATAGCCGGACTCTTTACCATGTCTGTGCCTAACAGCAAGCAATCACCGGGCAAGAGTTGCCGGCGAACTGCGCGCAACATAGCGATGGCATCGCTCAGGTCAAAGTTGCCGATGCTCGAGCCGAGATAAAGCACCAATTTGGGACTGGGAAGTTCGCCGAGAAAGCCGAAACCCTGTCCAAAATCGGCGACCACTGGTCGAACCAGAGCGCCGGGCACCTCGGCGGAGATTCTTCGCTTTGCCTCCCCCAGCGCCGATGGCGAGATGTCAACGGGTAAATACTTCACGGCAATTTGCCGTCGAACAATGGCCGCGAGGAGTGTCGCTGTCTTTCGGGCAGTGCCGGCGCCAAGTTCCACAACCGCCGCGGGCGAACCTGCAGTACGGACAATCTCCTGCGAGCTGGTTTCAAGGATTTCCAGTTCGGTTCGCGTCAGGTAGTACTCGGGTAAACGTGTGATTTCCTCAAACAGGGTCGAGCCGAGTTCGTCATAAAAAAGTTTGCAGGGGAGCGCTTTTCGAGGTGACGTAAGACCCTCGATGATCTCCTGCGTGTACGCGGGGATAGGGAGAGCACGGGCTATCATTTGGCTAGCCTTATCCCCATAAACTGCCAGCGCGCCTGCGGGGGGAAGAAGTTTCGGTACGTGGGCCGGATATGGCTCACGGGGGTAGCACAGGAACCGCCCCGGAGCACGAACTGATTGCACATGAATTTGCCGTTGTACTCGCCGATCACACCCTCTTCGGGCGCAAAACCCGGATACGGCGTATACGGGCTGGCCGTCCACTCCCAGACATTGCCGAACCATTGCGCACCCCGGGTCTGACCCGGCCGCGGGTGGTATTCGGCGTCCTCGAGAAATCCACCCGATTCGGCGGAATTTGCGCTTTTGGCTGCAATCTCCCACTCCTCTTCCCTCGGCAGACGGCAACCACTCCAGCGGGCAAAGGCGTCGGCTTCGTAATAGCTGACATGGCAAACGGGCGCGGCAAGATCAATCTCCTCCGCGCCGGAGAATCGAAATTCACACCATTTCCTGTCGCGCTTCTCCCAGTACAGTGGTGCGTTCCACCCGTGAGTACAGACCGAATCCCATCCGTCGGAAAGCCACAGCTCGGGCCTGCGGTAGCCCTCGTCTTCGATGAACTCCAGGTATTCCCTATTTGTTGTTTGGCGCGAAGCGATTTGAAACGGCGGCAGGAGAACCTCATGCCGCGGTCCTTCGTTGTCGAAGGCAAACCCAGCGCCGTTGTAGCCAACCTGATAAATGCCTCCTTCGATCTTGAGCCAGGCGAGCGGCCCGGAATCGTGCACGGCACGTAACCGGCTCCGGCCTTCGGGGCGCAGCGGCATCGACCAGAGGGCATGTTTCATATCGGTCAAGATCAGCTCCTGGTGCTGTTGCTCATGGTTAAGCCCCAACTCGACCAGCCTTGCGGCGCCATTGATGTCCTGCTCCATATAGCGCTCCATCTCCCGGTCGACCCAACTCCGATAAGCGTGCACCTCCTCAAGAGCGGGTCGCGCCATCAGCCCCCGGCTGCCGCGATATGGATGCGACCCAAGCTGCTTGTAGTAAGAGTTGAACAGGTGCTTGTATCGCACATCGAAGGGCCGGTAGTTGCCGGCGTGCGGCGCCAGGATAAAGGTCTCAAAGAACCACGTCGTGTGCGCAAGATGCCACTTAGCCGGACTGGCATCGGGCATTGACTGCAGCATCTGGTCCTCGGCCGAAAACGGTTCAGTCAGCTTCAGGGTGGTTCCGCGAATCTCCTCATAACGGTGGAGTAGGGAACAACGGGGCGACGGCTGGAAACGGCTGGCCTGCATATTTGTCTCCCGAACCCGGCGTCTGCGCCAACCGGCGCGTTTCGCAAACGCCACCGGGCGCTCCCCCGATGGATGCAGGAAAGCAGCAGGTTGTTACATTTTCATGCAAAAAAAAGATAACTGGGGGTGCAAGGGCCTCAGGCCACTTCCCCCGCCACCGAAGTCAGGGCCGCATCCAGGGTGGGACAGACGGAGAACAACGAGGCAACATTGGTCAACTCGAGCAACTCCTGCACCCGTTTAGAAGGGGCCACCATGCGAACCTCGCAACCGGCGGCACAAGCCTGCATGTGCAGTAAAACCAGCTCCCCAAGCCCGGCACTATCGAGGCTCTCAACATTCGACAACTCAAGAATCAGGTGCTTTCCGGAGTGGAGACATTCCACGGCGGTGCGTGAAAACAGTGCCGCTTCTTCACGGAAGCAAATTCTTCCCCGGAGGTACAAAATAGCTGCGCCCGCACTCTCGCCGACTTTTACGGATAGCTTCATTGGCAATGGTTCAGGGATTCGGTCTCGCTTGAGAATCGGATCAGAGCTTGGGTTTGCTTATTCCCCAATATAGTGGGCGTGACCCAGAATTGTCGTGAAAATCACATTAAATTGCATGTTTTCGTCTGTGGAGGTCGCTTCCTGACACCTGAAAGTTTTCTCCTTCGGCGAGACACGCACACTCAGCGGGCAAGAGGCGGGAGCTGGAACCAATTCATCAGCTGTCTTCGTGTTCGGGGGCGACGTAATCGGGCGGAGGGGCGGCACCTTCTCCGAAGAAATACTGCTCCATTTGCTTAATGATTACCTCCTGGTCTTCGCGACGGGCCGGGTTCAGCCGATACTCGTTGAGCAGCATTTTGCAGAACTCTGTCCACTGGCTCCACGCCTGTTGAGACACATTCTCGTAGATTTTTCGGCCCAATTCGGTATCAAACGGAGGCTCGTCTAAGCCCGGCAGCTCTCGTTGCAGCTTGACACAGAAGACTCGGTGTTCCGTCATAATTAGTTCCGCCTGTCGAGAAAATTATCTCACAGTGCTCGGCCACGCTCGTCTAGGTTAACCGACGAAGCGCTTGAGAGCTCGACATTGCAGATGGTTTTTGAAAGCCTGAATCGAACAACCACGAGATAAAGCTGAGGCCCGCCGAAACGGGCCTCAGCCTTCCCGAACTGTTTGCTACTAGGCTCCCGGTGGAGGCGTGCTCCCAGGCGTAGTGCCCTGGGGAGTTGTTGGAGGCGTGGTGCTGGGCGGAGTCGCTCTACCCGGATTAGGGGAGGAGCTTCCCGCCGGCGGTGTTGTTGTTCCCGGGGTTGTGTTTCCAGGGTTTCCGGGTGTCGTTTGTGGAGTGGGATTTGTAGGACTCGTTTCCGGAGTTGGACTTGTAGGTGTTGTTTCCGGAGCTGGCGTTGTCGGACTAGTCTCGGGAGTGGTCGAGCCCGGCGCCGCAGTTCCCGGCGTCGGTGTCGCAGTACCGGGGGCCGGCGTTGCTGTATGGGGCGGGGGTGTCGCTGTGCCCGGCGTCGGATTGGTTGTGCCCGGCTGAGCCGTCCCCGGAGTCGGCGTTGATCCCGGAGTCGTACTTGTTCCAGGAGTTGTCGTCTGGCCTGGAGTTGTAGTCTGGCCAGGAGTTGTAGTCTGGCCAGGAGTTGTCGTCTGGCCAGGAGTTGTTGCCTGCCCCGCGGTTGAACCCGTGGGGGTGGCCGTGCTCGAACCGGCTGTTCCGGTCTGCGCCAAGGCGATCAGCGTGCGTTCCCGCTTTGCGTCTGCCGTCGGTCCCGGGGTCGAGGGAGAACTCGTGGTGCACTGGTCGGCAACCTTTGTTGCGCCGGTCACGCGGAACTGTTTATTAGCGCTTCCGGTAGCGGAGCTTGCCCCGGCGCCTGAAGCCGTTCCAGAGTTTGCGCCGGCAGAACTGCTCCCTGCGGCTGCCCCATTTCCTTGCTCATTGGCGCCGGCTGCTGCCGCACCTTCACCGGTAACCTGTACTTCATTTCCTACCAGCGTGCGCAGGCTCTCAAGATTTCCAACCAGCTTGTAACTGTTCCCAGACCGGTCCATAAGCATGTAGTTGCCGGTAATGGGAGATCCCGAGAGGCAGCCTGTCAAACCATTGCCAGCCCCACTGGGCGTACTATTATTCGCTGGCGATTGGCTCTCTGGTGCCTGATTAGGTGCGGTCTGGTTGGGCGCTACCGGATTTGGATTCGCCTGATTGGGAGCCCCCTGCCCCGGAGCAGCCGTGGTCGGAGCATTTGTCTCCGGCGAGGTCTGTGCCGGCTGAGTTGTGCTCGGTGTATTAGAACTTGGCGGATTTGAACTTGGTGTCGAGGTCTGAGGGTTCGCCCCAGTAGGGCTACTCTGCGTCTGAGTAGATGCCTGACCGGAGGACGATGTGCTGTCCGGCGTTGTGTTTTGTGCTAAAACCCAGCTGGCCGACAGCAACAACAGAGAAAGCAGTGTTGCTCTGGCTCGCATAATCGTACGTCGCCTCCCATAGTTTTATTTTCACTCGTGAACTTTAAGCGCTGGACGGCTTCAAGGAGAATCCAGCGGACCCCCTAAGGCGGGAACGACGTTACCGTACAGAGAAATTGCCTGGCAAACGGGAAAAATTACCTATTAGCCGGACTCGAGATTAGCTCCAGCCGGGGGGCTCCTGGCCAGAAAACAACCAGAGCAGCTCCAGCTTTCGGAGCAGATCACGAAAAAGCCAAGGTTATAAGGAGTTACGCAGAAGCGACGGGGAACGACGCGCAGCAGATTACCGCCTGCGTAGCTCTGGCCGCATTAACGCAGCCGGTTATCGTGTAAAGTCGGGCCAGACAGGAGCACAGAGGCGGGGAGGAACTCAGGTTGAAGCCACCGCCCATAGCAACATCGATGTCCGGCCAGTGCTGCACAGCTATTCCAGCCCCGTGGTTCGTGGGAAACCTCAAAGCTCATGAGGCACGCAATTACAATGCAAACAACTTTTCGCGGCCAACTGCACTTCCTCATTGGCGCATACGGTGTGCCAGGCACGGTGGCCCAGGCCATTTTTGAGCAGAAATCGGATTTGTCGGCACCTGAATCCGCCTCGTCAGGATGACTAGGGCCGCTTGCCGAGAGAAACTAAATTGGTCTCGAGATTTACTTCGACCGTGACCCTGGCGGTCAAAGCTGCAGCGTTAATCTCGCCGCAAACCGAACTTGGTGGGCTGTTTCGCGTTACATCCTTTACACGCGGCAACCGCATCTTCTTAAGATCAAGTGTCTTCGGCACAAAGGAGCCTCCGCGTGAGAGCCCCCTCCTCGCAATTGATGTGCACGCCTATTATCTTTGTCCTGAGTCTCTGCCTGGCTGCCGCTCAGAACACCACCGCTGATCTATCCGGCACAGTTAAGGACGCATCCGGAGGGACTGTGCCTAACGCAAAACTCTCGCTCAAAAACGCCGGCACGGGTCAGAGTACGGACATTCAATCCGATGCTAAGGGAAACTATCGCATCGGAGGGCTTACTCCCGGGGAATATGAGATTTCAGCTTCCGCCGAGGGCTTCAAACCCAAAACAGCGAAGGTGCAGGTCGGCGGCACCGGGTCGACCGGCGACATATTCCTCGAGCGTTCGACC
>JAFAWX010000360.1 GCA_019241535.1 Acidobacteriota bacterium | reverse complement strand
GGGGTCTCGATATCGGCCAGCAGCTCGCCTTTTTTGACATGGCTGCCGATATCTTTGTACCAGCGCTTCAGGTAACCGTTGGTGCGGGCGTAAATCGGGGACTCCGTATAAGACTGGAGTGTCGACGGAAGTACCAGTTCCTGCTTGCTCGGTTCCAGGCTTGGCTGAATGACGGTCACATTCGGCAGCGCTAGCGCTTCGGTTTCCCTCGCTAAGGCACGCCGTTCATGCAGGCGGATAGCTACCGCCATCGCCGCTCCGAGGACCAACAGGAGGGCGAGTAGAATAAGCACCGTATAGCCAAGTTTTTGCGGCTGCCCTTCCGCCAGCGAACGCTCTTCCGGCTCGATTTCAGTTGCGGTCATCCGCTTGTTGCTCACCCCTCGCTCCATGGTAAACACAATCAGCGTTGCTGCGGTCGCGCCGGCAACGACTCGACCCGCCCGCGGTGGAGGATGCTGAATACGACGGGAACAAAGAACAACGTAGCCGCCGTGGCCAACACCAGACCGCCTACCACTGCCCGGCCCAGGGGAGCATTCTGCTCGCCTCCCTCACCGACGCCAAGCGCCATGGGCAGCATACCGATAATCATAGCCAATGCGGTCATGACCACCGGTCGCATGCGACTGTATCCGGCATCGATGGCGGCGGTGATGGCATCGGTTCCCTCTGCGACCCGTTCGCGGGCAAAGGAAATCAGCAGAATACTGTTGGCAGTCGCAACACCCATGCACATCACCGAGCCCGTCAGCGCGGGCACGCTTAGAGCCGTGTGGGTTAGAAATAAAATCCACACGATCCCTGCCAGCGCGGCCGGTAATGCGGTAATGATAATGAAAGGGTCGAGCCAGGACTGGAAGTTGACGACAATCAGCAGGTAGACGAGCACTATCGACATGGCCAGCCCGATCAGAAGGCCGGAATAGGACGACTCCATGGTCTCGACCTGGCCGCGAATATGCATTTGCGTGCCGCGCGGCAGGTGCTTGCGAAAGCCGTTGACGACGTCAGAAACATCGTCGGCAACCCCGCCCAGGTCCCGTCCTGCGACGCTCGCGTAAACGTCGACGGCTGGGGCGACGTTGTAGTGACTGATGACGGCCGGGGTCGCCGTCCGGGTGGCGCTCACCAGATTGGCCAGTAACTGAGCGGAGCCGGTCGTCGTTCCGTTAATGGGCGTGTTCATCAGTGCCTGGAGAGAGTCGATGCGGTACTGGGGGGACATCACCGCCAGGCTGTAACTCACACCATTCTTTGGATTCATCCAGAACGTAGGCGATGTCTGAAAACTGGAGCTGAGCGAAATCAGCACATTCTGGGCCACGTCGCGTTCGGTCAAACCCACCTGCTGGGCGCGAGCTCGATCGACGTCGAGGTACAAGGTTGGATCGCTCATCAGCTGCTGCACGTGGACATCGACGGCCCCCGGTACGCGGCGCAGGCGGTTTGCGATCTGCTGAGCAATCAGGTAGTTTTCAGCAAAGTTTTGTCCCGAGAGCTGAACATCGATGGGCGAAGGCTGGCCGAAGTTCAAGATCTGGCTGACGATGTCGGCTGGCTGGAAAAAGAACTCTACGCCGGGAAAAACCTTGGGCAGGACTTCGCGCAAGCGGTGAACATAGTGTTCAGTAGGCTCGTGCCCCGGGCTGAGCGAGACGAGAATTTCGGCATCGCTGGTGCCGATGGTTCCCGCATTGCTGTAAGAGAGATTGATGCCGCTATAAGGCAGGCCGATATTGTCGAGAACGGTGCGGATCTCTTCGCGGGGAATATCCTCGCGGATCCGTTGCTCGACTTCATCGACCAGGCGCGCCGTCTCCTCGATCCTCAGTCCTGCGCGTCCGCGCACGTGCAAGCGGAACTGGCCGGCGTCTACGCTGGGAAAGAAATCGTGGCCCAGAAAGAATACCCACCCCGCCGATAGCAAGCAGAATCCGAGAAAGCAGGCGGCGAAGACCGCGCGATGCCGCATCACCCGTTCGAGGCTGTCCCGGTAGGCTTCGCGCAGGCCGCTAAACCAGACCTCAAATCGAGCCTGCAGTCGCCCAAACACGGTTCGCGGCAGCCGGCGAGAATCGTCCTCGTGCCCGCGCAAAAGATAAAGGACCAGCGTGGGCACAAGCGTTCGCGATAGCAGGTAGGAGGCGAACATGGCGAAAACCACTGCCTCGGCCATAGGCACGAACAGGTAACGGGCCACGCCGGTCAAAAAGAACATGGGCACGAACACGATGCAGATGGCCAGGGTGGAGACAAACGCCGGCAAAGCAATCTGCTGGGCGCCGTCCAAAATGGCTTGTTTGAGCTCCTTCTCCATCGCTAGATTGCGCTCGATGTTTTCGATCTCGACGGTTGCATCATCGACCAAGACGCCAACCGCCAGGGCCAGCCCGCCCAAGGTCATGATGTTGAAGGTTTCGCCCAGGGCGCTGAGCAGAATGACCGAAGTCAGAATCGAGAGTGGAATGGAGATAGCGATGATCAGCGTGGTGCGCCAGTTCCCCAGGAAGAGGAGAATCATGGCCGCCGTAAGGCAGGCGGCAACCAGAGCCTCCCTGAGCACGCTCTGGATGGCTGCCCGCACAAACAGCGACTGATCGAACAAAGGCG
Source organism: Acidobacteriota bacterium (assembly GCA_019241535.1). Classification (GTDB taxonomy): domain Bacteria; phylum Acidobacteriota; class Terriglobia; order Terriglobales; family Acidobacteriaceae; genus Gp1-AA145. The sequence goes on along the minus strand of JAFAWX010000360.1, from coordinate 8,819 downwards.
TCAGCTTCAAATCTTCTGGCAGCGTCTGGGAAATCTGCGGCAGCATGGCTCGGATGTTCTTGACCACGTCGATAGTGGACGCGCCTCCATTTTTCATCACGCTCAGCAGAGTGCCGCGAACCCCGTCCTGGCGTACTACGTTCGTTTGCGGCGAAAAGCCGTCGCGGACGTGGGCAACGTCACGAATATAGATGACGGTACCGTTGACGGTTTTGATGGGAAGATCATTCAACTCTTCGACGCTTTGCGGGCTGGCATTGATTTCAATCTGCTGCTCCAGCGGGCCGAATTTGGCAGTGCCCGTAGGAAGAATCAGGTTCTGCGCGCTGATCGCATTCACCACGTCGACCGGGCTCAGCCTCTTAGCCTCGAGCGCCGGCAAATCCAGGTCGACCGAGATCAAGCGAGACTTTCCACCATAGGGATAAGGCACTGCCGCCCCGTCAACCGTGATCAGTTGGGTGCGTACAAAGTTGACGGCCAAGTCGTTAAGCTGCTGTTCAGGAAGAGTCGAGCTGCTCATTCCCAGCTGGAGTATGGGAACGCTCGAGGCGGAATACTGAATGACCAGCGGCGGCGTCGTGCCCTGGGGCAGGAAGCGCAGCCCGGTCTGGGAGATGGCCGTAACCTGGGCCAGAGCGGTCTGTATGTTAGTCGAAGGCTGAAAAAAAATCTTCACCACCGCCACGCCGTTGAGGGATTGCGACTCGACATGTTCGATGTTGTTCACCAGAGTGGTCAATCCCCGCTCCGTGTTGGTAGTAATGCGATCGGCCATATCTTTCGGGGAGAGTCCCTGGTAATTCCACACCACGCTGATGACCGGAATGTTTATGTTGGGAAAAATATCGGTGGGCGTCCGCAGCACGACGACTGGTGTCAGGATCAGGATCAACAAGGCCATCACAATGAAGGTGTACGGTCTGCGCAGTGCTAAAGCGACAATCCACATTGGCGATTCTTTAAAAGGCGCCCTAAAGGACGAGCGCGAGTTGCCATTCTCCAGTATAAAGAAATTTAGATTCGAAACGCAGCGTCTCGGATTCGCCTCTGACGAAAGGAGCGCGCGATGAAAGAAGCAAAGCTGGTTCGCAGTGGGAGAGCGGAGAGTGGCCGACCTGGGCGGCCGCGCAGCGAACGGGCGCGCAAAGCAGTCATTCGCAGCACCCTCGCCCTGCTTAAGCGAGTTGGCTTCCACGAACTTCGGATCGAAGCCGTTGCCAGGCATGCCGGAGTGGGCAAAGCCACCATCTATCGATGGTGGCCGACAAAGGCGGATCTGGTCATCGCCGCTTTTGCCGACGCCGTCGAACCGGAGCTACGGTTTGCGGCAGCTGGCCCGGTAAGCAAATCCATTCACCAGCAGATGAAGAGATGGTCGGTTGTCTTCCGCAGCCCAATGGGAACGATTGTTGCCGGCATGATCGGAGCCGGGCAATCGAAACCGGAGATCCTAAGAGCGTTCCGCCGCCACTGGGTCGAGCCGCGGCGAATGGAGGCACGCAAATTATTGCGGCGCGCCCTGCGGCAGGGCGAAATGCGCAACGGCCTCGATCCCGATTTCATTCTCGATCTGCTCTATGGCCCGCTGTATCTCCGCCTTCTGCTGAAACATGCCTCGTTGCATGAGAACTTTGTAAACACGGTATTTGCCGTCCTATGGCCGGCATTAGCGGGCACACGCTCAAGCAGCCTCGCCAGCGCTGGAGTCCTACGCAATGTCTCTCGAATGAGCTGGCAATCTTTTGGTAGGCAGGGGTCTTCACCGCCGAAATCGTCGCCCAGGGCAGAGCCGAACAGCTGTATCTCAGGCCGTACGCATGATCAGAAGCCTAGGAACAAGTCCGACATGCTGAAGGTATAGATTGTGCATCCGACCTTGTTTACGCCCAGCAGTTCCTCGATCGTACGCAGCACGTGCTCATGTCGATAAAAGGTCTTCGAAACGTAGTTCGTCTTGACCTTGGGGCCGGCGAAGAGGTTCGCTAGACGGCCGCCGCCGCTCGCGTTATCTGCTGAGTCTCCTTCATCCCACCACAGGATCAGCACCCCGCCTGACTGGAACGCCGGGTTCTGGAATAGTGGCGCAATGTTTATCTGCAACCACTGGTCTACGTCTCTAAGCCGCGTGGAATTCGGACAATTGGTGGTACCATCCGGGCATTCGTTGCCATCGTTCACGATGTTCGGGACAACAAAGGAAAAATTCGGCAGGGTATTAGAAGAGACAGCCGACGACCAATTGGGATTGAACGGGACAATGTTGTTGGCTTGGGCCATGCCGACAACATCGGTCATATAGGCGAACGGGTTGTGGCGCTTGACATATGGCCACTGATCGCCGCCAGTGTAACCGGTCGAGGGCAGGTTCTCCGCGTATACCTTCCAGGTTTTGCCTGCCTTCACCATCTCGCGCACGATGTTGTCGATGCTGATGGGAAAATCGTTCGGCAGGCCCCACCCGGCGGTCGTGATCAGTTCGCCGGTGGTGAGCATGGCATAGTCAGGGAAGGAGCCATGTAGGTCTGCATAGAAATTGCCCGTTAACGCGTATTTCGAGATCAGGGAGTTGTAATAAGGCATCGACGCGCTACCCACAACGTCGGAATAGCTTTCGTTCTCAAGGGCGACGACCACCACCGGGGTGGTCGTCGGCAGGTTGGCAGCGGTCAAGGGCAAGGCAAAGATAGCGGTAGCTGCAACTACTAAGAAACGCATTGGATTCTCCGATGAGGTGTTCTGGGAGGAGGTTGCCCCACTATAGCATGGATGCGTCTATGCAGGCCACAACAAGGGCACTGCCAGCACTGCCAGGCTCACCCCCTATGCCTCGCCACGAACCCCGTCACACCTCGATGATCATCTCTTCGAGGCGCGTTGGGTAGGAGTTTAGGACCTCGCCTTTGTCCTTGCGGACAACTACAGTATCGGAGTGGCGGAACCCGCCCCAATCGGGGTCGTACACGCCCGGCTCGCAACTGAAGGTCATTCCTGGCTCGAGCACGGTCTTGTCACCTTCGGCGATCCAGGGAGCTTCGTGGCCTTCGAGCCCAATGCCATGCCCGGTTCGATGCCTGAGGAACTTCTCGAATCCTACTTTGCGGATCTGGTCAAGACTCTTCTTATCCACATCCTCGGCAACCGCGCCATCCCGCAGGTTCTCGACGCCGGTGTCATGCGCGGCGAGCATGGCATCAAAGAGGCGCTTGGCGTAGTCGCTGGGCTGGCCGACACAGAACGAACGCTCACATTCGACGGCATATCCGCCCAGCTGGGTGGTGTAGCTGAGAATCAGTGCATCTCCCTTTTTCAGGCGCTCCTTACTCGGTATAGCATGCGGGAAGGCAGAACGCTTGCCGAACGGAACCAGCCCGCCAAATGGCGGATCGATGCCGATGCCAACCACGTCTTTCAGCTCGGCAGCCATTTTGTCGGCCAGCGCGTCGGCGGCAGCTTTCAGGATCTCATTTTCCGAGACGCTGCCGTGCGCCTGCACGTATTCGCGTCCCGCCTGGATGGCGAAGTCGTTGAAATACATGCCGCGGCGCATAAGGTTCACTTCGTCCTGATCTTTTACGTACCGCATGCGTTCAACCAAATCGTCCGCGACCACGATCTCCGCACCGGGAGCGCCCAGTTTGATCTGCTTCATCCGGCTTGGAGCGCACTCCTCAATTCCAATTCTTCCCTGCCCGAAGCCTCGGCTGGCGACGCGTTCGAAAATCCAGCGAACGCGAGCGACCGGACCGGGATAGTCGAAGTAGGATTCATATTCTTTAACCCACCACAGCTTTACCTGATCGGACTCGAGCTCGGGAATAAACAGCACCGGGTCCCCGGTTTTTGGAATCAGCGCCGCCAGAGGTCTTTCAGTGGAGAGATGGAAATATCCAGTGGTGTAAATGACGTTCACGGCACGCAGCAAAACCAGTGCATCGAGTTTGCGCTTCGCCATCTCACCCTGAACCTGTGCGACCTTGCGGCGATACCACTCCGGAGAGAGACGGTCGGGCAGGTTTGCGGCCGGTAGGGCGGCCGAGATTTTCAGCCATCGAGTGCTGCCGAAAAGTGAGAGCTGAGAAGTCATGGCCAGCCCTGTTGTCCTGGCTGCGGTTTGGAGAAAGGTGCGGCGTGCTATCAAATGCATGCGCGGCTCCAGACTTCAGATTAAGAACGAGACATCTTAGCGCACGAAGTCGTCGCGCACGCGGCTCAGAAGAGCGTTCGAGAATAGCTGGGACAGCTATTGGCGTGACGATGTCTATCACGGAAGGTCCCGGACCTGGGATCCAGGACCCGACCTAGTTCTTTTGCTCATTTTCTTAGAAACGAAACCGAGGCAAGTAGCCGTCTGACAACCATTCCGGGCATTTTTACTTACTGCGGCCCACCAGCGCAGAAGCGCTCAGTCTGGATGCGCCCGGTGCTCCGATAGACTAGCTTCGCCCGACGACGTAGCATGCTGGGATCGAAACAAGCCGTGGCGTGAAGTTTCTTGAGCGATGGCGGACTGGCCGGAAATCGAGATCGCCTGAGGGGATCGTGCAATATGGCGGAAATGGGCTTAATCACTCTAGTCTCACGTCTGGTGACGGCATTATTTTTTCTGCTCACTCCGACGCTTGCCTGCGGGCAGACTGCCGCTCGGGCAGCCGGAGTGAAAACCGGACCCGATCTGGACTTTCCCAATGTTCTTTATGGCGCGGCCTATTACAACGAATACATGCCCGGTGATCAGGTCGCACGCCTTGAAAAAGACGTCGCCCTCATGAAGGCCGCCGGCCTCAACGTGGTCCGCATGGGTGAATCGACCTGGAGTCTGTGGGAACCTGAAGACTGGCGCTTCGAGTACGCCTGGATAGATAGGGTGGTCGAGGCCATGGCTAAGGCGGGGCTTAAGGTTATTCTCGGCACCCCCACCTACTCGATTCCCGCCTGGATGGCGCATCAGCATCCCGAAATCCTCGCCGACCGTATCCCGCCAGGCCCATTCGGGGGCAAGGCCGTTCCTAGCGTCTATGGATTGCGCCAAAACATGGACACCGACTCGCCCGCGTATCGCTTCTATGCCGAGCGGCTCATTCGGCACATTGTCGCGCATTACAAGGACAATCCCACGGTGATCGGCTGGCAGCTGGATAATGAGACCTCAAGTTACGACGCCGCCAATCGCGATGTGTTCATTGGTTTCCAGCATTATCTGGAGAAGAAATTCCACACCCCCGAACAGTTGAGCAAGGCATGGTTCCTCAATTACTGGGGTGAGGACCTTCACACCTGGGAAGACCTACCCACCCGTGAAGGCACGATTTCTACCAGCTACAAGCTTGAGTGGACACGCTGGAGCCAGATGCGCGTGACCGACTTCCTCAAATGGCAGGCGGCACTCGTACGGGAGTGCACCGGACCCCATCAGTTCATCACCACCGATTTCGGGGGGATGATGCGCCACGACGTCAACGAGGAGGCCATCGCCGCGGTGCTCGACGTTCCTGCCGATAACATTTATCACGGCAGCCAGGACCGTTACGACGGGGCCCGTCAGGGCATGCAAGCCGATTTCACGCGGTCTCTTAAGCACGGCAACTTCCTGGTAACCGAAACCAATGCCCAGTCGACTGACTGGTCCTCAGCATTTCAATACCCGCCATATGACGGGCAGTTGCGCGAAGATGTCTACACGCACGTCGCCAATGGCGCGAACATGGTGGAGTATTGGCATTGGGCATCCATAGCGGCGGGCCAGGAGACATACTGGAAGGGGATTCTGTCACATGATCTGGAACCCAATCGTGAATACAAGGAGATGAGCGGCACGGCTCACGAGTTGCAGAGAATCGGGAGCCATATCGTTGGGCTCACGATCAAAAATGAGGTCGCGATTCTCTGGAGCCGCGATTCGGCTAACGCCATAGGGTTCATGCCATTTACCTCCACTTCCACCATCCCGTGGGAGCCGGGACACGCAAACGCCGGCTACGACTCTCTCGTCCAGCAGATTCATCGCGCGCTCTATGACCTGAACATCGGATCAGACTTCGTGTTTCCCGAATCGCAGGACTTTTCGGCGTACAAGGTGCTGCTCGTCCCCGCGCTCTATATCTCCGACGATCAGCTGCTCGAAAAAATATCCAATTACGTGAAGAACGGCGGTCGCGTGGTGATGACGTTCAAGAGCGGCTTCGCCAATGAAAACTCCGCGGTGCGTTGGGTGCGTGCGCCCGGGCCACTGCGCGAAGCGGCTGGTTTTTCCTATCAGGAATTTTCAAATCTCGAACACCCGCTGGCTTTGAAGGGTGATCCCTTCCAGGTTGGCAGCGCCGACAACCAGGTTTCCTACTGGGCCGAGTTCCTGATTTCGGAGCACGCCAAGCCGGTTGCGTTCTATGACCATTCGTTTTTCGGGCAATGGCCAGCCATTACCGAAAATCAGTACGGATCCGGCACCCTCACCTATGAAGGGACCTACCTCAGTGATCCATTACAGAAAGCTGTCTTGCGCCAGGTAATAGAAAAAGCCGGACTCGCCGGCACCGACCAGATGGCGCCAGCCGGGGTTCACGTGCAGCACGGAGTTAATAAGATGGGAAAGCGCATCCACTACTACTTCAACTACTCGGCTGCCGAAGTACGGCCAAAATACTCCTACGCCGCGGGAACCGATCTTTTAACCGGAACATCAGCGTCGAATGGACAGGAACTCGCCATTGGCCCGTGGAATTTGGCCATTGTAGAGGAGAATTCGGCACTCCGATGAGTCCTTGTTTCTGGCGACATGTCCGGAAAACCGAAAACCGCGAGTGGCCGCGGCGAGTTTGTGATCGAATCTGGACCATCCAGACTTGCGTTCTCTTGCGATCCTGCCGTTCACAACCAATTCCACGGTTTTCCTCTGCGCTCAAGTCAAAGAAGTGGCACTTAAAAAAGGTAGCTATCGGTGGCAGAAAATGGCTTTTCCTACATACCGCCCTTCGGCAAACCTGGGAGTGGCAAAGAGTGCAAAGGCACTGCCGGCAAAAGTTCGCCGGCCGAAGCCCTATCAAAGACTCCTGCGAGCCGGATCGTCCGGTCCGCATCGGGCGGGTACACGAGCATGGGACCATGAACATGCTCACGGTCTGATTGGGAGCGTGGCGGTACTTGCGAGGCAGTTGCCGAAACTATGCAGCGGCTAGCGGATGATGATTAATCTCGCCGGCGCAAGCATAAGCTTGGAGCTGATCCTGAGCAGCGGCGGATTCAATGGCGATAGACGTCGATTGCGCAGCGCCGTGATTGATTCGGTGACAAAGGCCCCTATGTACCCGGCCAGTTCTAGTATGAAGTTTGCCACTTATCCGGAGCACTGACAGCTTGCCCGAAGGAAATCTCGCGGATACTTCTGCTGCCCGGGCTTGTCAAGAAATAACGAACATTCGTGCCGCCGGTTTCTTCTATCACTTCTCGGAGCTGCGCAAGGATGCTTATCGGCAATCGCTCATCGATGAACACGACTACCGCATAGCGCGCCTCTCCGCCTCGATGTTGTTCGTAAGCTTCAGCAATGCCGCGTGCGGGGTCAGCGGTAACATCCTTGGTATCGACGTAGTAAGCAGCTCCCGGGCCTTTCGGTTCTACCCACACCATGATTGGCAGAGGCTCTGAAAATGGATCGACCTTCTGGAAGGAGTGCCGACTGGTTGTCATCAGATTCGAAAGAAGTGTAGCAGACTTGGAGGCACGTCGCTTCGGCGAACGGTCGCTAGGAGATCCGGGCAGCCGCGTGGCCTGGAGGGCGCCACATACTGCTACCCGCGCTTTTATTCGCTTTTGGTGCTGGTCTTCCCTTCAGCTGCACCCTTGAAGATTATCCTCCCTTGCCGACCCCTCTCCGCAGCAATTGCTGAATGCTCCAATGCATCCCGCAGCGCCAAATAGGCGCTTCCGCGTACATACACTGATGCCCGGATGTCCTCGGACGCACCAGGCGCAACTTTTTGGGCTGGTGCCGGGCAGAGGGAGTTGAAACCCTCAAGGTGCTAGGCACCGGCGGATTTTGAGGGAGGGAATGAACATGATTGTTTTTTCCGATACCATTGAGTGCTCTTGCGTGCTGCGATGGAGATCCGAACAAAATAGGATTGCGCTTTGATACCGTGGATTACTATCCAGTGCGCCCTCTTCCCGTCAAAACGCAAATCGTTGGCCGGTCCGGTTGGCGGCGCGCATACTAGGCGTCTTTGAGCCTTCCGAATCGGCTCGCGTAGAACACCTGCGTCGCAACTGTTGCTGCTGCGACGCGCAAACAGTAGTACGCTGCACTTCAGCGCGCGGGAGTTATTTGCTCATGAGTGCCAACCCTCTTCCTCTAGACACCTTGCGTAATGGATCCTTTCTATACGAGCGACAAAAAATTCTTTCCACAGTGATGCCGCATTGGGTTTTGGGGGACCAAAGGTACTCTAGAAATTGAACCAGTTTTGCGCTTGCAACCTAATCGAATCGAGGGAAATACACACATAAAGCTCAGCGAGGATACTCAATGGCTATACGACTCCCGTCGCCAACATCTCTGCCGCAACAAAACCGAAGAAAATGTTATTTCTGCAACGAGGGGAAGCCTCTTGAGGTTTTTGGGTCCCAAAAGGGGCATCCCGCGGGTAAGAGCTATCTTTGCAAATCCTGCCGCAAAATCAAATACAACGGCTCGCACAAGCAAAAAGGCGGTTGGCACAAGCTCACGTTTAATCAAATGAAAACCATCATGAACTCCCGTATTGACTGTATCTACTGCAGCACTCCATTTTCCGAAGCCAATCCGCCAACTCGGGACCGCAAAG
>JAFAWX010000236.1 GCA_019241535.1 Acidobacteriota bacterium | reverse complement strand
GGTTCTCGATGTCGGGGAGAATCCAATATTTGACGTGAGCATGCAACTTGGGCCCGCGATATACCAGGGTTACGCGGGCTCCGTGCCGCCACAGATCGAGGGCTGAAATCGCCGCTGAGTTCTTGCCCCCCACCACCAGCACGTCATTGTCGTAATAGGGGTGGGGCTCGCGATAATAATGCATGACCTTCGAGAGGTCCTCGCCGCGTACGTGCATCAGGTTGGCGCGATCGTAGTAACCGGTGGCCACGATCACCTTGCGGCAATCGTAATCGAAGACTCGGCCCAACCGGTCGCAGGCGGTGATGTGGAAGGCGTTGTCAACTCCAGTGACGGTTTCAACCCGCTGGTATTGGCGTATATCGAGGCGATAATGCTCGGTAACCTTGCGGTAGTACTCTAGAGCTTCCAGGCGGTTAGGTTTGGGGTTCGAGGTGCTAAAGGGGATATCGCCGATCTCGAGCAGCTCCGGCGTGGTAAAGAAAATCATGTTGGCGGGATAATGAAAAAGGGAGTTCACCAGACAGCCCTGGTCAATGCTCGTGACTTTCAAGCCGGCTTTCTGCGCCTCGATGGCGCAGGCCAACCCGGTTGGTCCGGCGCCGATCACGATAACGTCCGCGTGCATCTCCCGATAGCTGTCGACCACAGGCTTCGGCAGCGTCGTCGGCACTTGTTTGGTGGGCAAAGGGGGTCCTGCGGTGCTCAAGCGCGGTTGAAAGATTCTGATTCTAGCATGTAGGAAACAAGAGGACTTTCGAGCGAGCCCAGCCGAGCTGCAGATTCCCACTTCTACCCCAGAGCGGTTGCTATAATTTGCCGTTCTGCACCAGGAGCCGACATGCCTACGCTGACCGACAGCGCCTTTCGTACTGAAAAAGATTCCCTCGGCACGAAGGAAATTCCCGCTCACGTCTTTTACGGAATCCAGACGGCGCGTGCCCGGGAAAACTATCCCATCTCCGGGCTGCGCGCTCACAAGACGCTCATTCGGGCGATCGCCATGGTGAAAGAGGCGGCGGCGGAGGCCAACCGCGACTTAGGCCTGGTCGACGAGCAGGTGGCCACAGCCATTATCGAGGCCGCCAAGGAAGTCGAGACGGGCAAGTGGAACGACGAGTTCGTCGTGGATGTCTTCCAGGCGGGAGCCGGGGTCAGCTTCCACATGAATACAAACGAGGTCATCGCCAACCGCGCCATCCAGATTCTTGGCGGCCCTCTGGGCGACTACTCGCGAGTGCATCCCAACGATCACGTGAACTACGGGCAGAGCACGAACGACGTTTTCCCTACCGCCATGCGGCTCGCGGCGCTGCTAGAACTTGAGGAGCTTTATCCGGTTCTGGATCTTCTGGTTTCAGCTCTGAAACGAAAAGGAGAAGAGTTTCACGCCATCTTGAAGTCCGGACGTACGCACCTGCAGGACGCCGTTCCGATGCGACTCGGTCAGGAATTCTTGGCCTACGCCGGGGCCATGGAGCGCGCCCACTCCGCCATCGGCGCCAGCGCCGATTCCCTCCGCGAACTCGGCCTGGGAGGCTCCGCCGTGGGAACCGGAATCAATACCCATCCCGGGTACCGGGAGCGCGCCATTCGCTACCTTGCGCGCGTTTCCGGGCAAAAGCTTGCGCCTGTCAACGACATGCGCTATGCCATGCAATCGAATCTGGCAATCGCCGGGGTATCATCGGCGCTGCGCAATCTGGCTCTGGAGGTGATTCGTATCGCAAACGATCTGCGTCTGCTCTCCTCGGGCCCCAATACCGGACTGGGGGAGCTCAATCTGCCGGCTCTCCAACCCGGCTCTTCCATCATGCCGGGCAAGATCAACCCGGTTATGGCCGAGCTGGCCGCCATGGTCTCCTTTCAAGTCATTGGCAACGATTTGTCCGTCGCCATGGCAGTGCAGGCGGGAGAGCTGGAGCTGAACGTGATGATGCCCACCATGGCCTACAGCGTCCTCCAGTCGATCACCATTCTCACCAACATGCTGCGCCAGTTCACGGAAAAATGCGTCTCCGGCATCACTGCCAACCGACAGCGCTGCAACTTCTATGCTCAGGCCACGGTGTCGCTTGCCACCGCCCTGAATCCCTATATCGGATATGCCAAAGCCGCCGAGATTGCCAAGGAGGCCGTCGCCAGCGGGCGTTCCATCATCGACATCGCTCGCGAGAGAAAGCTCCTGAGCGAAAGCGAGATCAATGAAATACTAGACCCGGTGCGCATGACCGAGCCGCGTCCGCCGCTAAAGTCCGAATCATAGCTGCTCGCTCCAGCCAATACCCGAGCTCCCCCTGCCGCCGGGGAGGGACAACAGGGGGACTGATTCCGGTGGGGAGGTCTCAATTTCCTTCCCGGATCGGTCCCTGATACGCAGGTGCAGAACTGGAAGTTCCACCGCGAGCGCGCGGTCTACGCTAAGAGCGGCCGGTTTTCCCGAGGCTCAAGCGGCATCATCGCCCGATGATCGGTAGTCGAGAGCGCTGGCAGAAAACGCCCTGGTTTTGTCATTGCTGCCACTACGGGTAACGCCTACCATGACTTCATGAGCAGGTCGAAATCGCTGGATGCGAGCACCACTCAGCGGAAAACCATAGTTTTTGTTGCTGCCCCGAGGACGCAAATCCTCGATGTGGCGGGCCCGTACCAAATCTTTGTTCGGGCGGCGGAGCTTTTTGTCCAGGATTATCCTTCGCGCAAGTCTCCTTATAAGGTCATCCTGGCAAGTTCGACGCGACATCGGACGGTGAGCACGAACTGTGGTCTCGCACTGATCGGACAAGAGACATTTCGCAGCCTCAAAGGTCCGTTCGACACCCTGCTTGTCGCCGGCGGAAGCGGCGTAGAAGCGGCGGCGAGTGATGAGAAATTGCTCTCCTGGTTGCGGGGGGCAGCGTTACGGACGCGCCGCATTGGCTCAATTTGCACGGGAGCCTTCCTGCTTGCGGCAGCCGGCCTGCTCGATGGCAAGCGCGCGACCACTCATTGGAAGTGGGCAGCGGAGCTCCGAAGAAGATCTAGTCTGACGATGGTTGATCCCGACCCCATTTACATACGCGACGGAAACACCTACACCAGCGCCGGGGTCACGGCGGGTATGGATCTCGCCCTGGCGCTGGTTGAACAAGACCTGGGATCGCAGCTGGCATTGAAGGTTGCGCGCGAGATGGTGCTCTATCTGCGAAGAAGCGGAGGGCAGTCCCAGTTCAGCACCGCGCTGGCGCTCGCGGCCTCCGATCGCAAGCAGATTGAAGAGACCCGTTCCTGGGCCCTCGACCATCTGCAGCAGGAGCTCCCGGTGCGAAAGCTCGCCGAGAAGGCAGGCATGAGCCCGCGAAATTTTGCCCGGCTTTTTGCCGAAGATACGGGAACAACCCCGGCACGTTTCGTCGAGCGCCTGCGGGTCGAGACCGCCCGCCGGCGCCTCGAAGAGTCGCGAGACAAATTGGAAAAAATTGCGACTGACTGCGGTTTCCGCTCGATTACCACGCTGCGCCGTTCCTTTCACCGTGTTCTCCGCGTTCCACCCTCAGACTACCGAAACCGGTTTCGGGGTTTGCGGGCGAATTGAGGGTTACTTGTTCGCTCATAGGCGCATTGACTCGGGTTACGCCGCGTGGGCTTCAAAGTGTGTTCCATGACTTGAAAGGAAAAAATAAGATGACCAGGAAAGAATGGTTCAAAACCGCGACCGCTTTGAGCTTGGCCGTGATTCTGGTTCCGGTTCTGGGAAGTTTTGCTCGCACCGGCGCGAAACCCGATTCAGCCGAGGGAAATAAATCAGCTGCCCTCCCGAATCCACTCACTCCCCCTGGCCACGGCAGTATTCCGGTTGCCTTTCTAATTTCAGAAGGTGCCGTAATGATCGATTTCGCTGGCCCCTGGGAAGTCTTTCAAGACGTTAATATTCCCGCTCGCCAAGGCGCGGCCTTCCGGCTTTACACGGTTGCCGAAACCAGAAAACCTGTGCATGCAAGCGGGGGGATGACGCTGGTCCCCGACTACACAATTTCCGACGCGCCGGCCCCCAGGGTGATCGTCATTCCGGCGCAGAGTCCGCTAAGCGAAGCCACGAAACGGTGGGTCCGCCGGGCGGCACCGGGCGCGGATGTAACCATGTCGGTGTGCACTGGGGCGTTCATGCTTGCAAGCACCGGCTTGCTCTCGGGTAAAGCTGCAACCACCCATCACAGTTCCTATGCCGCTTTGGCTGAACAGTTCCCCGACATCGAGGTCGAGCGGGGAAAAAGATTCGTCGAAGTAGGCAATCTCGCCACCGCCGGGGGACTAACCTCTGGCATTGACCTGGCACTGCGTGTGGTTGAACGTTATTTCGGCCGCGAAGCAGCCCGGCAAACCGCTTTTGACATGGAGTATCAGGGCGAAGGCTGGATAAATGCCGCCTCGAATGGCGTCTACGCTCGCGCCTATACTCAGTCCGACGAGCATCCGCTATGTCCGGTCTGCGGCATGGCCGTCGATCCCCAAAGCGCTCCGAAATCGATCTATAAAGGCAAGACGTACTACTTTGGTTCCAGTCAGCACAAAGAGCAATTCGATCGCGACCCTGAGCAGTTCCTGCATCCGCCGGAAAAATAGCAACACGTTTGCGAAGGAGGTCATATGTTTGTCCGCATGCTTGTCCCAGTCGCGATCGTTCTCGCGCTTTCGCTCCTCAGTAGCCGCGGAGAGTCTGAGGCCGCGAATGGCGCTGGGGAATACGCGAAACATTTCGCAGCTCTTGAGAAATTGTCTCTTGCGGTTGCACAGGCAATGCCTGCCGAGCAGTACGGCTACCGCCCGCATCCCCAATCGATGAACTTCGGGGCACTGATGTCGCACATCGCTCAGACAAATTACCAATTTTGCGCTGGTCTGAAAGATTCAAGTTCCCCGGCGGTGGCCTCGCCCGGCGACAAGCAGGCGATCGTCGCTTTCCTGGGGGACTCGTTCAGCTATTGCTCGGAAGTGATCTCGCAGCTAGGCGACCAGCAGCTGAATTCGATGCACGACTCGCCCGACGGACGGCTGAGCGGACGGGAATCCTTGCTGGCCATGTACATTCACGTGGCGCACCACCGCGGGCAGGCTGAAATATATCTTCGCAATCGGGGCATCAAGCCCCCGGCGTACGTCATTTGACGATCCGCAGCCCGTCACCTGGCGCTTGTTTCGGCCTTCAGGTCATGATAGTCGTAAACGCCGCGGCCGCTTTTTCGGCCCAGCCGCCCCGCCTTCACGTACTGCACCAGCAGAGGCGCGGGACGATATTTCTCGCCCAGGCTTTTATGCAGATACTCGAGGATATGCAGGCGGGTATCGAGACCAACGAGATCGACCAGCTCGAACGGGCCCATGGGATGATTCAATCCGAGTTTGAGAGCCTTGTCGATGTCCGCCGCCGACGCGATTCCTTCCTGGAGCATGTAAAAAGCCTCGTTGCCGATCATGGCGTTGATGCGGCTGGTGATAAAGCCGGGGGACTCCCGGATCACCACTACTTCTTTCCCCATCTGCCGCCCGACCTCCGATGCTGAGGCAATCGCTTCCTCCTCGGTTTCAAGCCCGCGCACGATTTCGAGCAGCTTCATCTTGTGCACCGGGTTGAAGAAGTGCATTCCCACGCATTTCTTCGCGCGATAGGTCACGCTGGCGATTTCCGTTATGCTGAGCGACGAGGTATTCGAGGCCAGAAGCGCGGCTGGACGGCAGATCCGGTCGAGCAGGGTGAAGATCTCGATTTTCGATTCCATCTCCTCGGGAACCGCCTCGATCACCAGGTCGGCCTCGCGCGCCGCCTCTTCCAGGGTGCCGGCATATTCCAGCCGGGCGAAGGCCCGGTCAGCATCCTCGCGCGAGACCCTTGCCCGCTCAACCGCCTGCTCCAGGTTTGCCCGGATCTCCTGCTCTGCCTTCCGCAGAGCCGCGGGCAGCACATCTGCGAGCAGTGTGCGGTAGCCGCCTAGGGCAGCCACATGTGCGATTCCGCGTCCCATTGTCCCCGCGCCAATCACCGCAATCGTCTGAATGTTTCCCACTATCTCCCCAATGCCTCGAGCAGCTCGTGCACCTTGCCGTCGGCCGCGCGCAAGCTCTCTGCGAGCCGCTTGCGCTCCTCGGCATCCATGCCGTAAAGCGAGGCCTGAATACGCCGCAGGGTTGTCGTTATGTCGTCGACGTAATTAATGAGACGAATCAGTTCTCCCGTGGCTGCCATGATTGAAGGCTCTCCTCGATTTGGATGAAATTCTCCAGAGATCGCAAGTTGTTTATTTTCAACCGCGGCTGCGATTAAGTAAAGGCGACAGCCGTCGGCCATAAACCCAGCGCGACCGCACCCATCGATTCTTTTTACCGCCTCGGTCGGGCACGGCGCGTAATCTAATACTCTAATGAATGACATTGCCCGCAAGGAATACATCTTCGCCAGCGATTTCGACCAGACTCTCACTTTCAATGATTCCGGCTATGCACTTGCGGAATTGGTCGGCATACCAACGGCCGAGTTCGAGCGTAAGGCTACGGGCATGGCCAGGCTCAACCTGGTGCAGCAGGGAGCGGAGCTCGCTTACCTATTGCTGCACGACCCGGAATTCAAGGCCCGGGTGCGCAAAGAGCACCTGTATGAGGTCGGCAAGCGAGTCCGGCTCAAGGACAACATTGCCCTGCTCTACCAGATTCTTGACGGCGGCATTCCCGGTTACCACTTCGATTTCTATGTGCTCTCGGCGGCACCCGTCGAGGTGATTCAGTCGGCCCTCGAAGGCATAGTCCCCGCCGAGCACATATTCGGAACGGAATTTCTTTACAACGAGGGCGGCGAGGTCGACACTATCACGCACGCGACCGCGGGCTACGGAAAGGTATATGTGCTCGATCAGCTGCAAAATCGGGCACAAATCGGCCCCGACCACATTGTGTACACCGGGGACGGCAGCTCCGACATCCATGTCATGCTGCATACCAATGTGCGCGACGGATACACGATCGCCGTCTCCGAAGCCAAGCATGTGGCCCAGGTGGCCAAGCGCACCGTGCTCAGCACGAGCGCCCTGGCCGTGCTGGCTCCGATTCTTGAAGATATCGCCGGTTGGGAGCGGCTGCGCATTCGCGCCTTCTTCGAATCCTACGGCATCATGATCCAGGAATGGGACCGGGTACGCACCGACTGGCTCACGCTTCGCCCCGCCGCGGCCGAAACGAGCGAAGCCCTGAGTGCAAAACAGCCAGCGCCATAGCGAGAACCAGCCCGTCAGCTTTGAGAACAATATTTAGGAATCCGCGGAGAACCCACTCCCGACAGCTTTCGGTCGCGCCTGAGGGCGTTGAATCCTCTCCCCCCGCCGGATCATCTAGCAGGCATGCTCGAACGATTTCTATCTTCAGGGTCGCTGGGAGATCCATCCGTTGTCCGCCAGGCACCGGCGCCCGACAACCTGCTGCTCGATGCCTATTCGCAGGCGGTGGTGTCGGCCGCCGAGAAACTCAGCCCCTCGGTGGCAAAAATCGAGGTCACTCAGAAAGCCGGCAGTACGCGGAATGGGGAGCCCCGAGAACGCCAGGGCGGCGGATCCGGATTCGTATTCACCCCCGATGGGCTGGTCCTCACTAACAGTCACGTCGTGCACGACGCCTCGCGGATCGAGGTGTCACTCGCCGACGGACGCCGCTTCCCCGCCCTGCTGATCGGCGAAGATCCGGGAACGGACCTGGCCGTGATTCGCGTCGATGCGCCCAATCTCACCTCCGCCGAACTCGGCGATTCGCAGAAGCTGCGGGTGGGACAACTGGCCATCGCTATCGGCAATCCGTACGGATTTCAGTACACGGTAACCGCCGGTGTAATCAGCGCTCTCGGCCGCTCTCTGCGTTCCTACTCCGGGCGGATGATTGACGATGTCATTCAGACCGATGCCTCCTTAAATCCAGGCAATTCCGGCGGCCCGCTGGTCTCTTCCGCCGGCCAGGTCATCGGAGTCAACACGGCAACGATCATGGGAGCCCAGGGCCTCTGTTTCGCCATTGGGATCAACACGGCCAAGTTCGTCGCCAGCCGCCTTTTGCAGCAGGGACGCATCCGCCGCGCTTATATCGGCGTGGAAGCGCAAACCGTTCCTCTGCACCGCCGGGTTGTGCGCTTCTACGATCTGCCAAAGGAAACCGGAGTAATCGTACTCACGGCGGCAGAAGGAAGTCCTGCCCAAAAAGCGCGACTGCGAGAGGGCGACGTCATTGTGGCCTTTGCCGGCCAACCGATCGCCGGCGTGGACGACTTGCACCGGCTGCTTACTGAAGCGCAGGTCGGAGTGAAGAATTCAATCGTCCTCTTGCGAGGCAGCGAACGATTGGAAGTCGAAATCATTCCCCGCGAATTCCGCGAGTAAGTGGGTTTCCCCAAAAAAGGGCGCCTGTCTGCCGCTTTTGGGCTCCCGCCCGGTGCACAATTCGGAGAGGAGCAGCTTGAGTGCGGGTTGCGGCCGTCGCAAGCTTTACGAAGCTCGGCGGTTCATTGCAAGTCGATTCCCCCTGTGTTAGTTTCTGAAACGGAAGGGATTTCCTTGCAGGCAACGGTTCCTGCCGGACTGGACGGGAAAGAGGCTGAGATTTACCGCAGGCTTGATCCAGGGCGGCTTCCAAAACACATCGCCATCATTATGGACGGTAACGGGCGCTGGGCGCGCAAGCGGCACCTGCCCCGCGTGGCCGGTCACCGTGCCGGAGTCACTTCCGTGCGCTACACGGTCGAAACCGCATCGCGCATCGCTATTCCATCGCTCACCCTTTACGCCTTCTCGGAAGAAAACTGGAAGCGGCGCCCCAAGGCGGAAGTGGACTTCCTGATGAAGCTTCTGTCCCGCTATTTAAAGCAGGAGGTCCCCAGCCTGCACAAAAATAACGTGCGCTTGGAGTACATCGGCCGCCTGCACGAGCTGCCGGTTTTCGTGCAGGAAATGATGGCATGGGCGCGCGAGGAAACTTCGCGTAATACGGGGATGGTGCTGACCCTGGCACTCAACTACAGCGCGCGCTCGGAACTCGTCGATGCCTTCCGCGCCATGCTGAAGGCTGCGGCCAGCAATGGCGGAATGGAGCATCTCACAATTGACGAGGAAACGGTCTCCCGGCATCTTTACACCTGCCATCTGCCAGACCCGGATCTGGTCATCCGCACCAGCGGCGAAATGCGGCTGAGCAATTTTCTCCTGTGGCAGCTCGCTTACGCCGAAATCTATGTGACCCCGACTCTTTGGCCTGAATTCCGCGGCGCGCACCTGCTTGAGGGCATTGCGGAGTACCAGAAACGCGAACGGCGGTACGGCGGATTGAACGAAGGTCCAATATCCCGCGCTCTGCGGAGCTGATCGGATTGGAGCTCGTCAAGCGAGTACTCACGGCACTGGTGCTGATTCCGCTCGTTCTGCTGCTGGTGCTGCGCGCCCCTGTGGCCGTGCTGGCCCTGGTTGCGGCCGTCATCGCGCTGCTCGCAATTCACGAACTTTTTCAGCTTTCGCAGGCTTACGGAATTCGGCCGCTACAGGCACCGACCTATGTGCTTTGCGGGTTGTTCTTTCTTCTGCTCGCCCTGTATCCGGGAGCAACCGATCTGCTCTCGACTGCCGGTTTTACCTATTTCGCCCTGTCGTTCGCCGTGCTCGGAGCGTTCATCTTTCTCGCGGCAGGAATGCGCCGCGACCCACTTGCCTCCGGCTTCCCCGCCGTCGCCCTTTCGGCCTTCGCCTTCCTCTTCATTGCCGTTCCCATGGGGTCGCTGGTGCAATTACGCCAGCAGTGGGAGGGCAGTTTCCTAGTGCTCTACCTGCTGGTTTTGGTTTGGGCGGGAGACATCTTCGCTTATTTCATCGGTAAGCCTTTCGGCCGCCATTCGATGTCGCCCCGCATCAGCCCTCACAAAACCTGGGAAGGGGCTTTCGCATCCCTTCTTGCCAGCATCGGGGTGGGAATCGCCATGTTTCACTACGCACCCTCGATCAGCCGGTTCCTGCTTGAAGCTCGCCTGATCGAGCAACGCGATGGAATTTTCAGTGAACCTCGTTCCCTGATACCCGTCCTGGTGTTGTCGGTGGTGCTGAATGTGGCTGCGCAGCTCGGAGACCTGGGGGAGTCGCTGATCAAGCGCGGCGCCGGCGCCAAGGATTCCGGCCGTATTCTTCCTGGCCATGGAGGTATGCTCGATCGCATCGATGCCCTGCTGTTTGCGGCGCCCGTGCTGTGGTGCTACGCCGCCTGGAGAGTGATGATGCAGTGACGGCAGGCGGTTAGTGGCCAAACTGTGCAGCGGTCCTAGGGGGAGATATCATGCGTGGCGGTCTAAAGGGAGCCTTTGCGCATTCAACTTTGATCGTCCTCCTGAGCAGATGTTATATGCAATCGCTGACCGCAGAATGCGCGCCCGACAAACACCGACCGCTATCGAGGACAAATCGGGTTTTGTTCGATCGAAGTCCCAACGTGCCTTTCTAGTACCATATCTACATTCATGAAGCGGATCGCTATTCTGGGCTCGACCGGCAGTATCGGGCGCAGCACGCTGAGCGTGGCCGAGTCCTTTTCCGATCGCTTTCAGATCGTTACCCTGGCGGCGGGACGGAACCTGGAACTGGCCTTTGAGCAGGCCCGCCGTTGGCGGCCGCGCCTGATTTCAGTCGCCGCTGCTTCCGATGCCGAAATGCTCGGTTCAAGGTTGAAATCCGCGGCCGTCATGGAAACACAGGTCGTCTGCGGGCCAACCGGCAATCTGCGCGTCGCGACCTATCCTGAAGTGGATTTCGTGGTGAGCGCCATTGTCGGCGTTGCCGGGCTTGAGGCCACCTACGAAGCCGTACGAGCGGGCAAAACTGTCGGGCTTGCGAACAAAGAGTGCTTGGTGGCGGCCGGAGAGCTCATCACCGCTGCCGCCCGCGAGCGGGCCAGGCCGCTTCTCCCCATCGACAGCGAGCACAACGCTGTCCACCAGTGCTTGCGCGGAGGACGGATCGAAGAGGTCCGCCGCATATGGCTGACCGCCTCGGGCGGGCCTTTTCTGCACACTCCAAAGGCAAAATTTGCCGGCATTACGGTGGAACAAGCTTTGAATCACCCTACTTGGAAGATGGGAAACCGCATCACCGTCGACTCCGCAACTCTGATGAACAAGGGCTTTGAAGTCATAGAGGCATGCCGGCTGTTCAATTTGGCGCCGGAACAGGTCAAAGTAATTGTCCATCCCCAGTCCACCATACACTCCCTGGTCGAGTTCGTAGATGGCAGTATTCTTGCTCAGCTGTCAGTGACCGACATGCGCCTGCCGATCCTTTATGCTCTGAGCTACCCCGAGCGCGTGCCTTCGGAGCTGAACTTTAGTCTGGGTGACTTAAGGCACCTCGATTTCTGCCCTCCCGACATGGAAAAATTCCCCTGTTTACAGCTCGCCTATGAGGCGGCACGTGCAGGAGGCGGAAAAACCGTTGCCTTGAACGCCGCCGATGAGGTTGCGGTAGAAGCATTTCTCGAGGGTCGCATCGGTTTTGAAGACATTCCCGTAGTTATAGAAGAGGTGGTTGGTGAAACGCCGACCGGCAAATTGGAATCTATTAAGCAGGTGTTGGGCGTAGACCAGCAGGCCCGCGCGGGCGCTCGCGACAGGGTAGCCCGCCGGAGCCGGGGGAGACTTCCCGCCGCCGCGATCACATTGCCACAAACTTAACCATATGAATTCCGTTCTCATCTCGCTTGTCTCGGTTGC
>JAFAWX010000217.1 GCA_019241535.1 Acidobacteriota bacterium | reverse complement strand
TCACCGAAACCCTGGCTAGTCATGTCATACACGCCGCCCCCGCTCCCACCGCCACCACCTGCTCCAAGAAGCGAGGTTCCTGAGCGAGTCGAGGTCCCATTTCCGGTAACCGCAGCACGGCCTTCAGCAGTGCTTGTGTCTACCACTCGAGCGCTGATCCCCACCGAGGCTTTGGCATTACGCTTCTGCAGGCCACCGATGCCGAACTTGTTGGTGACCGCTCCCAATCCCCCGCCTCCTATAGTTGTATTTTTATCGTCCCGGCCGAACTGGGTGACGGCGCCCAGAATGACAGCATCGACGCCCAAGAGTCGGCCAATTTTAGCGGCAGTGGTGGCATCTGCTCGATCACTGTTCGACAGATTCTGCTCGGTGAGAACTTTGTCGATGGCATTGCGCTCGATCACCGAGTACTGCCCGTCTTGCACCAACTTTTGCACTAGCAGGTCTGAAATACCTTTTCCTACGTCTTGGTTTGTGCCAAAGATAGATGCCACCGAGTTTTGCACTGTCCCGTAGTCAAAGTTCATAACTGCTACCCGCTTTTTGGTCGGCGGCGCACTGGCCTGCTGCGCGTGAATAAGTTCGGCAGATGTCCCCAATGCCAGCAACAAGGATAACGTCATGATGAGGCCAGAACTTTTCCGCATAAGCCCTCCCTTGCTTAAAGGCGTCCTTTGCCTACTCGGCTGGATTTCCAGCGACTTCGTGAGTTCTGTCTATATTATCCTCAGATTCGGCTACAGCAGCCCAAAAATTAGTCATGTGTCGGGAACGTTTTTTTTGTGAGACGCCCACTTAGCTCCCGATGATGTATGCGCAGAAAGATGACAGTCCGCCACTTAACCCGTGCAGATAGCCATCGTTAGGGCGTTCTGAAGAGTGACATTATTGTGAAGTAGCATTTCTTTGCACATAACGGCCCTTGTCCGGTCACATCGGCAATCCGCCCCGGCCGGTAGAAGTATCTTCGACCCTTTGATAGAAGCTTCGCACTTACCTGAGTACATTGCGACCAATTAGTGCGATTTCCAATACTATGTCTGCGGCAACGCCACATCTGAGTGCCGCGTCTGCCGCCGTGTTCGAATTGACCGAAACCCCGCTACTCCTGAAGATTAACGCCCTACGTCAGTCAGGCCGCAGCGAAGCGGAAATCCTGTCCTTGTATTCGCGCGCCTTCGAAATGGCCTCTTCTTGGTTAATTGTTAATAATTTTCGTCCCTGCATAACTACTCTCCCGCCGATGATGACGGTTTCGACCTCCGAGGCCTTAAGCGAATAGGCTAACTGGGCATAGACATCGTACATAGGGACAGCGTTCGGCGTATCGAGCCCGATTAGGATTAAGTCTGCCTTCTTGCCTTCTTCAAGCGAGCCAATTTCTCTTTCCATGTGCAGAGCCCTTGCTCCCTCGACCGTAGCCATTGCGACCACTGCCTGGGCATTGAGCGCCCGGGGATCCATTTTGGTGATTTTGGCCAGCTTAGCCGCGAGATCCATCTCCTCCATGAGGTCAAGGTCGTTATTGCTGCCCGCCGGTCCGTCCGTCCCGAGCCCCACAGCCACTCCGGCCGCGCGCATTTCGGGAACCGGTGCTACTCCACTGGCCAGCATCATATTGCTCGAAGGATTGTGCACGCAGCCTACGTGCCGCTCGGCCAACATGTGGCGGTCCGTCTCATCCACGAAAATGCAGTGGGCGGCGATGACATCGCTGCCAAGCACACCGATTCTGTCCAAGTATGCCACTGGACTGGCGGCATTTTGCTTCTCGCTGTCGTCGCGCTCTTTTTTCATCTCTGCGACATGGATCAGAATCGGTGCCTTATACTTGCGCGCCAGTCTCGCCGCATCCTCGAGTGTCTTGCGGCTGCAGGTGTAAATCGAATGGGGTGCCGCGGCCGCGTGTATCAAGGGATCGCCATGCCATTTCTGCAGGAACTTCTCGGTGTAGGCGGCCATTTGACTTTCGCTCTTATTGTCCGGGGCAGGAAAATCGATCCAGGTCTCTCCCAGAACTCCGCGCATGCCCGCCGCTTTGGTCTCTTCGGCCACCGCATCTTCGAAGTAATACATGTCGGCAAAGGTGGTGATACCGGAACGGATCTGCTCGGCCGCCGCCAATCGCGTCCCCCAGCGCACGAACTCCTCGTTCACATTCTTCGCTTCCGCCGGAAAAATGTACTTGTGCAGCCACTCGTCAAGGGTCACGTCATCGTGCAGCCCTCGAAACAACGTCATTGGAACATGAGTGTGGCCGTTGATGAAACCGGGCAAAACCAACTTCCCTGTGGCATTGATAATCTTGGCAGATCCATACCTGCTTTCAAGGGCCGCGCTTGGGCCAACTGCAGTAATGGAATCACCGGTGATAGCAACTGCGCCGTCGTCAATCACCGTACGGGCACGATCCATGGTGACTACAGTCCCGCCAGTAATAAGCAAATCGGCTTTTTGCGTTGTGATTTGACCAAGAACGGACGGGGCGGAAAGGACGAGCACGAACAAAAGGGATTGGCAAAAGGTCATGATCGCTCCAGTGTCGGATGGAACCGGACAGCTTAATGAGGCTCTTCCCCCAAAATCTGGAAGGTTAAGAGGGGTTGAAAACCTCAGGCCTTAGCATTCACGATCGGGAGCCGGTTCCGCGAGTATTTTCCCACGTCGATCACCATTTTGGTTGTCTCACGGACCTGCCGAAAACGGTAGGACGCCGCAAGCGAACATCTTCCAGCGTGCCCCGCGGTCTTTTTGATCTTCGCGGCTTGGGCCTAGACGGCGCTTCCGGCGAGATCGGGATGGGGGTCTAACTGGGCGGACCGGGTCGCAAATCTCTGAAGCAAAGCTCGTTTGGCAACTACCGGTCGACGAAGAATCATTGAATTTTAGGCCATGAAGTGTGATCCTCCTCGATGGTAGCGGCTTATTCATCATCTCTAGACATTGCGTAAGCGTCTTCGGCATCCTCGTTTCTTGCTCGCCCTTGCGGCCGGACTGCTCGCCATTGCGGTGCAGTCCGGAGAGCTGGGTTCGGCTGACACCATGCACCGGCTGCAGACCGCCCATTCATTCTGGACCTCCGAGCCGCCGGTATTTCCGAACGAATATCCCGAGTTTGGCGCCCATGGTCGCGGAGGCAAGCTCTACGATTGGTATGGAATCGGGCAACCTCTTTTGCTGCTGCCCGCGGACATCCTCGGAACCTGGCTCGAACGATTGCCGGTCTTCGAGGCTTATCGCGGCTCTGATCCAACCGTTCGCAACATATTCGTAACTTCGGCGATCAATACTCTGCTCAGCGTTCTTACGGCACTGATTGCCTGTCGGCTTCTCCTCGCTCTTGGCTTCGATCTCGCGCAGTCCGTTTACGGTGTGCTGGCACTGCTTTTCTGTACCACCCACCTGCACTATACGCAGAACATGATGGAGAACAACTACATTCTGCTGCTGACGCTCGCCGGCTTTTGCTTCGAATACGAATGGCTCGAGACGGGAAGCAGGCGCGCGTTGCTGATCGGCGCCGCGGCCTTTGGGCTGAACCTGCTGACCAGGCTGACGACCGCAATCGATCTCGTGGTTGGAGGAGTGTTTCTGCTACTGGTGGTGTGGTTTGAAAGGACCGAAAAACGCCAGTTCCAAGCGCGCCTCGCCGCTTACCTCAAGATCGCCGTTCCAGTCTATTTCTTCTTTATCTTTCTCGATCGCGCCTACCAGTTCCACCGTTTTGGCAGCTGGACCGACACCTATGTGCATTACTTTACGCTCGAGCACCGGCGGCAGGACCCGGGGCTTCCCGCGAACTACCCCTGGGAAACGCCCTTTCATGCCGGGTTCCTAGGGCCGCTGTTCACACCAGAAAAGTCGATATTCCTGTTTGATCCTCTGATCCTGCTCACCTTGCTGCTCACGATCCGAATCTGGAGAAAGCTCGGCCCGGCGGTGAAGGCATTCATCCTATCTGCGCTATTGCTGGTCATGGCCTACATATGCTTTTACGCCCGCTATACCGTGTGGAGTGGCGATTTTGCCTGGGGGGATCGCTATGTGTCGAGCGCGGTCGAAATGGCGGCATTTGTCTCGCTGCCGCTGCTTTTGAAATTTCGCGGCCAGCTTTCAAGGGCGCTGCGGATTACCGGCGGGTTTCTCGTCGGCGCCAGCCTAGTCATTCAGCTGGCATCGCTCGCCTTCTGGCTTCCGCTAGAAATCTATCAAATCGAAGACCTTGGACGGCCCCAGGTGGTCGTCTGGATGCGCCTCAGGAACATCGCCGCGTATGCGCTCGGTCGGATGGACGCCTGGGGTCTGAACACCGATGCCATGCACTACGATCCCTGGGATTATGAGCACATCAGCACGTGGAATTTCCTGCCGTTTGTGCTGCGCCGGGCGGGGGTTGCTCCCGGCTGGGTTGTGGCAAGCGTAGGTATCGCCTGGGCAACTACCATTGCGGCGTTGCTTGCGACCTTAATTGCGCTAAAAAATCTACTTCGCGCCAGTCTGCCAGTTGTGCCAAAGGTTTCTGGGAAACCATAGCTAGCGCAAGCGAGGCAATTACAGGCTTCTTACTCGACGGTTACCGACTTGGCCAGATTTCGCGGTTGATCGACGTCGACACCGCGACGCACGGCGATGTGATAGGCGAGCAACTGCAAGGGAACGATTTCGAGAATGGGCAGCAGTTCCTCGGGAGCCTCCGGAACATAGATGGTATGGTCGGCGGCTTCCCTGATCTCCTCGTCACCTTCGCTGGCCAATGCAATCACCTGTCCCGAGCGCGCTTTAACTTCCTTGAGATTCGAGCAGGTCTTTTCGTAGCGAACCATCGACAGGGCGTCTTTGGGGTCGCGAGTGGCGATTATGACCACGGGAAGATTTTCGTCGATCAATGCATTCGGCCCATGCTTCATCTCTCCCGCCGGGTAACCCTCGGCGTGAATGTAGGAAATTTCTTTCAGCTTGAGCGCCCCTTCGAGGGCGATCGGGTAGTGAATGCCGCGCCCCAGGAAAAGAAAGTCCTGCGAGCGGACATATTGTTTTGCCAGGTCTTCGCAGTCTTCCTCGTGGGTCAGCAGATGCTCCAGCTTTCCGGGAATACGCGTGAGCTCGTGGACTGAGTCCTTGGCCTCTTCAGGGGTGACGGTTCCGCGCACTTGCCCGAGATACAGGGCGAACAGGTACAAAGCCGTCAATTGGGCGGTAAAGGCCTTGGTCGATGCCACCCCGATTTCCGGTCCGGCGTGCGTGTAGATGGTGCCCGCTGCTTCGCGCGTGATCATCGAGCCAACCACGTTGCAAATCGCCAGAGTCTTTGAGCCTTTGGCTTTCGCCTCCCGCTGGGCCGCGATTGTGTCCGCGGTCTCACCCGACTGCGATATGACCAGTGTGATGGTGTCGGCGGGAACAATGGGATCCCGGTACCGCCATTCGCTCGCGTAATCGACTTCCACCGGGATGCGCGCCAGCCGTTCGATCATGAATTTCCCTGCCTGGGCGGCATGCCAGCTGGTTCCGCAGGCCGCAAGGTTAATCTTTTTTGCCGCCTGGAACTCGGCTTCGCTGATCTCCATCTCGTCGAGGAAAACATGCCCGCTTTCCTGCGAGATCCTGCCCAGGGTGGTGTCGCGAACGGCCCGGGGCTGCTCGTAAATTTCCTTAAGCATGAAATGCTTGAAGCCGCCTTTTTCCGCCATGATCGGATCCCAGGTGACGTGCTGTACCTGGCGCACGATCGGCTGGCCGCTGAAGTCGGTAAGGCGCACACCCTCGGAAGTGATGACCGCCAGGTCGCCGTCGGCGAGAAAGAAAAGGTCGCGGGTGTGATAAAGAATGGCGGGCACGTCGGAGGCGACAAAATACTCGTCCTTGCCAAGGCCGATTACGGCGGGCGGTCCGTTGCGCGCGGCTACGATCTTGTTCGCGTCGTCGGCCGAAATAACGGCCAGAGCAAAAACCCCGGTAAGCTGAGAAACCGTTTTACGCACGGCGTCCTCGAGCGAGGCGCGGTGTCCGTTTCCGCCATGCAGGAAATATTTTTCAATGAGATGGGCGACCACCTCCGTGTCGGTTTCGGTGGTAAAGCGATGTCCGTCTTCGGAAAGCTTTTTCTTCAGGGAAACATAGTTTTCGATGATGCCGTTGTGTACTACGACGACTTTCCCGGAACAATCACGGTGAGGATGCGCGTTCTCCTCCGTGGGACGGCCGTGGGTTGCCCAGCGGGTATGGCCGATGCCGTAGGTTCCGTCCAGGGGTTTGAGGCGGATCACCTCTTCAAGATTGCGCAGTTTACCCTCAGCACGGCGAATCTGCAGGCCTTCACCATTTCCACAAACGGC
>JAFAWX010000178.1 GCA_019241535.1 Acidobacteriota bacterium | reverse complement strand
CTGCATCCGACCACAGATTCCGGCAGAGAAGTGATCGGTACGAGGGAAGATCCAAATATAGCCATGCAGCCCTTTCAGGAATTTCACCTGCACCGTTCGGCGGGTACCCGGGATGTAGTAGCCTACGGCCACCATGAAATCCTCGGGGCTGAGCGGGGAAGAGAACCGGGCGCGAAGAGCGGTCCGCGCACCTGCCGCTAGCAGGACAAAATCGGCGTCATATTTGCCCGCGCTGGACTTCAACGACCACGCGCCAGGACCCCCATCAATCTGAACGATCCGTTCGCGAATGACGCGAGCTCCCGCTCGACGTGCCCGTTCGAGGAGGAAAGCATTTAGAGTCAGCCGTGAGAAAATAGCGATCCGGCGATCCAAGTGAAAGCGAGCTCGGCGACCGCAGGGGGAGATCAGCTCGCAACTAGTGATCCAGTTGCATTCACGGCCGGCCTGCTCGAGAAAACCCCAGCGCAAGAGGGCTTTGTCCGTAAGACCACCACCGCACGGCTTCTCCCACGCGAGCTTTTCGTCAAACAGCAGGACATCGCGTCCCGCAGCCGCTAATTGCGCGGCAGCAAAGGATCCCGCAGGGCCGCCGCCAATAATTGCAATCCGTGCAGCAAACATGGCTGGACACGAAACCTGTTAGCGTTTGATCAAATCGCGCAGGGAAATGGTACAGGTGCCTGCACGCGGGCGTATCTGGATAAGCTCGTACCGGTTACTCGACCTGCGTCAACCCCTGATAGATGGCAACCCCAGCGATTGTTAAAATCAACACCGCCGAGGCCGTTCCCAGGATTTTGACAAAGGGGCCGAGCTTATTGACCTTCTGCATGATCTCCACCTGTTCCTGTGCCATGTGCGATTCCGACTCGGTCAGGAAAAGTTGGTCATCCTCGTGCATGGTCAGTGTGCCGCGATAGATGAGCAGAGCAATCAGCGCGGCCGTTAATACCCCCCATGCGATCAGAAGGCCAAACAGAGTCGACATAAGTCACCTCTTACCACCGGCTGTTCCTGCATCCGTCCGAGCGCTCTGAAAGGGCTTTCGGGCAGAATTTCACTTGATTATAGCTCTCGAATACCGCCCCCAAAGAAGCTTTTTTTAGCCCCAAACAGCTGCGACAGCCATTCCTAATCGCCTTCTCCGGACAGATCTTCTGAACCACAAATGCGAGTGCTTTGCTTCGTTGCCGGTCCGGTCAGTGGACCAGAAAAGCCGTTCCCCCGAGAACCAGCCCTATCGCGCCCAACGCAATTCCTGCGTACCAGAACCACCGCCGGCCGGACAAAAGCGTGATCGAGGTCACCACCAGTCCAACTTCGAGGAACACCTCGCCGAGATCGAATCGGTCGGCGCGTCTGCGTTCATGGCCGGTTTCCTGCTCCAGTTTGCGAGCCTCTTGGTCGATATCGTTCTGCTCGTCTCGGTACTTGTCGGTTTCCGCCCGGTATTTTTCCCGCAGCTGAGCGGCTTTTGCCGAATCGCTCGTGGCCATAGCCGAAGCAAGGTCGAGAAAAAGCTCGTCCGTGTGGCGGCGGATGCTCTTGGCCTGGAAATAAGCCCACTGATCGGAGGCGCGGTTTTGCAGCACGACTTCCTCGGTGTGGGCACGGTGCCCGAGCAGAGAAGTCACTGCGACACAGACCGCCAAAATGGCCATGGTCAGCGATACCGGGGCCATCGAAGGGTGGTGCGCGCCGTGTTCGGCGCTTTCCTGCAACTCTTGAACTTCGTCAGCGCACATTGAGCTTTCTTGTTGTCGAACGTGGAAATGTTATCGGGTTATGCGGTTTTCGCGCAAGACGGTGAACCGTAGTAGGTCAGTCTCGCTCCCGCTGCACGAGGCACAAGATGCTGATTTGGCTTGCATCCCATGCAGTGGCGAATTGAGTAAATCTGGACAAAAGCCGCTCACGCGTTCGGCTGCGCCTGGCCTCCCCTGGTTACCGGTTGTATTCTTCGCTCAATGCAGCGGAAAAAACCAGCCGAACAGGCCCACTCGAGACGACATGCAGATCTGGTTTCGCAGCAGAGGCTCTCACCACGTCCAAAATACGTGCAGTTCATAAAACCAGGGTACCCGTGAGTCGATACGGCATGGGTCCAAGGCCACAACTCTGGCCAGCCGAGCCTTGCCAATCACCACAACCACGGCATAACAGCGGGTTGCGGACCAGCCGCCAACAACAATACATTGGGTACTATTGTGGAGGGCAGAATTATGCCCGCTCTTACCAGGGATGTTCACGTCTCAAGCTGGGGTGAACTGCAGTCGACGCTTTATGAAGGATCGTGGCAACACGGCCTGAGAAGGTTTCGCTCTCCTTATGCATTTCGCGGGCTGGGGAACGCTCGTTCCAAACTTGAAACGACGCTAAAGCGATTGGGAGGAGAATACCAGTTTCGCGAACGATCTCTTCTGAGAAACTTTCGTAAATACGCTTATCGTAATAGCACGCAAGCCGATTCAGTCTGGAACTGGATCGCACTTGCGCAGCATCATGGTTTACCTACACGGCTGTTGGACTGGAGCTTCTCC
>JAFAWX010000115.1 GCA_019241535.1 Acidobacteriota bacterium | reverse complement strand
ATTTGCGTCGATCGAGCTCCTCAAAGACAGGTTCGTAGTCAGAGTGTCCCAACCATTTGTCACCATAACTAGTCACCCAGGCGACTCCGTCGGCCTTGAGAATGCTATAGGCATACTCGATTTCGCGCAGGCTGGCCTCGGTGTTTGGAACCGGGATTAAGGCGAACAGCACCAAATCGGCAGCGTATTCGTTCACCCGGCGTGCGGTTCGCACTGCCGCCTGTCGATCCCCGAACCAGAACGCAGTACGGACAGAGACAAAATGGCGGTCGCAATGCCTTGCCTGTCGATTGCTTCGAGCGATTGGTCGGGCGTCCAACTCAAATAAGCAGGATTGATCCGGCCAGCCTGCAGCAATGATTCCCTCGCGATTCTCGGATAAGTAAAGAGACGGAACCATGTGGTGATGTACATCAATGAGCCTCAGTCTCGATGCTGGTGGCGTTGCCGAAAACGGTGATGTCACGAGCTCGGCGTGGGAGGCCGCCAATGAACCCAATCCGGCGGCAGCAAATCCTGAAATAAAGCGTCGCCGGTGCATGGAGCTATGGCCTTTCGTTGGCATACCTTTGTACCACTCGGGTCAAGGCATGTGGGTGTCTTCGCTCGTCAATTAACCCTAGCACCCGATGCGACTTGAGAACGTAGCGGTCTTGAGCATCAGGTGGCAAACGATGGTTGAACCACCTGTTGGCGGATGATGAGATGCTGGGGGTACGGCTTACCTTTCAGGACCTCTACCGCGCGATCGAGAAGTCAATCGCCCCTCGGCCTGTGCACCCAGCGATCGTCATTGAGCTTTTCGAGATGGGAGCCGCAGGCTTTGAAAAGCGTCCTCGTACGCAATCTAGATCAGAAGACTCTAAAGCCACAGGCCAAGAAGGCGAGTGCTATAAAACGCGCAAGCAAGATGGGGTCAGAATGGGGCTGTCATGGGGAACAGGCGGCGCCTTTGCTGGCCGGCTCTTTCGCGCTCTGCTCCTCGACCAGCTGCAGTTCTTTTTGCAGAGATGAGAACCTTTGCATGATTTCATTCATGCGCAGCCCCATATTGCGGATGGTCTCAACCTGGGTGCGAACGACCGGCGGGAGGCAAGCCTGCTCAAGCAGGATGAGATCGGAATTGCCAAGAATTGAGGTCAGCGCGTTGTTCAGATTATGGCGCATGTCGACGAGGTAACGTCCGAGTGAGGCGAACTGCTCGAGGCGAAAATTGAGCTGACGGAGCCGACCGGCCTCGGCCCGGGCGTGCGCACATTCTAGAATCGCAGCCGCGACCGTGACCGCCAGGTCCGGCCAGCCGGCAACTTCGGGCAGCGAAACAGTGTTCGTCCTCAGGCAGGCGCCTGGCCGGCAGACATACACGATGGGCCGACCGAGCGGTTGAAGACAACTGGCGATCGCGCCCAGCGCAGCGTCAGCAATGCCGCCCGCGATGGCAAGATCGAAGCTCTCGGCGGCGAGCTGGGTCGGGGAGCTGCTGCCGCGAACCGTGAACGAGGGCACGCCCCGCTCGCGCAGCCAGCGGCTGGTAAGGAGACGTGAAAATTCATCTTCGTCGGTGACGATCAGAACTGTCGGCCGCGCGGCGGATATTTCTCGACTGGAGGGCATTTTATTTCCAGTTCTCGTCCTCCGGCGTCTTCCCGGTTTCCTCACTCCAGGCCTCAGGCGGCGAGACCACAAAGTCGGGACTGGCCGTATCGGGAGATGCGCCTGCGCCTGCCGCACAGGCTTTCGCCTTTATCTCAGCCGGCGGTTGGTGCTTGGCAAGAGCCGCTTCGACCGCCGATCTTAGATCGACCAGAAGCACCAGAGGCTGACCCGACGAGTACTCGGCATGAAACATCACCTTCCAGGACTGGCAGATCATGCGCAGCCGGCTCGTGGGCTCGTCGATGGCGAACTGTGCCTCGCGGCAATCGAGAGTGGTTACGCCTCCGGCTTCGAGCTCGCGCAGCCCGTCGAGAATGGCATTCAGCTCTTCCTGCATGCGGATGAAAAAAGTTCGCCGGATCAGAACTCCAAAACGCGCGAAAGCCGCCAAGGTAGCGGGCTCATAGAACCGGTCGGCCGAGGCGGCTTTGAGCTCGCGCCCCCGTTCGATGACCCGTGCGGCGAAGAGCTCCCGCAGGCTTTTGGTGGCGCCGGCTTCTCTCACTAGATCGTCAAGGGCGCTGAGGCATTCAGGCTGGGGGCTTTCTGCGGGGCCGACCAGGGGCTCGAGCGCCGTCAATACTTCGGCCAGGCTGAGGGGGCAGTCGCTTTGCCCCGCAGGAGCTAGTTGCGAAACCTGCTGCACTAGAAGAAAGTCCACTTTGTCGCGAGTGTCCGCGCTAGATGACTTCTTGCGCAGGTGATGGGCCAGGACGTCGCGCACCGTCTCCGGGGAGAGGTTCGGAGCAGTCTGCAGGAAATGGCGAAGATGCTGGACCTTGATGCGCTGATCCATGTCCTGAAACCAGCTCTCCGCCTGCTCGAAAGCTTCAGTGCCATCGGCCGGGTTTTCCTCCTCGAGCGCCGGGCAACGATCGAAGTCAATCGCAAACTCGCGGGCCAGGCTTGCGTAAACGGGATAGAGGCGGCGCAAGTTTGGCCACCCGCTTGCCGGACTGCCTGAAATTCCATCCATCATCGCCAGCCATTACCTCTCGTCATAGGGCATTTCGAAAGATTCGCTCCCGGTAGTTTGCACGGAAAAGACCAAAGCCGGCCGGCCCTAAGCTGTTGAATCATCGGCTGGACCCGGTAACGGCCTCTGCCCCGCCGGGCTGCCGGCGTCTCACAATGAAATGCGTCTCAGCCTATTGCAGTCTGTGGCTGGTCGGGGGCAGCGCTGGGCGGACGGAGATGTTGTAGCGCTTTAGTTTGCGATAGAGGGTTGCGCGGCTGATGCCGAGCATCTTGCGCGCCATGGCTTTGTCTCCATTCACTTGTTCAAAGACGCGCTGGATGGTGGCGCGCTCGATGTCGGCGAGGTCGGTCGATGAAACCGGCCCCTCGATGACGGCCGGACCCTCTGGTTCGGGGCGGGCGGGCAGGGAAACCAGACTGGGCGGGAGGTCCGCGACGTCGATGACCTTACCGTCGCCGAGTGCCACGGCCCGCTCCAGAGCATTTTCAAGCTCCCGCACATTGCCTGGCCAATCATAAGCAAGCAGGCATTTCATCGCCGCGCCACTTACCTTCACACTCGCGCCCTGGGCATGGCGGTCGAGAAACCACTGTACGAGCATGGGAATATCGGATCGGCGTTCGCGCAAAGCGGGCAGGCGAATGGTCACCACGTCCAGCCGGAAGTAAAGGTCTTTGCGGAAACGGCCGGCGCCGTACTC
>JAFAWX010000011.1 GCA_019241535.1 Acidobacteriota bacterium | reverse complement strand
TTGTTGTCTTGCATGGAACTTCGGCGGCGAGGTGGCCTTTTTGGGGTCGACAACGGGGCATTGCTGACTTCCGCCGACTGAATGCCGGTGTGCGCGAGCAGGAGTTTGCGCAACACACAATAAACCCCCGAGGCCGCGCGTTAGCTGGAGCCACGGTAATGCGACCAACCGAGGCTTTGAAAAACCATCGATCGGGTCAGAGCCTCGAGGAGTAACGCGAAGCGAATCAACTCCAGCTTAAGTGGCTATCCGCGACGCGTCGCTTTGGCCGAAATGCATATTCGTGCGCGATGTTCGCGAATGCTGAGACCAGGCGCCAACTCAGGGCGGGGGTCCAGCAGGCGGATTTAGGGCGTTCATCGCGGAGCGGGGCTTCCTCGAACGGTCCCATCTTCTTGTATTTCAAGAATTTAATGCTACCGTCGTCCTGCAACCTGTTCTCCAGAAAGGCCATCGAATCTGCAGGTCAATGATCAAGGAGGAACAAAAGATGAGAAGCGTATTCTTGTGCCTTGTTCTTGTATGCACGCTATCGCTTTGGGTGGCAGCGAATCCTTCGTCCAAGTCCGACACTCGGACCATTACGGGATGCTTGTCGCAGGGCGATAATCCCAAAGAGTTCAATTTGAAAGCAGACGACGGCAGTGACTGGGAACTGCGCAGCAGCGCCGCACCGCTGAGCGAACACGTCGGACACAAAGTGACGGTGACGGGAGTCGTTTCACATGCGACCGCACACAACATGAAAGAAGATACGAAGGAGATGGCTCACGATACCGGCGTCGCAAAAGAGAAGAACGAGCACGGACATCTGAAGGTCACGGATGTACAGATGGTGAGCAATTCGTGCTCGCAGTAAGCTGAGTCAGCTTTCGCCTCTCGGCTCCGCGGCTGTATGCGGGGCCGAGAGCTTTCCTTTTACGGATAAATCGGTTTCGCCAGCTGTAACTTGTCAGGTTGGGACCTTCGGTGTCGCTTCGAGATCGAGGACGCGCGCCAGGAGAGTCCACCCCCCTAAGCCACGTGCAGGATCAATGAAGGTCTGCGTCTTGCCACTGGGCGTGAAACTCGTAATCCAGCAAGCAAGGCCGAAGTTGCCAGATACAGGTTCCCTAGGCACGGGCCTTCACCTCAGGGCCAGGGTGCCTTTGAGAGGCGAAGGGGTGCTGCACAAGCGCACAAAAGAAGCAGGATCAGGCCGCAACTCTTTCTACGCACGGGGGTTTACGCCTTTAGCGGCGGATCAAGCCGGTTTTCCCCGACTTTTTCACCGCGGCGTACCCGGGAGTGATGTTTAACGTGCTCCCGTGGGGATACTTTATGAATATTTTTAAGCGTTCATTCATCGCCGTGATTCTGCTCCCGCTGATCCCATTTTCCGCGCTGCTTGCCCGGGCAGAAGACCCGGAATATAGCAACAGCACCGATCCACCGGCACGCGCGGCGCGGCTGCAGTATATGTCGGGTTCCGTATCAGTTCAGCCGCATGGAACTGACGACTGGGTGGCAGGGGTACTCAATCGGCCGCTGACCGATTCCGACAACGTTTGGGCCGACAAAGAGTCTCGCGCCGAGATCAGCGTAGGTACCGGCCTGATCCGCATCGATTCCGAGAGCAGCCTGACCCTCACAAATATAAGCGACACGGCAGTCCAGCTGCAGCTGCATCAGGGCGCCATGAACGTTCACGTGCGCCGACTCTACGACAATGAGAATTATGAGGTAGACACGCCGAATCAGGCGTTCACGGTTCTTAAGCCCGGCGATTACCGCTTCGACGTGGATCCCAATGCGGACCGAACCGTGATCACGGTGTGGAGAGGGGAAGGCGAGTCTTCAGGAGATGGCCCGGCGGTGCGGATTCGGGCTAATCAGCAGGTACGATTCAGCAACGGTACCTCGATGGCGAACGATACCCAGGAGGCACCGGCGATGGATGCCTTCGATGAATGGGCGCGCTCGCGCGATGAGCGGCTCGACCACTCTGCGTCCTCACGATACGTTTCGCCCGACGTAGTTGGCTACGAGGATCTCGACGAATACGGAAGTTGGCGAAATACGAGCGAGTATGGGCCGCTGTGGGTGCCCACAGGTGTTGGGGTTGGCTGGGCGCCGTACCGGTATGGTCACTGGATCTGGGTTGAACCATGGGGTTGGAGCTGGGTCGAGGACGAGCCTTGGGGTTTTGCTCCCTTTCACTATGGCCGCTGGGTGTATTCGGGCGGCTACTGGGGCTGGGCGCCGGGACCTATTTATGTACGGCCCTATTACGCTCCCGCACTAGTGGCATGGTTTGGGGGGGCGGGCTGGGGTGTCGGGATCGGCTTCGGCGGCGGATTTGGCTGGTGCCCGCTTGGATGGGGTGAGCCTTTCATCCCATGGTACGGCGTGAGCCGCGGCTATTTCACAAATGTGAACATCACAAACACGCGGTTCACAAACATCACGAATATTACCAATATCTATAACAATACGTATAACAACACCACCTTTAACAACCATCCCGGGGAGCCAGGGAAACCAGGCAAGCCGGGACAACCGGGACAGCCCGGAAAGCCGGGGGGAGGGCCGTATGGGCCTCATAGCGACATTCGCTATGCAAACCTTCATGCCCCGAACGGATTCACGGCCGTTTCTCGCAATACCGTGCTGAACTCGCAACCGGTCGCCCGCAACGCGATTAAAGTGTCGCCTGATCAGATCAGCAGGGTCAGTCCGGTTCGCGCACTCAATCTGGCACCGACGAAGACCAGCATGTTGGGGGAGAACGCCGCCCGCTCAGCAGCGATGCCGCCGCGCAGCACTACCCGACCCACCGTAAGTCGCATCGCTCCTCCAGAGGCAAACGCCAGCACTCGAGCCCTGCACAATGGCCCGACCGCAGGTAACGCCGCCAGGCCGTCACTCGAGGCCGGCGCGCGCGGGTCCGACCGCGCCTCAACGGCGGTCGCGAGTCGTACAGCTCCAGGCAATGCTGGAGCAATGGGTGAGCGTCCGGCGGTGACGCCGCGGATGGTTCCTCGGCCGCCCACGGCGAGAGGCCCGGAAAACGCGAGTCCGACCAGGCCCGGCCTGGGCAGCGGCGCGCGCCCGAATATCCCAGCCGCGAGAAACGAAGGTCCGGGCACAGCGGGGAGCCCCGAGCGAGCGCAATCTGTGCCACGGCCACCGACAGCCATTATGCCCCGCGGCTCGGAACGGCCGCCAACGGGCGCCTCGCGCGGGCCAGAGGTTGGCAGCGTGCGCAACTCAATGCCAGCACCTTCTTCTCCGCGGCCGCAGGTAAGCGCACCGCGCCCACCGGTTACGAGCGCCCCGCGCGCCTATTCTTCGCCGGCGGAGCGCGGCGGCTATTCCGGCCCGAGCATTCCAAGGTCACAGGCTCCGGCACCGAGGCCGACGCCTTCGTATCAGGCAAATAATCGCCCTGCACCTTCCTACGGCGGTGGCTACAGCCGCACGGCACCGTATTCCAGCGGCTCCTACAGTAGGCCGACGCCGGCCTACGATCGGGGCTCCTATGGGCGCTCGATGCCCTCGTACGGAGGTCAGGGCAGAGCCTCATACGGCGGCGGCTAT
Organism: Acidobacteriota bacterium; assembly: GCA_019241535.1. Lineage (GTDB taxonomy): Bacteria > Acidobacteriota > Terriglobia > Terriglobales > Acidobacteriaceae > Gp1-AA145. The sequence goes on along the minus strand of JAFAWX010000011.1, from coordinate 23,946 downwards.
GGAGGAGGCAGCAGCTATGGAGGGGGAAGCAGCAGACCCTACGGAGGCGGAGGATACGGAGGCGGCGGAAGATCGTATGGCGGTGGAGGCGGGCATGTCTCGGCTCCGGCTCCGAGTCACGGCGGTGGCGGAGGTGGGGAAGGCGGCCATTCCAGCAGCCACGGCGGTCGCCACTGAGTAAGCCAGCACAGAGCGCAGGAAGCCCGGCATCTATTGGGCTTCCTCCCTAGCCGGCGCCAGATCGGGAGTGTCCAGTTTCTCTCCTAGTGGTTTAGCGGGGAGAACAGGTGGCGCTTGGAACTGCCCGGGATCTTTACCCGCCAGGGCTGCAGCCATAAATTCCATCCATACAGGTAATGCGGCCCGTGCGCCGGTCTCTTTCGCACCCAGCGATTTCTTCTCGTCATAACCGATCCATACTCCCGCGGTTAATCGTGGTGAAAATCCGATGAACCAGGCGTCGGTAAAATCATTGGTCGTGCCGGTTTTCCCGGCGAGCGGAGCCTTCAGCTTGCTGGCAGCGACGGCCGTGCCGTGCTGTACGACCGCCTGCAGCATGGAACTCATCAGTCGCGCCGTGCGCGTGCTGATCACATCCTGAACATCGGAGTAATCCTCCTCCAACATCCGCCCGTCGTAGTCCGTGATTTTCCTGATCAGGCGCGGAACCAGCCTCACGCCATCATTCGGAAACACGGAATAGGCAGATGTCTGCTCGAGCAGAGTCACTTCGGCCGCGCCAAGCGCTACTGGTAGATAAGGAGGCAGCGGCGAGCTGATTCCAAACCTTCGCGCATAGTCTTCGACGGTGCGAATTCCGGTCTTATCGGCAAGTTTCAGGGCAGGAATGTTGCGAGACTGAGCCAGGGCGCGCTGCAGCGTAATCGTGCCTTCGTATTTCTCGTCAAAATTGTGGGGGGAGTACGTCCCGGATCCTGTTTGGAAGGTAACCGGCGCATCGACGATCGTATCGTCGGGGCGTGCGCCCTGATCGATCGCGGCGGTGTACACGTAAGGCTTGAAGGACGATCCTACCTGGCGTAATGCCTGAGTGGCGCGGTTGAACTTGGAAACATTGAAGTCGCGTCCTCCTACCATAGCCCTGATTTCTCCGCTGGCATTGTCAATCGCCAGCAACGCACCCTGCACTCCAGAGTCCTGCTCGAGAGTTACCCGCGACTTCCCAGCCTTATCAAGCACGAGCACGTGAACATACACGAGGTCTCCCGGCTTGAGGATTACTCCCAGCTTTTGCCTGGTCCATGCGGCGTCGGCATTCGTCAGGGCTGCGATAAACGGGCCGAATTTGATGGTCACCGCTCCCGGCGATGCTGCCGTTACCAGGGCGTGGCAATAATTGCCGGGCTCAACCTGCTGATCCCAATCAGCGTGCTGGTAATCGGCGAGCGTTTTACCTTCTCGAAGAATGTTCTCCAAGTGTCCACGCCATCCGTGCCGTCGTTCGTAGGCCGCCAATCCGTCCAGCAACGCCTTATTAGCGCTGCGTTCGAGATCCATATCGAGGGTCGTGTACACCCGCATTCCGCCTTCATACAGCTGATCTGCCCCGTATTTTGTTTCAAGATATCGGCGCACTTCCTCGACAAAGTATGGAGCGAGTGAGTTGGGATCGGGTGCGAGGTTCAACCCCAGCGGCGCATTACGGGCTTCGCTTGCCTCGTGGGCTGTGATCTTTCCATCTTCAAGCATGGCGTTGACCACCAGGTTGCGGCGGTGCAGTGCGCGCTCGGGATGGTTGATAGGAGAGTAGAAAGCCGGCGACTTGGGCAAACCGGCAATCAGCGCTGCCTCCGGCAAAGTAAGCTGTTTTGCCGGCTTGCTAAAGTAAAACTCCGAGGCCGCTTCAAACCCGTACACGCCGTGTCCGAGATAAATCTGATTGGAGTACAGGGTCAGGATCTGTTGTTTGGTAAATCGCCGCTCGATTTGAATGGCCAGGAGGGCCTCCTGGATCTTGCGGTGAAAGGAACGATCGGGCGAAAGGAAGAGGTTGCGCGCGAGCTGCATGGTCAGCGTAGAGGCACCCTGCACCTTGCCTGCAGATTCGATGTCCCGGTAGGCAGCGCCCGCAATTCGCCAGACACTCACCCCCCAGTGCCGATAAAATCCTTTGTCTTCGGTTGAAACCAGCGCCTCGAGTAGAACCCTGGGAAAATCGCCATAGGCGGCTACCACTCGCCGCTGCAGAGCGAAAGTTCCCATGGTACGGCCCTGGATGTCGCGGAGCTCGGTGATTGATATCGGACGATAAGTCTCGAGTTTTTCGACTTGCGGGAGATCGGTCGAGTAAACGAGCAGGAGTCCGCTCAGCGCCCCAACCAGCGCCGACAACAGGACCAGTAATGCCCAGACGAACCGCCGCGCCAGCTTTGGACCGGCAGCAACCGCTGCTCTGTCGTCAACAACTGCTCTCATGAAAGCTGTTGGTCCGCATCATGGCCTGCTAAGTACCGGGAGAACTCCTTTGCGCTCCCTGCCTGACTGGCCTGATGCGCCATCAACCAGCAAAACACAGGTTCTCACCTCCAATTGTATATGGCGATACCCGTCGATGCTCCAAGTTGCACGGCCGGCACCGGTCGGGTTTCATAAAACTGGCGGTCTGCTACATGCGAAGAATGAAGACGAGAAGTCAGGGCTACTTGCAGGTTCGCGACGCGCCCAGCTTCGATTATTCGTGTTTGAGGTTACTGGCGAGGATACGCTCGAATTCCGGGTCGCCATGCAGGCAGGCCAGATCAGAATCCCTCGAGGCCCACTCTATATCGCTAAAGCCGGTCGCGGCCGCTTTGCTGAACATGGCCAATGCCTCGGCCTTCATCTGCAGAAGGCCGTAAGTGCAGGCGGCGTTATAGAGTACGTTCGGGTCGTTCGGGCGCATGGCGACAGCTTTTTCCAGCTGTTCCGACGCTTTCCCGTTTTTGCCTAGAGATGCATAGCTATTGGCGAGCAGGATGCGCGCGCGCACATCCTCGGGAACCACTTCGAGCTGTTGCTCGAGGACGTGGATTAGTCGTTCCCGAAGTTGATCGGCGGACTCCTTTTGCCCAAGGGCGTGAAAGGCGTTCACATAGGGAATGTAAACATTGTAGTCATCGCCGCTGGCCTCGAGAGCGCGCGCGACCAACTGTGTTGCTTCCTTCCAACGATCGGACGCGAACAACGCCCGCCCGAGCACGTCCCAGGCGCCTTCGCAATCCTTCTTGCGTTCGATTGCCTTGCGGGCGTAGCTGGCTGCGTCCTCATAGTTCTGCTGGGCCAGAAAAATTCGCGCCCGGGCGGTCAAGCCCTCGGGTAGACTGGGATCGAGTTCAGAGGCGCGGTTCGAGGCAGCAAGGCCTCTGTCTATCCAGCGTGAATCACGTCCATGCAATTCGAACTGCATGCCGCACACGTTGGCGATGCCGGCATGGGCGAGGGCAAACTCCGGGTCGAGCCTGATGGCATGCTCGAACATCTGCATGGCGAATTCCAGGTTCTCCCGGTGGGTATAGTTTCGTCCCCGCAGAAAATAGTCATAGGCCTGAAGGCTTTCCGTCGGCTTCTTTTCGATCGTCTTTTCTTCCTGCGGTGAGAGCGAGATGCGCAGCGCCTGGCTGATGCTGCGCGCAATATCGTCCTGTACTTCGAAAACATCCTTGATCTCCCGGTCGTAGCGATCAGCCCAGACGGTATGGCCGGTTCGCGTCTCGACCAGCTGGGCCGTGATCCGCATGCGATTGCCGGCTCGGCGCACACTGCCGCCCAGAACATAGGCGGCATTCAGCTGTTTGCCTACTTCCGGAGCTGTGACCGGCTTGTCGCGGTGGACGAGCACCGCGGCACGTGGAAAGACCTGGAGTGTCTTGATTTTCGCCAACTCCGTGATGATATCTTCCGTCATGCCATCGCGGAAGTACTCGTCCTGTTTGGCGTCGCTCAGGTTGTCGAAGTAGAGGACAGCCAGTGATTTCTCATCCGTGGAGACGGTCGGCGGGGCCACCGCGGCAAGCTTCTGCAGTTTTGGACGAGACCCCGATTCGCGATCGCGCTTCAAGCGCTTCAACTCAGACTTGAGCTCCGCGGCAGACTGGTAACGCAAATCGCGGTCCTTTTCGAGCGCCTTGCTGATGATCTCTTCCAGCCTGGGTGGAAAATTGGAATTCAGTAGGTTTGGCGATTGCGGAGTTCCATGGAGAATGGTATCGAAGATAATCGCCGAAGTGCTTCCTGGGAACGCCAGCTTGCCCGTGGACATCTCATACAGTACGGCGCCAAATGAGAACAAGTCGGTGCGCGCATCGAGTAACTCGCCCCGGGCCTGCTCCGGAGACATGTAGGCGACCGTGCCCAGTGCTGAACCGGGGCTGGTCAGATCTTCGATGGAAACGGCGGTCGCCGCCTCGTCCGCTCCCAGTGTCTCGGCGACCGATTTTTGCAGCGCCAGCTTGGCGAGACCGAAGTCGAGTATCTTGGCCTGCCCGGAATTGGTTACAAAAATATTTGCCGGCTTGATGTCGCGGTGGACGATGCCTTTGAGGTGCGCCGCCTCTAGCGCGTCCGTAATCTGGATGCTCAATTCCAACAGCTGATCCACTGACAGCGGCCTACCGTCGATAAGGTGTTTCAGTGTCTTGCCTTCCATCAGTTCCATGGCAATGTAAGGCTGGTGCTGATGCTCACCAACTTCGTAGATAGTGCAAATATTGGGGTGATTCAAGGCAGCGGCCGCACGCGCCTCGCGCATGAACCTTTCAACAGTGGGCTTGTCTGGAGTGGCTTCGGGCGGAAGGAACTTCAGAGCGACGGGCCGTCCAAGCACCATATCGTGGCCGCGATACACGATGCCCATTCCCCCGCCGCCCAGTTTTTCCATAACCCGGTAATGAGAAACACTGTGTTCGGTCAAGCTCTCCATACCCATACCGCCAGCCATAGTACATGAGAAATACCAGAGGCAGTCAACGAACAGGTGGTGGAGGACCGAAAGAACCACCCGCGGAAAGCCAAAACCTAACGTTTAGCACGGGCGCTAAAAAGCAACCATCAGCGATGTTTGATGAAAGTGCCTTCGTGCAGTTCGCGCATGGCTCGGCGCAGCTGCTCTTGGGTGTTCATCACGATGGGACCGTACCAGGCAACCGGTTCTTCGAGCGGCTTGCCTGAAACCAGCAGGAAGCGGATTCCTTCATCGCCAGCCTGCACGGCAATCTCGTCTCCGCGGTCAAACAGCACGAGTGAATGGTCCCGGGCATCGTAGGTGGTTCGGGCCGAGGCGGTCCCGACCTGCTCGGTGAGAACAGGCTGTGGACTCGAGGCGTCGAGAAACTTGCCTGAACCCGCGAACACATAGGCAAAGGCATTGCGCGTAGTCTCAATCTTGAGCCGCTTGCGGCGTCCAGGTGGAACGGAGATATCGAGGTAATTGGGATCGGCGGCTACACCTTCGACCGGTCCCTTCTTGCCCCAGAACTCGCCACAAACCACGCGAACCCGGCTGCCGTCGTCGTCGGTGACTTCCGGAATAGCGCTCGAGGGTATGTCCTGGTAGCGGGGGTCGGTCATCTTCAAAGAAGAAGGCAAATTAGCCCAGAGCTGGAACCCGTGCATGCGTCCCGTGGAGTCGCCCTTCGGCATCTCCTGGTGCAGGATGCCGCTGCCCGCCGTCATCCATTGCACATCCCCGGCCGTCATCTTGCCCTTGTTGCCGAGGCTGTCGCCGTGTTCCACCGAACCAGCCAGCACATAGGTGATGGTTTCTATCCCGCGATGGGGGTGCCAGGGAAACCCTGCCAGGTAGTCTGCGGGGTTGTCGTTGCGAAAGTCATCGAGGAGAAGGAAGGGATCGAACTCCCCGGTTTTTCCGAACCCAAAGGCGCGCTGGAGCTTAACCCCGGCACCCTCGATCGTGGGTTTTGGTTCAATGATCTGCTTGATTGGGCGGAGTGACATCGCATCTCTCTTTCTGCGCGCACCTTTCGCGGGCACGTGCGAACTCGATGTTGTCTTGAGCGCGACCGGTGTTGAGCCCACGGGTGTGAACTGAACCGGCGGGAAATGGCGCGAGTAGAGCGTCGGCAAAGAAGACCAGTACTACATCCCAATACATTTGATGCGAGACACCGGTATTCGTTTCAACATCTAATTCTCGCTTGTTGGGGGCGTGGCTGCCCGGAATGCGAGCGCGAGAGCTGCGTGAGAGGATGGGGGGAGTCACTGGGTTAGAGCGCTGCCGGGCGATGCTAGGGCTGTGTTAATGTTTCAGCCTGACCTTCCAAGGGTCTCAACCGCCGGAAGCATTCGTTTCTGCAGAGACCGTGGTTCTCGGGAAGAATGCGGCCCATAAGACGGGCAGGTGAGCGAACTGCGAGAGATGGACGATCAAGATAACCCAGGGGGAGTAGCAAGGCACGCAGAGCCGATTGTCTGGCCAGGCAGGCCTTATCCGCTCGGAGCCACTTGGGACGGCGAAGGTGTCAATTTCGCAATATTTTCCGAGCGCGCGGATGCAGTTGAGTTGTGTCTGTTTGATCCTTCGGGTCGAAGGGAAATTTCACGCGTCCCGATGCGAGAACAGACAGATCAGGTCTGGCATTGCTACCTCCCGGAAGCGCGCCCCGGGTTGCTCTATGGCTATCGGGTGCATGGCCCCTATGCTCCCGCCCAGGGACTGCGATTCAATCGCAACAAACTTCTGTTAGACCCGTACGCTAAGCAGATTCGCACGGGCCTGAAGTGGCACGACTCGCAATTCGGCTATCGAGTCGGCCACCGCAATCAGGATCTCTCGTTCGATCGTCGCGATAGCGCCTTGGGAATGCTTAAAGCTACGGTTGTCGATCCAGCCTTTACCTGGGGCCAGGATCGCGCCCCGCGCACGCCCTGGCATCGCACCATTATTTATGAGATCCACGTGAAGGGCTTCACGATCCGGCATCCGCACGTCCCCCCGGCGCTGCGCGGAAGCTACGCCGGCCTGGCTACGGCCCCGGTGGTCGATTATCTGATACGCCTGGGCGTCACCGCTGTCGAACTGATGCCGGTACATGCCTTCGTCGACGAGCGGGCCGTAATCGAGCGCGGTTTGCGCAACTATTGGGGATATAACTCGATCGGGTTCTTTTGCCCCGAACCGCGTTATCTTTCAAGCGGAGGCAGCATTGCTGAATTTAAAACCATGGTCAAGGTGCTGCATTCCGCTGGTATCGAGGTCATTCTCGATGTGGTTTATAACCACACGGCCGAAGGCAATCACTTAGGTCCGACATTGTCGTTTCGCGGAATCGATAATCCCTCTTATTACCGCTTGCAGGCCGACAACCCTCGTTTTTACGTCGACTATACCGGGACAGGCAATACGCTGAACATGCGCCATCCGCGCGTGCTGCAGCTCATCATGGACAGCCTGCGTTATTGGGTGTTAGAGATGCACGTTGACGGCTTCCGTTTCGATCTGGCGGCTACGCTGGCGCGCGAACTACACGAGGTTGACCGCCTGGGGGCATTCCTGGACATCATTCATCAGGACCCCGTGCTGTCGCAGGTGAAGCTCATCGCCGAGCCATGGGATCTTGGCGAAGGCGGATATCAGGTGGGAAAGTTTCCCGTCGGCTGGGCGGAATGGAACGACAAATATCGGGACGCGGTGCGCTCCTACTGGAAAGGCGACGGCGGGTTGATAGGCGAGCTCGCGTATCGTATTACCGGGTCAAGCGATTTGTACGCGCGCAGCGGCCGCCGGCCCTACGCGAGTATTAACTTCGTTACCGCGCACGACGGCTTTACCCTTCACGATCTCGTCAGTTACAACACCAAGCACAACGAGGCGAATGGGGAGAACAATCGGGATGGAACCGATAACAACCGCAGCTGGAACTGTGGCGCCGAAGGCGCGACCGACAACCCTGAAATCGAGCGCCTGCGGGCGCAGCAAAAACGTAATTTCCTGGCCACACTTTTCCTCTCGCAGGGAGTGCCGATGCTGCTTGCCGGCGACGACATTGGCCACACACAGTCGGGCAACAATAACGCCTATTGTCAGGACAACGAGATCAGCTGGCTCGACTGGGATCCCGCGCACATCGATCATGAGCTCCTGGCTTTCGTGCAGCGGCTGACGGCTTTGCGCAAGGATCATCCGGTATTCCGCAGGCGAAATTTTTTTCAGGGCCGCAAGATTCGCGGCAGAGAGATAAAAGATATCGTCTGGCTCAATCCGTCGGGCAATGAAATGAGCGACGAGGAATGGAACCAGGATTTCGCACGCTGCCTGGGGGTGGCTCTTTCCGCTGAAGCCGTCGACGAGGTGGATGAGCGCGGCCAACGTATTCGCGATGAAAACTTCCTGCTGCTCATGAATGCGCACTACGAGGAGATCCCGTTCCGCCTGCCGATACCGGATCTAAGCGCCGGCTGGATAGCCCTGATCGACACGTCCTGCCAGATATCACGTCAGGAGAATCCCTTTTACTCAGGAGGCGCCACGTACGGCCTGCAGGCCCGATCCCTGGTTCTATTGGCAGAACGGGCTCGCAACCGGGTACGTGGATCTGAGCGCCGGCGTACTCCGCAGAATGAAGCGTAAGCACAGGATGCCTTTTGGCGCGGAGTACCGCGGAGACGGTACGGCCAGTTTTCGCCTGTGGGCTCCCCGTGCTTTTTCCCTCGCCCTACGCCTCGGTGAAAAAGAGCTTCCCATGCGTAGGGCAGAGGAAGGCTGGTTTGAGATCCTGACCGAGGCCCAAGCGGGTTCCCGCTATCATTTCCGGATCGACGGTCAGCACCATGTTCCCGACCCGGCGTCTCGTTTTCAGCCCCGCGGAGTACACGGCGACAGCGAACTTGTGGATCCCGATGCCTTTACATGGGAGGACGAGAACTGGCAAGGCCGGAGCTGGAATGAGGCGGTGGTATATGAGTTGCATGTGGGCTCGTTCTCGCCCGAGGGGACCTATGCGGGACTGGAAAACCGGCTCGATCATCTCAGTGAGCTAGGTGTCAGCGCAATCGAATTAATGCCATTAGCGAGCTTTCCCGGCGAGCGCAATTGGGGATACGATGGTGTACTTCCTTACGCTCCTGCCTGCTGCTACGGCCGTCCTGCGGATCTGAAGCATCTTGTCCAAACGGCGCACAAAAAGAACCTAATGGTTTTCCTCGACGTCGTTTACAACCATTTCGGCCCGGAAGGCAATTATCTGCATTTGTATGCGCCGCAATTCTTCAGCGACCGCTACCGCACGCCGTGGGGTCAGGCGATCAATTTCGACGGGCCGGGCTGTCGGACGGTGCGCGACTACTACATTCACAATGCCCTCTATTGGCTCGAGGAGTACCATTTTGATGGCCTTCGCCTGGATGCGGTTCACGCCATCCGGGACTCCTCCAAACCCGATATCCTCACCGAACTTGCGCAAGGCGTTCACCAGCGCTTTACCGGAAAGCGCGAGATTCACCTCATACTCGAAAATGACAACAATGCCTCCCGCTATCTCGGCGCCAGACACGAGCACAAACCAGCGCTGTACACCGCCCAATGGAATGACGACATTCATCACGCTTTGCACGTCCTGATTGCGGGCGAACGCGACGGCTATTATGTCGATTACGCGCCGGATCCGACCCGGCATCTGGGGCGATGTCTTGCCGAAGGCTTCAGCTTTCAGGGCGAATCCTCGCCCTTGCGGCAGGGGAGACCGCGCGGGGAACCCAGCCGGGAACTGCCGCCAACCTGTTTTGTTTCCTTCCTCCAGAACCATGATCAGATAGGAAATCGCGCCCTCGGCGAACGCATCGTCCGCCTGGCTGATCCCCGGGCCATCAGGACGGCATTGACGATCCTGCTGCTTGCCCCTGCGCCACCCCTGATATTTATGGGAGAAGAATTTGGAGCCACCACGCCGTTTCTTTTCTTCTGTGACTTCGGTGCTGAACTGGCGGGAAAAGTGACCGAAGGAAGGCGTGCCGAGTTTGCACGATTTGAGCAATTCCGCTCTCCCGCAGGCGCCGCCCGCATTCCCGACCCAAACGATATCGACACTTTCCTGGCCTCTAAACTTGATTGGAATTCGCTGCCGGACGAGCCGCACTGTCGCTGGCTGGATTTTTACAAAGAACTGCTACGCTGCCGGCGCGAGGCAATCAATCCCCAGCTGGCGGACATCGTGCCTGGTCAGTCCGAATACGAACCCCTGGCTGCGGGAGCGGTGCGGGTTCGCTGGGCGCTAAGTCATGGCCGTAAGCTTGAGCTGTTGGCAAACGTCAGTGCAGTCTCGGTACCCTTAAGTGAGAAGCCGCAAGGCCACTTGCTTTATAGAGAACCGGCAGAAGAGGCAGGGCGAAGCGAACTGCCTCCATTCTCGGCCGCATGGTTTCTGAACTCATGAAACGCGCGCGCATTCCTCTATCTACTTATCGGCTGCAGTTCAATCGCAACTTCACGTTTTCCGAAGCCGCGGACCTCGTACCCTATCTGGCGCAGCTCGGGATCTCCCATTGTTATGCCTCTCCTTATCTGCGCGCGCGCCCAGGGAGCATGCACGGCTATGACATCATTGATCATAACCTTCTGAATCCTGAAATCGGCACGCCCGAAGACTACGAACGCTTGGTCGAGAAGCTCCATCAGCACGGGATGGGACAAATCCTGGATATTGTTCCCAACCACATGGCGGTTATGGGGGCGGACAACCTGTGGTGGCTCGATGTGCTCGAGAATGGCGAAGCTTCAACCTACGCCGAATTCTTTGACATCGACTGGTATCCCCTGAAGGATGAACTGACGGGGAAAGTCTTGGTGCCGGTGCTCGGAGACCAGTACGGAACGGTGCTTGATCGGGGTGAGCTTAAGCTCGCTTTCGACAAAGCTGCTGGCGAATTCAGCATCTTCTATTTGCAGCACCGATTCCCGGTAAATCCCCGAGAATACCCGCGCATCCTGAGCCACGGCCTTGAGGACCTCGAGCAGCGCCTCCCCCCGCGGGAAGAAAATCTTCTCGAATTGCAAAGTCTGATATCGGCCTTCAATCATCTCCCTGGGCGGGAAGAAACGGCGCCCGAAAAACGTGCGGAGCGTCTGCGCGACAAAGAGATTCACAAACGGCGGCTGGCGGTGTTGTGCGAACGATCTTCCCAGATTGCGCACTCTCTCGACGCGAGCGTTCGCAAGATGAACGGCGAACCCGGCAACTCCGCCTCCTTTGACGCTCTGCACGAACTGATCAAGGCGCAAGCCTATCGCCTCGCCTATTGGCGGGTGGCTGCCGACGACATCAATTATCGACGCTTTTTTGACATCAATCACCTGGCTGCTCTGCGCCAGGAAACGGAGCTTGTCTTCGACGAAACCCACGAATTAATTCTCAAGCTCCTGTATGAAGACAAGATCGATGGTTTGCGTATCGATCACCCTGACGGGCTCTACGATCCGGAACAATACTTCACCCGCCTGCAACGTTTGCAGGCATCATCCGAGGGAGGGGGGGAGGCAAAGACCTGCTATGTGGTTGCGGAGAAAATCCTCACTGGCCAGGAGAAGCTGAACGAGAGTTGGCCTATTCATGGCACCACGGGGTATGGCTTCTCCGCCCTGGTCAACGGATTGTTCGTTGACCGGGAGGGCGAGAACAAAATGGACCGGATCTACCAGGCGTTCATCGGATGCCGGGCCGATTTCAAGACGCTGGTATACGAATGCAAAAAGCTGGTGATGCAGCGCCTGCTGAACAGCGAGCTGAACGTGCTGGCCAATCACCTCAGCCGCATTGCCCTTGCCGATCGACACACCTGCGATTTCACGCTTAAGAGCCTGCGTGACGCGCTTACAGAAGTCATCGCCTGTTTCCCTGTCTATCGAACATACGTGCGGGAACAGCAGCTGTCGGAGAGTGACCGCCGCTACATTGACCAAGCGGTGAACGGCGCTAAGAGCAAAGCGGCTCTAGCCGACTCCTCCGTTTACGACTTTATTGGCGAGGTTCTACTGACCACGCGCGCCGAGAATCACCCATTGTTTTATCAGAGATCGGTCGTTCGCTTTGCCATGCGGTTCCAGCAGTACACCAGTGCGTTAATGGCTAAAGGGCTCGAGGACACGAGCTTCTATCGTTATCACCGTTTGGTCTCACTGAATGAAGTCGGAGGCGACCCGCTCCGTTTCGGTGTATCGCCGGAGGAATTTCACCGTGCAACTGGCGAGCGCGCGGCAACCTGGCCAAACGAAATGCTGGCCACCTCGACCCACGACTCGAAGCGCTCGGAAGACGTTCGGGCGCGCATCAATGTGCTTTCGGAACTTCCCTCGGAATGGCACCGCCACGTGCGCAACTGGCGGGAGTGGAATCGCAGCCACAAGTGCCTCTGCGACCGACAGGAAGCCCCGACGCCAAATGACGAGTATCTTTTCTACCAGACGCTGATCGGGGTCTGGCCTCGGGGAAGTTCTTCACGCCATGCGGACACCGCTTTCGCCCCCCGCATTCGCGAGTACATGCTTAAAGCGGTTCGCGAGGCGCAGGAGAAGACCAGTTGGGCAAATCAAAATACGGGCTACGAGAATGCGGTTACGCACTTCGTTGAAGCTGTCCTCGATTCGGAGCAGTTTCTCGAGAATTTCTTGCCTTTTCAGCGAAAGGTCTCCCACTTCGGGGGTTTGAACAGCCTGGCGCAGACCTTGATCAAGCTCACCGCTCCCGGAGTTCCCGACATTTATCAAGGCAACGAACTCTGGGAATTTGCCTTAGTCGATCCTGACAACCGCCGTGCCGTGGACTACGAATCTCGCCGCCGGGCACTGCAGCAACTCGAAGCCGGCGGGGAACAAGATGGGAGTATCTGCGAGCTTTCAGACAATATGGAGGATGGCCGCATTAAGCTGTACGTCATCTGGAAAGCCTTGGGATTACGAAAGGCGCAATTTGAACTGTTCCAAGATGGCGAGTATCTCCCGTTGCGGGTGGCGGGCGAACAGGCAAAGCATCTGGTCGCCTTCGCTCGCCGCGATAATCGCAGCACGCTGGTCGTGGCCGTGCCGCGGCTGTGCGCGCGGCTGTTAAAGGGTGAAACTCGTATGCCTTACGGCCGCCAGGTGTGGGGGCAAACCAGGGTTGAGCTGGCAGGTTGGCCCGCAACTGGTTTTCACAACGTGCTCACAGGGGAGTCTCTGCCGGCCGAGGAACATGACGGCGTCCCCGGGCTCGCGGTGTCGCAGCTTTTTCAACAATTGCCCGTCGCACTCTTGATAAACCAAAACCGGAGTTAAAAGCTTCAGGCGCAGGCCGGATCGGCAAAGGCGTCCAACTTTAATTGCCGATTTTCTTCTCATGGGCAGCCATCGAGCGTGCGATTAGACTCAATCCGCCCACAAGGAGCAAAAGCATCACGACCGTATTGAAGAGACTGGTGGGCTGAAAGTAGATGTGCATATTGGCAATCACGCCTGCGAGAATGAAAACTGCACCGCCAATAGTCAGCAGCCAGCCGGCCACGCTGCGGCCATTCCAGAACAGAAGCGCAACCCCCAGCAGCATGGGTAGCAGGGTTATGCCGAACGTGTTTGCCCCGTAAAAGCTCCAGTAGGAACCTACCACGCTTACCTGGTTAGCCAGCAGGTATCCTCCTAGCAATGCCATGATGAATCCCATAATGAACTCACCAATGCCACCGGGCGTCCCCCCTACATCGCTGAAAGATCGGTTCTGCATTGCCCTTCCACCTTCCGTGTTCAAGAGATTACGCATCGGGTGTAGTTCTGGAGATTGCGACCAGCGCGTTTGCGCGACGGATCAGCTCGCTTCGGGCGACGTCGCGGTACTGCTTCGGCAGCAGACTCTTGCTGGTGCACTCGAGCACCGCCACGATATTCTGCAGGTCGATTTCCGTAGGGTAGTAGGGCGGGATGAAATCGTCGAGGGCGGCTTTCAAGTCTTCCGCATCGACCGCCGATTTGTTCTGCAAGCTGCTGCGCATGTGGCTGCGGACCAGCACCGCTTCAATGTCGGCTCCGGAAAGATTCCCGCAGTGGTCAAGGAAGAATTTTTCCGTCTCGGACGGCAAAGGAGCCGTGCCAACTTTTCTTTGCATGGCGCGCAAAAGCGCCAGCCGCTCTTCCATCGTATCGGGATAGAACAGAGCAATATGTTCTTCGGCTCTGCCCTGCCGCTTCAAGTCCACGGGAACCAGATCCGGGCGGCAGGTCAGCAAAAACCAGATCACCTTGCCGCGTAGCTCCGTGTTCCCCATGAACTGGGCGATTTGGGCGAAGACCCGATTGTTCACGCCGCTGTCGCCGGAGCTGGAACGGTCCCCCAGCTGGGCATCGGCCTCATCGACAATGACCACAATCGGGCACATTGCCTTGAGCAGGCTCAAAACCCGTTCCAGATTGCCTTCCGTTACCCCCTGCCACATGCTGCGAAAGTTCTTAAGGGTTACGGCAGGGATACCCACCTCGCCGGCAAAGCACGTAGTGATGAACGTCTTACCGGTGCCGACTGGTCCGCAGATCACGTACCCCATCGGAAGCACGTCGGTGTTGCCTGCGCGGATGGCCGCTGCCGCGTCCTGCAACTTGCGCTTAGCCTGATCATTGCCAGCGACGTACGACAGGTCGAAGCGGCTCTGCACAAATTCGAGCAAGCCGCCGGATTCGGCTTCGATCAGCTCTTTCTTGCGTTCAGCGAGAGTCTTCAATGTGAGCGGCTGCCGGTTCTCGACGGCGTGCGAAATGAGCCCTTGCAGCTGAACCCGTTTCAAACCCGCGCCAAGCTGGGTGAGAATTTCATCGTTCACCTCCGAACCAGGAGGGAGAGGCTGGGTTTTGAGTTGACTGCGAACAAAGTCCAGCCGCTCGCTATAGTCCGGCAAGGAGACGGCTATGGCTGAGACGCCGGGATGTTGAACGATCCCCTGGTTAACCTCGATCTGATTCTCGGAAACTAGACAGATGGTGACATCGGCATTGAGAAAGCTGGGGTTGCGCGCCCAGCGCTTCAGGATGACCAGGGAGTTGCGGTCTTCGGCGGACATGCCGGAAATGTCGCCGGCGGGAATAATAGTTTCCACAAAATCGATGACCAGGCCGATCTTCCGGCCATCGGCAATGCGTAGTCGCAAGTAGTTGTCGAGCAGGTTCAAGACAGCGTCGGGATTTCGGGGGAGACCGCCACGGGCATAGTTTGTGCCATGAAAACTGTCGTACCCTTCGAGAGCCCGGCGGAAATCCGCCTGAGTGTCGGGGGAGCCGAAGCTCAGACCTCCACGGTCATACTGCAGAACGAGATCGCGCTGCCCAAACAGTGCGCTGGCGAGAAATTCTTCGATGGGGACGAAATCGGTTCCATTCGGCCGTCTTAGCGGTACCAAATCGCGCACATTTCCAGAGAGCAGAAACATCGAAAAGGAGCGCGAATAGTATTTTTCCGAAAGGTTTCGTGCCCAGGCTGGCAGGGCCTCCACATAGGTCTCGCTTTTCGGCGGGCTCACGGTCATCAGTTGGGTACCCGCACCCGGCGTGAACTCGATCGAGCGGAGGCATCGTCGAGCGACATCAAGCCCTCGAGGTCGGGCGACAGATCGCTGAAAATGGCTTCCATTTGCTCCACGGTCTGTTCCGTCTGTTCGACGTCATGCACCAGGTTCTCCAGCCGCTCGCTGACCTGCTGAGGATCCCGCATGCTTACCGATTGGTCGCGGACCAGCATCAACACGTCTTCCACGGCGGCGCATTGCGCGTCCACAACTTTGCGGTTTTCACAGATCTTCTCAAACTTTTCCAGGCGCTTGGTCAGAATTTCGATCCGTTTTTTGTTAATCTCCTGCACCTTCGGAGGGTCGGTCGGGATAGTCTTTTGAAGAACGGCAAGCTCCCGTTTGATGTCGTTGGCGTCGGTGCTCCGGAGATATTGCTGCTGCTGGGCGGCCGCGAGCAGCAGCCGCGCGTAGCCGCTGAGCAGTCCCTGCAAACGGGAATCGATCTGCTGTAGGAACATTTGCGAGGTGGAAGACAGCTGGGCGAAGTTCGAGCGAATCGAGCTGCAGACCTGCGCGGAGTGGACGTAACGGCTTTGCATTTCGGCCGGCAGAGTGCGCAGCAGGTCGCCCAGTTTCTGCTGGTTTTGCCGTTGCCGCTCGGCAAATTTCCAGGAACGCACCAGGCGCTGAAACCGGCGATTCTGCGGCACCGTGGCAAGATAGATAAGCTCCAGGCCGCCGGCGAGCAGCACGGGCAGAATGCTGCCACTGATCAGGGCGAACGCCCCCGCCCCGGCAAGTGCAATCCAGTTGTATTGGACGCTGAACGCCTCCTTCACAAACCTGATGTCATCTTCCGTACCTGGGGGGTCAGAGAGATTGGAAAAACCGGGAGGAGCCATCTCAGACACTCACTCGCACCTGTCCATTGCCGGGAGCGCGGCGCAGGCATCCGAGAACGTAGTTTTGCAATTCATGAAATTCGTGGCGCTGTTTCAAGTTCAGGTCGCGGGGTCGTTCAAATGGCACCTGAACATCCTCGACGACCGTGCCCGGATGGGCGCTCATAATAAAAATCCGGTCTGCCAAGTAAATTGCCTCCTCCACATCATGGGTGACAAACAGGATCGTGCTGGCCGTCTCCTCCCAGACTCGCAGCAGCAACTGCTGCATCTCGCTCCGCGTCTGGGCATCGAGCGCACCGAATGGTTCGTCCATCAAAATTACCGAAGGACGAAGCGCCAGGGTGCGGGCAATGGCCACTCGCTGCTGCATACCGCCGGAAAGCGTTTCCGGGTACGCCTTTTCAAATCCTGTCAGACCAACGGCCTGGATCAACTGGGATACGATTTCCTTGCGCTTTTCCGCAGAAATGCCGTTGATCCGCAGTCCGTATCCTATGTTATCAGCCACATTGAGCCAGGGAAACGAGGTGTATTTCTGAAACACCATGCCACGATCTTTGCCGGGGGCATGGACGGGGTGATCATTGACCAGAACTTCACCATTGTCGGGTCGGTCCAGCCCGGCTATCAGGCGCAGCAGCGTTGACTTACCGCATCCTGAGGGCCCAAGCAGCACCCGAAACTCCCCGATGTCGCGGCCTTCTCGCGAAAAGGCGTCCTCGATTTCAAAGTTGACGTTGGCGAGCGCATCAACCCGATCACCTTCGAGCGAGTGAAAGGAGCGCGCGACGTTCTTCACCGCGATTTTCAGCCTCCTAGGCTCCATGCTTCGCCGCCTTCAGATGAACCGACGCGCTGGGAACGCCCACACCCCCTCCAGAAAAGGTGGAGGCCCCCTGACGCCAGGGAAACAGCCGGCGCTCCAGAAATGTAAGCAGAAATCGAAACAGGAAAGCGGCGATGCCGATGGCAATGATGCCCGCATATACCCGTTCGAAGTCGAGCACCTTGCGAGCCGCCTCGACCATGTAGCCGACCCCTTTGCGGGCGTTGACCATCTCGGCAAGTATTACGTATGTCCAGCCGATGTCGTACAGGATACGGAAGGAGGAAAAAATGGCGGGAAAAGAGGCGCGGAACATCAGCCACAAAACATGCCGCCGCTGGGCGCCCAGCGTATAAGCCGTTTCAAGCAGCGCATTGTCTACCCGGTTGACCTCCTCAACCACCACTGCCAGCAGGTAAAAGAACATGCCAAACCACAGGAAAGCCACCTTCATCGTCTCGTCCATTCCGAACAGAGCGATAAATGCCGGCAGGAAGGCGGTCAGCGGCATCGAGCGCATGGGCGCCGCGATGGGGTTGATCAGTTCAAAGAGCCAGCGAAAGCTGGCCATCAGAATGCCCAGGGGAATGGCTATAACCGCACACCAAAAGAATGCCTGCGCAATGCGCCACCAACTTTCGACTACGTTCCCGAGAAGGTCGTACTCAGTCCACAGCTTCCCGAAGGCTCGAATTACTCCCATAGGCTTGGGAAGTGAGAATGGAGGCAGGACTTCCCAGTGGGTTAGGCCGATCCATACCAGGACAACCATTGTCCAGCTCAGAATCCCGAGCGCCAGACGTGCACGCCGAGGGATCTGCCGACGGATAGCGAACAGATCGCCGAGGTTAGGCATTAACCCACCGGATTGGCGTAGACCTTAATATCGGTTCGCCGGTTCTTCTCTCGGCCTTCGGAAGTGGTGTTGCTATCAATCGGCTTGTCGGGACCGTTTCCCAAGGTCTTCAGGCGCGCTGCCGGAAAGCCATATTTTTCAATCAGGTAGTCCCTAACGGCGTTGGCACGCTGGTGAGAAAGTTGAATGTTATAAGCCCGCGAGCCGGTCGAGTCCGTATTGCCTTCGATATCGACCACGGTGTTTTCATAGGCACGCATGGTACTTGCCAGTTCATCAACCACCGCTCGCGAGTCCAGGCTCATACGCGCGGAACTGGGATCGAAGTAAATGGAACGGTGCTGAGTCGCCAAAGGCGTCGTCCCCTGAGCTGGTTCGTGGTACTCAATGGCGGGTTCGCTCGAAGCCATGGAGAAATTGCCCGCCAACTTCTCGATGTAGCGGCGGTCGAGGCTATCCTCGGGATTATTTGTATGCTTGATGATCCGCGCCTCGCGGTACATGTCCTGCGCCATCTGAAAGATGTTGCTGTAATCGGAATTTGCTCCTGCCGTTCCCATGAACGAGCGATTGTCGGCGTAGTCAGCCAGCTTTACCCCGCCGAGCATTGTTCGGGCCAGATCTGATGGGATGTTGAAGTCCTTCACTGCGCCGATCAAGTTGTATGCCCGGGCGGGTTGTGTCTTGATGAACTCCACACCTTGGAGCCAACCCTGGGCAAATTTGAGCAACGTGTCAGGATGCTTAGCCGAAAAGCTGTCACTCACGACCAGAATGTCGGCAATCAGGCGGTTGGCAATTCGGGTGTCATAAATCTTCTTCGATCCCGGCCGCTTCGCGACTGCATCGCTCATGTCCGGGTCCCAGGCCACTGCAGCATCCACCTTCTGCTGCGCGAACAGGGTGGCCGGTTCGATTCCATCCTTGGTATGAACCGCTTTGTTGAAGATCTCGTTACGCTGATCGGTGCTCAGTCCGGAGGCCTTCAGCCCGTTCCATAGCAAAAAGTGGGAGGGAGTGTAGGGTGCAAAGGCAACCGTTTTCCCCGCCAGATCCTCGATGCTGTTAATACCCTGTTTGCCTATGACGCCATCGGCCCCGCGCGACCAGTCGACCATCAGAAACGTGTGCGAGCTGAAACCTTTATCCTTGAACTGTGCGTAGTCCTTAGCGTAGACATCGGCGGTGGTCAGCATTACATCGACGTTATTGGTGGCGAGTGCCGCCGCGCCTTCAGTCCAGTCGTCGATGATCTTGAAGGAAACTTTCAAACCCTTCTTGCCGAAAATAGACTCCGGCTGAGTGTCAAGCCCGCCATTGGCCACCAGTCCACCCACGCAGCCGACCCAGACGTTTACCCTGACCCGGACTTCCGCATCATCGCTCGTCGCGGATGCAGGAATCAGCAAGGGCTTAGAAGCATCGACGGTCTCGCCCCCGGAGGCGTTCTTTCCGCCCAGGCTGCCCAGATTGATCAACCCATAGCGGTTCAGGCTGTAGCCGACCAGAAGCACGCCAATGATGAAAATAAGGACCCATCCGCCTCTTTCAATCTTTACCGCCATGGTGTTCCCCCTCCTGATTGGCTCTGTGATCTTGTTTGCGCAGGTTCAGACCTGGTTTAGCAAGTTCGCGAGCCGCAGGCTCGTGTCAGGAAGTGCGCTGCGGCTCTTTTGCTGCAATCGTTTTCTCTGCTCCCGTGGAGCCGGCCGATGCCGGGGCCAAGCCCATCTCGATTTTGAATTGCTTGACCAGTTCGCTCGCCTGCAGCTTCTCGGCCTCATCTTCAATCTTGATCTTTTGCTGATCAACGTTGCTCATGGCTAGATCCATGCGCGCTTCATTGACGGCCGTCATCTCCTCGATCTTGCGTACCATCTCGTCATGTGTCTCGCTTATGCCCGCCACTTCGAATTGCTCCATGGCATCGGCTACCTTCTTTTGCCACTGCGCGCGGCGGTAGTCAGCAATAGCATTCAGCGCTTCGTGAGTCTTGCGCTCCTTCTCCCGTATGAATGCCTGTTTTACGGTCATGGCTTTGTCGAAGGCGGCACGGGCCGTGGTTAGCTGGCCCTGGGTTCTGGCCAGGGCACCTTTGGTTTGTTCCAGTTGAGCGGCAAAGCTGCCCGCGAGGTCGTCTCGATTCGCCTGAATGGCAGCTTTCACCTTTGCCGTCAGATTGGCGACATCATCCTTGTATTTTGCCTCCTCTTTTTCGAGTAGGGTCGCGTTAGCCTTGACCATGGCGATGCTCTCATTCATTCGTGGAACCTGATCGTTCATATCGCGAATATTCTGCTGCAGGATCAATTCCGGGTCTTCGGCTACGGAGATGAAGAACCCGACAAATGACCTCATCATCCTGCTGAAGCGTCTCCACATAAAAACTCCTCCTTTCAGGACCGCCGCGTTGTCTGCGATGCAGGCACCGTGGTCTCGACCGAACCTGTGGTGATCGGATTTTCGCTTACGAAATACCCGACCGCGTCGGCAATCTTTTTTTCCTCTTGCTGCTTCTTTAATCGCCAGCCGGTAAAGCGCTCTTTCTCCCGAGTCACTTCATCGTTGTTGGCCTGAATTCTCGCACGCTGCTCAGTAACGTACTTGTCTATTTGTGCCTGGATTTCGCTATTCTCCCTGTTCTTACCGTTCTCGAGCTCTGCGAGCGCCCGTTGCTCGACTCGTTCATAGGTATCGAGAGCCCGGTCACGCCTCACCGCATCCTGGATCACTTCTTTTATATCCGCCCCGGCAGCGTCTAGTGCCACGAGCACCGAGGAGCGTTTAACGTCGGAAGGCAGGTTCCGGATATGCTCACTTTCAAGCATCTGCGCCACCTTCAAGATGGAATACCCCTGCGGCGGGGGCGGGATCTCGGCCGCTTTATAGATCTGCTCGAATGAAGTAGGGTCGGAAACCGGAGCCGTGATTTTGGGTGCCTGGATAGCCGATGCAATCTCGGCAACGCTTTGGGCGGCGGTTTTCGTGGCTGAAGGGTCGGCCTGAGGAACAGACGTGTCTTGAGCCGCCTGGTCCTCCTCGCCCACAGAAACGAAGTAGTTGTACCATTTCTTGCTCATGCGGTCTCCGGCGGGATCCAGCCCGATGATAGGTCTTTGTGAGCCTCACTTACAGACAGTCGCGGCACCGAGTAATTTCGCTGTGACGATCGCTTCCCTGGCTTCCGCGGACTGTTTGCGCCGGCCTCTAAAAGCTCCGCCATAGGCCCACTACCCTCCCTAACAATGTAAGCGAAGCTAGGAAAGTCATGCAATTCAGCTACAATGAGCATCTTATCGTTCAAATTGAATGCCCGATTGAACGGTGCCGCAGGGCGGGGGAGAGATGGCTGAAGACGAGCTCGCGACGGTCCTCAGCCGAGCGGTAGAAGTCAAAGCAGAATATGACGTTCGCCTTCTCGCCCAGCAGCTGGGAACCAACTACCGCTCTCTCCGCTACTGGCTGCGGGGTGATCGCCCGGTGCCCGCACACCTCCTGCCTCGGATCTGTGTGCTGCTCGGAAATTACGCGGCGCTGGATTTTCTAGAAAGCCAGGCGGGAAGGGTCGCCTTCAAGATACCGGACCCCCGTGTTCCTCTGGAAAGGGAACTCGTGACCGTGTCGAACCTTATTAAGGAAGTAGGTGAGGCGCTTGAAAGTGTTGCCGAAACCCTGGCGGACGGAGTAGTCGAGGAAAGCGAGCTCCGGGTTACGATCCCTAAGATCGAAGCTGTCATTCAGGAATGTGCCTCACTCAAATACCTGCTCGAAGATCTCTGCAAGAAAAAGAAACAGAAGAAGAAAACCAGATAAACCGCTCGCGTTCTTGACTGCGGGGAATGGGTTCGCGCAGTATCCCACGGCGCCATTTTGAAAACCTAGCCCATCGCGCAAAAGACAGAAAGCAATAGTCATATTATTTTCGCAGTCGCTTATCGCCAGGAGAAGGACTCATGCAGGGGATAACTCCATTCCTGTGGTTTGATGGACAAGCCGAAGAAGCAGCGAACTTTTATGTCTCGATTTTCAAAAACTCGAGGATCGAAACCGTCGTGCGCTATGGCGAGGCAGGACCGGGGCCAAAGGGATCGGTGATGATCGTGGGCTTTCAGCTCGAAGGGCAGAGGTTCACGGCTTTAAATGGCGGACCCCAATTCCGTTTTACGCCGGCCATATCATTTCTGGTGAATTGCGACACCCAGGACGAGGTGGACGCACTCTGGGACAGACTCTCCGAGGGAGGCCAGAAACAGAGTTGCGGCTGGGTAATGGACAAATTTGGCGTGTCCTGGCAGGTCGTTCCAGTCCTTCTAGGCAAGCTGATGAGTGGCGCCGACCTCGAGAAGTCCAATCGGATTATGAAGGCCATGCTGCAGATGGACAAAATCGATATGAAGCGCCTGGAAGAGGCATACCGCGACCAATAGCCTGCAATCGGCACACATATCGGCCGCAGAGCTCAGCCTAGGGGGCGCAATTTTGCGACCGCAGGATGGTTTTGCCGCGTTGAGTTGACCTCAGTGAAGATGCATCTCCTTACGAAGTGGCAAAGGCGATTCCGTCACCTGTCGGCGTTGGAATATGTAGGCCGGAGTAGGCACGCGCTCTGGATGGAGTTGAACTCTTGCGACCGGAGCGGCGGGGCCCGAGACCTGCACCCAGGAAGCTAGCGAAGGCGTGCCGGAATTGTTCACCAAGAACAGCATGTAGTACCCCGGAGGCGCGATATTCGAGTTCGGTGGGCCGCTCACGCTGAGGGTGCCGGAGGCCTGGCCTGGAGTGAAAGACAGCCCTACATATCGTTGATCCATGTCGAACGAGTGGGTCACCGAGCCAGGCTTCATGAGCACCACCGAGGCGATGCTGGCGGCGTCGGGGGTGGAAACACTGAAGGACTGACCGTAGGTCAGCGAGCCCGGGACTGCCGCGATCGTGGGTCTTGCTGCCGGGCTTCCATCGGAATTAAACAGGTACGAGGGCTGGTAGATTTCCATGCGGTTCTCGAAAACGCCCTGCTGGGGATTGCCGCCGGCGAGAAGAACCGTGCCATCGGGTAGGAGCAACTGAACGTTATGGTAGAGCCTTGGCAAAGCATTGCTCGCGGCCGAGGAAAACGAATTCGATACCGGGTCGTAAATTTCCGCCTGCAGGCTTACGGTCGTTGGATCTTCGTCCACGGCGGAGCCGGCGTCGACGAGCACTCTGCCATTGGGTAGGATGGTGGCTTCCATTTCGACTCGCTTCTGTGCCATGGGCGGGCCCTGCACCCAGCAGGGAGCATAGTTGGGGCAGGATGGTGAGAGTTGCGCCCCGGCAGGGCTGAGATCGATTAGCTCGGTGGTGCTCGTGGCGGGGTTGTCGCCGCCCATGATCATGACCTTAGGGCTGTAATTGTTCTGTGGCGTGAGCGGCAAAAGCACCGAGCTTCCGTAGGTCCGCTCCCCATTGGGCGAATTCTGGCCTGGATATATGGTCCAGGCAACCAGCGTCCAGGCCTGCGTATTAGGATCGAAGTCGAGCGTCGCCGACGAAGGTGCGGAGTAGAAGATGTGTCCGTTGGGCAGCAGGTGCATCCGCGGATAAAGAGGAAATTGGAATCCCGGATAGTTCGAGATGTTGGGATTGCCCCCGATTTCGGCGCTCCATTGTTGTCCATCCCAGATCTCGCTGGTGTTGTTGTAATTACCGTTACTGTCGTTGAGTCCGGAGGTGGTCATCATTCGGCCGTCATTCATTTCCGTCATGGTTGGATACCAGCGCCCGTGTGCCGTGGCGGTTATATCCACGAAGGTTTCGCCTGAAGGATCGAAGATGGAGCTGTTAGGCAGGCCAGTGAAGGGAACATTTCCTTGGGTGCCGACGACTGCCAGCTGGCCGTAGCCTTTGGTGCC
>JAFAWX010000379.1 GCA_019241535.1 Acidobacteriota bacterium | reverse complement strand
CTCACGCCGTCTGGTTGAACTGGCTGGCGCCGATCCAAAAGACGCGCAGGGGCAGATACGACACTTACGGATTTTTACGACGATGGACATCTACACGCAATTCGTTCCGGAGTCACAGGTGCGTGTCGTAGAGAAGCTCAGTACGCTTCGCGTGCAGTGAATGGGACGCAATTGGACGCAAACTGAGGAACAGGAGATGCGTAAGTTACTGGAAATATGGTGGCCAGGGACGGAATCGAACCGCCGACGCCAGCCTTTTCAGGGCTGCGCTCTACCAACTGAGCTACCTGGCCACATGTCCTACCGCGCCTTCGTGCATGCGCTGGTTTGAGACAGCTCGGAAAATTGCGCGGAACTACCGCAAGACGCGTTGAAAAGCAGGGGGCGCGTGAGTCGGAAAGAATTATAGCAATCCACTTGCTTTCACTCAACGCCGTGATTGAACAACTCTGCCGTACGTAAGCACCAGTTGACAGCGATTTCCTCCGGCCCAGTACGGAATCTCACGATAGTCGGCCACATCGAAAAGAGCCAGATCGGCGTCCTTTCCCGGTGTGATCGAGCCTTTGCGCGCCGCCAATCCCAGGGCGCATGCTCCATTAATCGTCGCTGCAACAATGGCCTCCCCCGGGGTCATTTTCATCTGAGTACAGGCCAATGACAAAACGAATTGCATGCTTATGGTTGGCGCCGATCCGGGGTTGTAGTCGGTAGCTAGCGCCACGGCGACCCCGGCATCGATCAACTCGCGGGCGGGCGGAAAATGCCGAAGGCCAAGAAAGTAATTGGCCGCAGGAAGGAGCGTGGCTACGGTGTTGCTCTTTGCCAGGAGCACGACATCCAACTGGTTTACCTTATCCAAGTGATCGAGCGATCGAGGACCGAGGCTGAGTAATCGCGCAAGCGGCGAACGCGTCAATTGGGAAACATGGGCGCGAAGTTGGAAACCATTTTTACGGGCACTGGCTAGAATAGCCAAACTATCTTCTTCGCTGAACGCTCCACTGTCGCAGAATACGTCGACAAAGTCGGCGAGCTTGCGCTCAGCGGCTTTCGGGATCATCCGGTTGCAGACTAGAGCAATGTATTTCCCGGGCTGGCGCTCAAATTCGCGCGGAACGACGTGCGCCCCGAGCAAGGTCGATAAAACTGTGCCTGACCAACAGCCCGCCGCGGCACGGATTGCCTGAAGCGACTTTAACTCCCCGGCGAGCGATAAACCGTACCCGGACTTTGCCTCAATCGTAGTGGTGCCGTATTCGGCAGCCTGATTCATCGCGCTTAGAACCTGGTCCGTTAACCGTTGCTCTCTGGCCCGGCGCACGCTTTCAACACTGGATCTTATCCCCCCTCCCGCCTTAGCGATCTGTTCATACGTCGCTCCCGCAAGGCGCCGCTCGAAATCAGTCAGCCGGGGGGACAGGAAAGCCGGATGGGTATGCGAATCTACGAACCCGGGCAAAACGACACGTCCATGGCAATCGATTTCAATCGCTGTCCTTTTGTGCTTCTTTAGCCAAGAATCGCGAAGTGCATCCCTGGTCGTCCCCACGGCCACGATTCTCCCGCCCAGACATAGCACCGCTCCGTCTTCGATAATCCCGAGTTGGCTGAACTCCACTCCCCGCCGTGGTCCATCGACCGCATTCAGCGATCGAATTGTCACGAGCTGTCCGATATTGAGAAGCAGAATCGGCTTGGGCGCGGACTCCGGCTTCATATCTCCTTCTAATGGACCAAGCAACTCCGCGGCTGAGAGACGGCGGTTCACGGTTCAGAATGATACAGGCTGGCAGTGATAATAAACTCAGAACCCGCAGCAAGGCGGTTGAGTCTGCCGTTCTCCAAAAACTCATTCATCAGCTGCAGAAAGTGCTCGGTAGCCGAGATTTGCCTCGCGACAATATATTCTCACCCGCGAACCGGCAATACCCGCACCCTGCAAGCGTACTTCCCTGTAGCAGCTCGGCTGCAGATGATCGCGGAAAAAGTATGGATGCGAATTGTTGATCTCTGGGACTTCCTTAACAACTCTGACGCTGGCTCAGCCGGGTGTCCACGGTGTGCAAGTCGCGAGGCGCATAAGGCCCGCTTCCGCTTTCGATTGGGAGCCACATGCTGATAACGGCACAACTCTAGTAAGGTTTGCACCACCATTAAGTTTCCGAGGACAGCACGTGTTTCCGGGGTTTTAGCGTAGGAATCGGATACTGGAAGGAGAGCGCCGTATCTGATTTTGGGATGGTGGTTTCGGTTTGCTGGCCCGATCGGGCCCTTGCTCGCGGTGCTTAAATTAGAAAGTTAAATAGCCAGGCTGATATGAAATGCCGGGCGTACGAAGGTTCCAGAGGCTGCTATGGCATAGGTATTGTTATGCCTTTTTCCCTGGCAAAGTGCTTCGCCTCCGGGTACCCGGCGTCGGCGTGACGAATTATTCCGCTGCCTGGATCGGTTGTCAGCACACGCTCGATGCGCCTGGCCATGGTGTCCGTTCCATCGGCGACACTGACCTGTCCGGCGTGCAGCGAATAGCCGATCCCGACTCCGCCGCCGTTGTGAATGGAAACCCAGGAAGCGCCAGCAGCCGTATTCAACAGAGCATTCAGAAGCGGCCAGTCCGCGACGGCGTCACTGCCGTCTTTCATACCCTCCGTTTCGCGAAAAGGAGAGGCGACGGAGCCACAGTCTAGGTGGTCGCGACCCATCACCACTGGTGCCTGCAGCTTGCCCCGCTTCACTAGTTCGTTAATCGCGAGCCCAAATTGCGCGCGTTCGCCATAGCCGAGCCAACAGATTCGCGCCGGCAAGCCTTGGAATTTTATTCGCTTTCGCGCCAGTTCGATCCAGCGGCGGAGAATCGCATTGTCGGGGAAAAGCTCGAGCACCAGGTCGTCGGTTATGCGGATGTCGGAAGCTTCGCCCGAAAGTGCCACCCAACGAAACGGTCCGCGCCCTTCCGAAAACAGGGGACGAATGTAAGCGGGAACAAAGCCGGGGAAGTCGTAGGCGTTTCTGACCCCCCGCTGAAAGGCGAAGGTACGAATGTTGTTGCCGTAATCAAAGGTGATCGAACCCATGTGCTGCAGGCGCAACATGCCTTCAACGTGCCGTGCGATCGAGTCGAGCGCCCGCTCTTCGTAGCCCCGCGGATCACGCTCGCGGAGCTCGAGTGCCTGGTCAAACGACATCCCACTGGGGATATATCCGTTCAACGGATCATGCGCCGAAGTTTGGTCGGTCAGAATATCCGGTATCACCCCGCGATCAGCCAGCTCGGGAATAATGTCAGCGCAATTGCCCACCAGGCCTACGGAGACATTCTCCCGTTTTCGAACTGCATTTTTCAGAACCCGCAAGGCCTCATCGAGGCTGGTGACCATTAAATCGCAATATCCAGTGCGCAGGCGCTTCTTGATCCGCTCGGGATCAACCTCGATCCCCAGGAATGCGGCGCCATTCATGGTGGCGGCCAAAGGCTGGGCTCCCCCCATTCCACCCATACCGCCGCTAACGATCAGCTTGCCCGCCAGGTCTCCGGCAAAATGCCTTTGTCCGGCTGCCGCAAAGGTTTCGAACGTGCCCTGCACGATACCCTGTGAGCCGATGTAAATCCAGGAACCGGCCGTCATTTGACCGTACATCATGAGGCCGGCGCGCTCCAGTTCGTTAAACTTCTGCCAGTTTGACCAGTGTCCGACCAGGTTGGAATTGGCAATCAGTACCCGGGGTGCGCCTTCGTGAGTTTGAAAGATGCCAACCGGTTTACCTGATTGCACGAGCAGAGTCTCATCGTCAGCCAGCGCCTTCAGCGCTTTCACTATGGCGGCATAGCAATCCCAATTGCGTGCCGCCTTCCCGGTTCCGCCATAGACGACCAGATCGCGAGGGCGTTCAGCAACCTCCTCGTCGAGATTGTTCATCAGCATGCGCATGGCGGCTTCCTGCTGCCATCCGCGGCAGGTAAGCCGATTCCCCCGGGGTGCGCGCACTGGCCTGTAAGTGGCAACTTCCGTTTCTACCAGCATAAATGCCATGTTAGTGCTTCTTGGAGCGGCTGGCTAGGCGGGCATCACGTGGCTGCAGGAAACCCGGACAGTCGAAGACGTGCCATCTTCACCAGGTGTTATAGGCGTTGCCGTCGCTGCCGACAATGCTAGAAGCACTGTGCACATCGTCGATGCCGCCCTGATCCTGTTGATCGGGCGACATGACAGTGTTCTCCTCTGCCTGCTCGACGACCCAATCCGCCTGGTTGGTCATGGGATCTTTCGGAATCTGCTTCAGGTAACCCGCCTGAACCAGATCATCGAGCGACTGCGGCGCTTTCTGCTTATCCAGCGTGTACTGAGAGATAAGATCGCGCAGCGTAAACAGGTTCTGGCGCAGCACCGCTTCTCGGGATCTCTGGACGGAGCGCGTGAAGTTGGGAACGGCGATCGAGACCAGAATCAGCATAATGAAGATCACGATCATCAGTTCCAGCAGGGTGAAGCCGCGGCTCCGGTTGTGCTTCGAGCTCATCTACCAATCCCTGTACTTCGTGCCATCGAGCGCGGTGCCTTGCGATTTTGTGTAGACGTCAAAGACGTTTTCTCCGTTCCAGGAATCCGAAGCCGGGTCGTCCTGCATGGCCCGCTGTCCCCACTCAGTACCACCGGTCATGGGATCGATGGGAATTCTGCGCAGAAACTTGAGCTTTTTGCCGCCCACATCCACCCCGTTGACCAGAGTATCTAGGTCCGGTGGATATCCCTCGCTGCCCACTTTGATTTGAAATGCTCCCCGGTCGGCCGCGTCCTTGTAGCGGTCGATGCCGTCCCGCATTTCCCAAAGAGCGTGGCGCAACTCGCGCTCCTTCTCGCGCTTGATAGTGATTCGCGCCATGGGAATGGCCATGCCGGTCAGAATCACCAGAATCGTGGTAGCCACGATCAGCTCAATTAAGGTAAAACCGATCTGGGCCCGCTGCTTTGAGACCATTCTGATAGGGAACGTATTTCGTGCAGCCATTTGCATGAATATATCGACGGGAAGCCTGGTACCCGCGCTCGCTCCTGAGCGCAGGCCCGAGCGGAGTTAACCATCTCGTGTCCGGTGGTGCCGGGCGGGCTAATGCCGGTTCTGGCCGGCACTGCCCTCTATTGAATTGTAACCGTTGCGCTGGCTCCGCTCACGGCCAGCGCCTGCATTGCCGGATCCCGGGCGCCGCCACGGGCGATGGTTAGAGATGCTTGTCCAGGGGACTTCGCCAGCAACGTGAGAGTCACTACCGCTCCTTGACCTGAGATGCCAGGAGCCCCCGGAGGCCGGGTCGCGGTTACCTGCATTGTTCCCGTGCTGTCATCTTCCCTATGGGTGACGGTTACGATTTGTCCATCCTGGGAAAGCAGGCTTCCATTCGAGACATTTACGACCTGCAGAAGCTTGGGGTCATAGGAGAGCTGCAGAGGAACTGAGTACACGTTCTGCGCGCCGTTAAGCAGCACGTTAACGGTGAAAGTTGAGCCAACGCGCTGCGTGCTTGTAGGCGGATCGAACGCGAAACTGGCTCCGCCGCTTGCCCCGCGCTGAACGAGTTCCGGCTCAGGCTGCTGCGAAGGCGTGGGCGGCTGCGGTACGGCCACAGCGCCAGCACCCGCCGAAGGCCCGGCCGACTGCGCAGGAGCAGCCGAAACGCTGTGTCCGACGCGTCGCAGTCCGATGGCGCTGGCCGTGCCCACGTCAACCGCCTCCTCGTTCAAGGCAGAGAGCACCTGCCGACGCACAATGTGGGGAATCATTACGAAAACCGTCTCCGTCTGGGAGTGTTCTGTGGCGGTCTGTCCGAACAAATACTTCAGCAGTGGAATCTGTGCCAGGCCGGGAATTCCGCTGAGGTTCTTGCTCTGCAGGTCCTCGAGCATGCCGCCCATCAGATTGGCCTCTCCTTCCCGCAGGCGAACCTCGTGTTCGATGAGCTTCCGTCCGATAATCGGCTGCTCGATACCTCCGATATTGGTCGTGCCCGTCTCGGAAGAGATGTCCATCGAAATCTTCAGCGTAACCTCTCCGGTCGAATGGATTCGAGGGGTAATGTCGATATTGACACCCACGTCGAGGTACTGGAATTGTGTGTTTACCAACGGGTTGATTCCCACCCCGCCAATGCCGGGCTGAAACGATCCCGTGGCCACCGGAATCCGGTCCCCGATCTTGAGCGATGCCTTCTGGCCATCAAGCGAACGGATCTGAGGGTTCTGAATAAGTTTGGTGTTGCTGTCGGAAAGTAAGGCGCTGATGGTGGCCGGCGCCACGGTTACCTGGAAATCGGTTGCGTTCAGGTTGGCCAAAGAATTCAGGTTAATCGAGCCACTCGAGGCGGTGGTTGAGGTGGGCGTCGTGGTAGTCGTGCCCGTCGTCGTGTTTGTGCCCGTTGTGGTCGTGGTCGGCGTCGTGGTTGTGACGTTCGGCTGCAACTGCACAGTCATGCTGGTCGGGGGATTGATGCCCAGGGTGCGCTTCTTATCCTTGCTGATCTGCAGCACGGCTACATCGACAATTACTTCCGGCTTGGATTTGTCGAGATCACTCACGAGCTTTTGCGCCAGAGCAACCTGATCGGGGCTGCCGCGCACGACAATGGCGCCTTCGGATGGTAACGGCTGTATGCGAGCGATCTCGAGGATCTGGCGCAGTGCATTAACCACGTCCTGCAGTTCGGTCGGCTGAGAGAGATTCGACAGATAGAAGGTCTTGATTACGCTTTGTTCCAGATCCTTACGCTTGGCGGGATTATCGGCGGCAACGAAGATGGTATTCGCCGTTACCGGCCGCCAGAAGGTCCTCGATTCCAGAGCGACGATTTCGAGCGCCTCCTCGAGCGAAACCGAATTCAGCTCTACCTTGATGCGACGGGACGTGTAATCGGGATCAAACAGGACGTTAATACCAGCCAGCTTGCCGATGGTTTCATAAATGACCCTGCTGTCTTCAGTGATTTTCAGGTTAATGGGCACATTGGGAATGGCACCCAATTCGACCGGTCCGCCGGCTTGCTCGAGTCTTTTTTCGAGGACGCTGGGTTCATGGGTGGTGGTCTCGGGGGCGGGCGTTTTCTTGGCCGCCTGAATCATCTGGTTGACGATTTGGATTTCCTGTTTCGCAATAGCGCTTGAAGGGTCGATCTCGGCGGCCTTGCGGAATTCTGCCAAAGCCTCTTCCAGTCTGCCCGCTTCCCGCAGCAGTTGTCCGCGATGCACGTGCGATGCACCCGCCAGGAATCTCAGCCGCTCATAAGCGGACCGATAAGAGAGATCTTGCGGATTTTGCTCATACGCCTGCTTGTAGAGGTCGTAAGCCTGCTCGTAGTTTTGGCGCGCCTCGGCGATCCGTCCTTTCTTATAAAGTGACCTGCCGCTCTCACCAAGCGCGGGGATAATAAGTAAGAGGAAAAGCCAGGCCATCAGCGCCGGGCGGGTTGCGCGTTTCATCAGTAAAGTCCTCAAAAGAAAGACATTGCTTCCCTACCCGCCGAATGCGACTGAGTATCTTTTTCAGCTGTGGGAAAGCGCGATTATAGCATCGCCAGTAACCCGGCCAAGGTTACCCTCGACATGGCTTCGCACCTTGGTACTACGACCTTTGCGCACCGTTCCATCGCCCGGCTCGAAGCGAACAAGCGATCGGTCACAATCACCGCCCGTGGAAGCGGGATGAAAACCTCCGCCTCCAAACAACAGATGGTGCGTAAGCGGCTCCTCCTTGCGATACTCTGTAGCTGATGAATCGGCCAGGACACCGGCAGACCACATCTGCTCCCGCGAAAAACCCCCGCCGCGAACCTACGGCCGCGGGCCACCGAGATGCCGCTATCAATAGGATCGCCGCACACAACTATTTCTTGCTCGAAAAATTCGAGGCCGGGATTGCCTTAACAGGTACGGAGGTGAAATCCATCCGCGCCGGCAGGGTGAACCTGAAGGATGCCTACGGAATCATTAAGGACAATGAGCTCTGGCTTCTGAACTGCCATATCGGAGCCTACGAGCATGGCAATATCTACAATCATCCTCCACTGCGGACCCGTAAACTGCTGGTCCACCGAGAGGAGATTCGGAGGTTGATCGGCAAGACCCAGCAGCGTGGCCTCACCTTGATTCCTACGCGTGTGTACTTCAACAACGGCAGAGTGAAGGTGGAACTTGCCTTAGCCAAGGGCAAGCAGCTCTGGGACAAGCGCGAGACCGAACGCCGCCGCACGGCCGATCGTGAAGCTCGCGAGGCGATTGCGCGATCACGGAAGAAGTAGTCGCCCGGGGATTCCCGGCCAAAGCACTGAGATGAAACACGGCTGGGTTCCAGCCTGTGATTGAGACGGAGGCAATTTCTCGCAATCCGACTCTCGACCTGGTCTTGTATTTTGGAGCGGTTGCAATTCGGCACAAAACGCCGGTTTTTACACCAGCGCGTACCGTAGTGGGCGGACGAGATCGTCCGCCCCTAAGAGAGACTCCTCACTTCTGCTCGGCCGGAACTGCCCGCGACTTCTCGACCGTCGAATCGACGCTAGTGCGAGCCGGTGCGGCACCACTTTTTGCCGCCTCGAGCAACGTTTGCGGCAGCTCAACCTGTTTGATTCGCGCACTGGCGACAATTTTTTCAAGTCGCTCGAAGACTTTATCGCGGTCCAGCGGGGCGAAACTCTCATCGACCTTGATCGAGGTCTCCACCTCCATCGCGAATTCATAGCACGCCCGGTTCGTGAACAAATGAAAATATTTTCGATCAAAGCGATGTTCAGGCGCTTCGGCCGTCTGCTCAACCGCCGTGAACTCGTTGCCCCCCAGCTTCACCGACTCGGGCCGCATCTGGTCCGGGCTGCTTGTATTCGCGGGAAAAAGCACGCATTCTTCGGCCGTCAAAGCCGGATTGATGCTCACGCTTAGCGATGCGGACGAGTAATTGGTTTGGGGATAAGCGTCTCCGGGCAGCTCTAGCGAGGTAATGCCGATCGCCCCGGCCCTCACGAAATTCGTCGTGCGCAGCATCGAAGAAGGTTCGCCTGCAACCTGCAAGCTGTACTTTCGCGGATAACTGAACGATATTCCATATTGGCTGTTTACGTAGGTTGCGTTAGGTGGGCGGTGTCGCTTGATCTTCTTCGCCTTTGCTACCATGGGCGATCCCGCGCTCGGCGCCGGGCTGGCCACCGCCGGGCTGGCGGTCGCATTGGTTTTCGCCGCTGGCTGGTCCGACTTCCTGGAACAGCTGATCGCCAGCAAAAGTGCCACTGCCATCAGGGTTCCGGCACAGATAGCGGGCAAGCAGAAGCTCAGCCAACTGTGTACCCCAAGTTGCTTTGATTTGTCTGTCGTTTCATCGAGGCTATTGATGTTTGCCATAATCCCCTCCTAGGGACGCTGACGAAGGGGCATGGCGAGGGCCAGCAAGGAATTTATTCATTCTGCTGTAGTTAACCGAACGGGACCATGGCGGAGCTCGTGGCCGCAGAAACACGTTGTGGTTGCGATGATACGGGCTTGTTCGCGCCATCCCGGGTCCGGAGTCCGAAGAGCAAGAATCTGGAGCACACTGTTGACATGGGAGAGACAACGAATGCGGGGGAAATATGTTCTAATTAAAAAAAGGCCAGCTCCCAGCGGAGGTTTCCATGTCGCTGAAGTCCTTCTCCCCTATCGTTCTTTCAGGCCTGTTTTGCCTGTTGGTCTCGCTTCCCGCGCGCTCGGATTCCCAAGTTCGGATCGTGCGACTTAGTTACCTCGAGGGCCAAGTCACAATTGATCGCGGCACCGGGCAGTACGAGAAAGCCATGATCAATTTGCCCATAACTGAAGGCGCGCGCCTCCGAACCGCTGACGGGCGTGCGGAGGTCGAGTTTGAGGATGGCAGCACCATTCGTCTGGCGCCGCGCAGCGCGGTTCAGTTTCCCCGGCTTGCTCTGCGGGATTCGGGGCAGAAGATCTCTGCCGTCGAGGTGGCAGAAGGCACTGCTTACGTTAGCTTTGCCGGAAGTAAGAATGCGGAACTTACCATCCAGATCGGTGACCAGAATATCGTGCTTGCACGCTCGGCTCACCTGCGCGTGCGCATCAACAATCCCAGGGCGGAGGTGGCCGTTTTCAAAGGTGATGTGGAGATCAACGGGCCTTCCGGCGCGCTCGAAGTGAAAAAGAATCAGACGGCAAACCTCGACCTTTCCGATGAGGCGCGCTCTGCGATTGCCAAGAACATAGAACCGCTGGACTTCGACTCCTGGGACAAGGAACAAGATCAGTACCATTCACGTTATTCGAGCTCACCGTATGGCAACTATTCGCCCTACCGCTACGGAGGCAGCGATCTCGCCTATTACGGTAACTTCTTTAGTGTCCCGGGATACGGAATGATGTGGCAGCCTTATTTCACCGGGATAGGTTGGGACCCGTTCATGGATGGAGCCTGGCTCTTTCATCCCGGCTGGGGGTACGGCTGGGTTTCAGCCTACCCTTGGGGCTGGCTTCCTTACCACTATGGAAACTGGGTCTTTATGTCGGGATATGGCTGGGCCTGGCAGCCGGGTGGCGTCTGGATGCCCTGGTACAGGCAACCACAGCTGGTAAATGCTCCTTCGGGCTTTGTTGTGCCTCGCGCGCCAGCAGCAGGCACCAACACGTTGGTGGTAAACCGCGGACCGGCAGCCATGACTGGACAAAAGACGGGCAGTCTGGTAATTCGAAACAATTCCGCTGGCCTGGGCGTGCCTCGCGGCCAGAGCAATAATCTGGCAGGGCTGTCACAAAAGGTTGAAAAGCGGGGGGTTGCAACCGAGCGCATCAACGGCGGAACCGCCGGGCCGGGCCCGTCGTCGCGTGGCGAGAATCGTCATCCCTCGTTCTCGGGAGAACCGATGAGGAGCGCACCTCCCTCTGCGCCCCCGGCACACACCTCCTCGTCCTCGCAGCCGCACCGCTAACCTGGCTTGCGGGGTGAGAACAAGGTCAGCGTTTGTCGAGAGGGACCCAGTGCTGCGGGTAGGCGGGACCGATGTACTCGGCGCGCGGACGGATCAGGCGATTGTCTTCGAGCTGCTCGACTACGTGCGCCGTCCACCCGCTCATGCGTGAAACCGCAAAAACAGGCGTAAACAAGTCAACGTCGATTCCCAGAACGCGATAAGTTGAGGCCGAGTAGAAATCCACATTGGCGTTCAATTTTTTCTCAGCTTTAACGAATTGCTCGATTTTCCGCGACATCTCAAACCACTTCGGCTGACCGGCCGTACGGCAGAGATCTTCCGACATGCGGCGCAGGTGAGTGGCACGGGGATCTTCGGTGCGATAGACGCGGTGGCCGAAACCGGAGATTTTCTTCTTGTCTGCCAGCATCTGCCGCACGTAGTCGACGGGATCAGCGCCCGAGGCATCAATCTTCTCGAGAATGTGAAAAACCGCTTCGTTCGCTCCCCCGTGCAGCGGTCCCTTCAGCGCCCCCACGGCGGAGGTGATCGCCGAGTGCATGTCGGACAGAGTGGCCGCGGTCACGCGCGCGGCAAACGTCGAGGCATTGAGTTCGTGGTCAGCATGCAGAATCAGGGCGATATCCAGCGCGCGCTCCGCAGTCGGCGAAGGCTTCTCGCCGTTTAACAACAACAGCAAGTTAGCTGCGTGCGAAAGCGAAGGGTCGGGGTCGATTAGGCTCTTCCCCTTGCGTAGGCGGTCATAGGCGGCTACCACCATGGCCACCTGCGATGTCAGCCGTATGGCCTTATTGACATTGGCATCATGGTCAGTACTGTTCTCATCGCGATCGTAGAGGCCCAGGAGCGAAACGGCTGTGCGGAGAACGTCCATGGGCAAAGCGCTGCGGGGAACTTTTCTGAGGAAATCGACGACCGCAGGATCGAGCTTGCGTTCCGCGGCCAGCCGGCTTCCCAGCTCTTTAAGTTCATTGTGTGCTGGCAGTCGGCCGTGCCAGAGAAGGTAACAGGTTTCTTCGAAGGTAGAGTTTTCCGCCAGTTCGTGAATATCAATGCCGCCGTAAGCGAGGATCCCGTTCTCGCCGTCGATGTAGCAAATCTTGGATGTGGTGGCGACCACGCCCTCGAGACCCTTGGGAGCGTGTGTCATAGTCAGAGTCGACATCTTTCCTCGCTCGGTTCCGGAAGCTTGAGCAC
>JAFAWX010000353.1 GCA_019241535.1 Acidobacteriota bacterium | reverse complement strand
GATATACAGGTAGGGAGGACCGTGATTTCATCCTTCCTGCAGATCTCTGGGCGATAGTCCCCACAAAATTGGCCGTTAGGGGGCGACAAACAACAACGATATTTGCTGGGTGGCATCACTGAGCAGGCGTTGCACAGTGCGCACCATTGGCGACTCATGGGCGGGAGGCTAGAATTCCAGGAAACCAGCGTACGGCGTTCGCGTGATACAGCTTGCGCAGAACTGCAGGAGGTAGGCCAAGTCCCTCGGTCTTGTGTCGGTCATACTCGAAGGTGTCGCGCGTAGAAAAGTATCGCCAATCGCGCGCGTATTGATCCTGCCATTCTTTCACCACCTCTTCCAAGGCTTCGTCTTGGGCGTATCCTAAATCGGTTCCATAAACGATGCGGTCTTGATATTTCAGGATGAAGGCGCGAACTGTATCGCTCGGCATGACAACCATATGCACAACGCGTGCAGCGGTGTCGACGGCGAAATTGGGATAACGATCAAAGCGCTGCGCAAGCCCGTTGAGATCGTCTTCCATGCTACCCAAATGTGCGCCAGCGACCCGCAGCTTTGGATTCTGCGCCAACAGATGATCGCGCGCGTCCAGAATCTGTTTCTTGGCGGGCACGCCGGGTTTGTCATACATATACCAGATCGGATGTTCTTTGTAGTATGGGTAATCCAGGCCATTCGGATTTGCCGCTTCCCAAGCTTCATCTGGTTCGGCCTGATGCGCAATGAGCGTCCGATTATGATTTTGGATGTCGAGGTAAACTGGCTCAAACCTCGGGTCATCGGCTACGACGTACCGTCCACTTTTGTCTTTCAGTTCCATGCCGATGTTTTTCCAGATCTTCACGGCAATCGCGCCATTCATGAAATCCTGGTTCAAGCCACGGATTGCTGAAGCGGCGAATCCTGCATTGTTGAACTGAAACGGATCAAAACTGGTACAGAGCGAAGCGTATCCATGGCTTTCCTGGATGACTCTTTCCGCATCTGCACGCTGGGAATTCAGATTTTTTCGATACGGGTCGTGATCGTCGACAAGGAGAATATTCAGAATATGCATGTGGAGGCGAGCAAGCATGGCATAAAAAGCTGCATCGCCTTTAGCTACATGTGTGTGAGTATCCACAGGCACAAGAGCCGCAAGGGCGCGCAAATCACCTCGTGAGCCCGGGTCTTGCGCTGAGGGGGCAGAATGCTGTTGCGGCTGCGCCGTCAGTGCCGCAAAACACACCCCAAGGCCCACTAGCAGATTGATCCGACCATACCTATACCTAAACTCCACGAACGCGCCTCAGGGGGTGAAGCCGATGTCGCATCGACAAATGGCTGTTGACAAACGCCCAATATTAATACATGGTTGGATGATTTTGTGCATTTTTATCTGTTCCGGATCGATTGGTAGCGAATCTGCGACCACGCCTGGGTTAACGGAAGTTGCATTGAGTTCTAAACCTTTTGCCACGAGGCTGATATGTCAATGGTTCAAGCGGTACATCCGCTCGCGGTACATTTCTGCTTTGACCGCTGCAAATTTTTCTGGTTGCTTGCTTGACATAAAATGTGATCACAAATGCTTGCCGAAGAACGGCGGTTTCGAATTCGCGAAATCCTGACCGCACAACGTACGGTGTCGGCTTCAGAACTCTGCGATCGGCTCAGCGTCACGGCGGCTACCATTCGTCGCGATCTGGCCGCGCTCGAGCAGGAGGGGGTCTTAGTGCGCTCCCATGGGGGAGCCGTCTCCCGCATGTCGAGTACAAATTTCCAGCCTACTTACGACGCACTGCTCAGAAGCGAGAACGAAGAAAAGCGGCAGATCGCCCGTGCTGCCGAGCAACTTGTCCTCGATGGTGACACCATTTTCCTGGAGGGGAGCACAACCGTTTTCGAACTGGCTCGTCGACTGGTTCACCGCCACCGGCTCACCGTGGTGACAAATTCCCCCACGATCGTTTGCGAATTACAGCGCAGCGGCGGTGTAACGGTTATGTGCACAGGTGGAGACTTGCATAAAGATACGTTTTATCTTTCCGGCGAATGGGCGCATCGTGCGCTGTCTGAGATACGACTGGACAAAGCGATCTTGGGTGTCAGCGCGATTGATCCGAGATATGGCGTTTCTACCGCCCACCATGCCGAAGCGCAGATAACGCGAATGGTTTCGAAGGCTGCAAAGACGCGGATCGCACTTGCGGACCACACCAAGTTCGGCAGGCAACGCTTCGCCTTTGTTGGACCCGTAACCGATATCGACATTCTGATTACCGACTCGGGAACCGATCTGGACTTCATTGAACAGCTTCGTGAGGCCGGTCTGCAGGTGATCGTTGCCGAACCGTCGCGCACGAAAGGCGATAATTCACGCACGTTCAAACAAAAAAGTTGACTATCGCTCACAGAGCGACTAACGTAGGCTCCGAACTGTAGTCCGCCAGGAACTCGATGCCTAACGACAGATCCCATTCACAATCGGCTTTAGGTAGACACACTCTCGCGGAAATTCTTTCCCAGCCCCGCTGCTGGGCCGACTGTCTGAAGCGGCTTGGATCCGAAGAAAGGGTTCGGGAAATTGCCCGCCGGTTTGGAAAGGCCCCAGAGTGGGTTTTTATCGGTTGCGGATCAAGCTATTACATCGCTCTTGCAGCCGCCGCAAGCTGGACAGCGATCACGGGGATCCGAGCGCGTGCGCTGCCTGCTTCTGAACTACTGTTATTCCCTGATCTGGTTTTCAACGGCGCGAAGAAACTCGCTCCAGTGCTGATCTCGCGTTCCGGTGAAACCTCTGAAGTTTTGCGTGCAGCGCAGCTGCTGAATGAGAGAGAAATCCCTACGGTTGCGATCTCCTGCGCGCCCAACCAGAAACTGGAAAGCCTGGCTACAGCTTCGATCGTGCTGCCGGAAGCTGACGAACAAAGCACGGTGATGACGCGCTCGTTTACGTCGATGCTGCTGGCCCTGCAATATTTGGCTGCGGCGCTGGCGGGAAAGAATGAGTTTCTGCAATATCTTCACGCTCTGCCCACCGTTGCAGAACGACTACTGCAGAGCCTGCCGATAACAGTGCGGGGATTTGTCGACGATAACACCTGTTCGGACTACGTCTGCCTGGGTCAAGGTCCGTACTATGGATTGGCATGCGAGTCTTCGCTGAAAGTGATGGAAATGTCCCGCACCTACGCGCAGTCTTTCCATACACTTGAGTTTCGGCACGGTCCCAAAGCCATAGTCAGCGGTGCGACCCTGGTCAGTTTTCTCCTTTCCGACACCAACAACGATGCCGAGGTCGAGGTGCTCGAAGAAGTAAAGGATCTGGGCGGAAAAACCCTGGTCGTTGCAAAGCAGGCCTCCAGCCGCGCGCGTGCTGCGGCGGACCTGATCACCGAACTCGACTGCTCTCTCCCGGAGCCTTCATGCTTGGCAGCGTTTACCCTCGCGGGACAATTAATGGGGTATTACAGGGCCCTGCACAAGGAACTCGATCCCGACCGCCCCGTGAACTTAAGCAGAGTAGTTCTGCTTACCGATTAAAAGCCCGGCAGTTCAGTGGGCCACAGCCCCAATTCCCCGTCTGATGGCAGGAGCGAACTCCCCCACCGTCGCTCTCAGCAAAAGCAGGTTAGATGAGCTAATCGATCAGATACGGACAATTGTCTTGACAAAACAAACATAACATCACTATATTCGCGCACGCTTGAGAGACAACCAGTCTGTTAGGTCTCCATACTCGAGGGTGTTATGAAATGCAGATTTGCTGTGGCCCTGCTATGGGGTGTTGCGACAGCTCTAAGCGCGTGGGCGCAGGTAGATACCGCGACGGTTACCGGAACCGTACGAGATCCAACCGGAGCCGTGCTCCCTAATGTCACCATAACCGCAACCGAGATGGATACCGGCATCCGTATTGCGGCGAAGAGCGATAACAATGGCAGCTACGTCATTACACCGCTGAAGATTGGACGATATGCAGTTTCGGCAGAGGCGGTCGGCTTCCGGACTGAAACCCGCCCCGGTATTGTGCTTGATGTTCAGCAGAACCTGCGGCTCGATTTCGAGCTTCGCGTCGGCTCCGTTGCTCAAACGGCTGAAGTCACTAGCCAGGCTCCACTGCTCGAAACTGAGACCGCATCCCTCGGCGATGTGGTTGCCGCACAGCAAGTCGAGGACCTGCCGCTTAATGGACGACGCTACACAGACCTCGCGGAGCTGACCTCCGGTGTATCCAAGGTAATCGAGGGGCCAGTGAACGGAGGCAGCACGCCCACAAATGGAAATGCAGGCGGCAGCTTCGCGGTGAATGGCACTCGCGGCGATCAGAACAACTTTATTCTTGATGGCATCGACAACAACTCTAACGACAACGGCGACGTGGCTGTATTGAGCAGCGTGGATGCTATCGCAGAATTCAAGATTCAAACTTCGAATTACTCGCCTGAATTCGGACGCAGCGGCGGCGCGGTGATTAATGCAACCACAAAGTCGGGCACCAACAGCTTGCATGGAGAGGTATGGGAATTCGTGCGCAACCAGGCATTTGACGCACGCGGCTACTTCGAATCCCCTAACCAAACCAAGGCACCGTATAAACAGAACCAGTTTGGGGGCGCGCTCGGTGGGCCTATTAAGAAAGACAAAGCGTTCTTTTTTCTCGATTATGAAGGCACACGGATTCACTCGGCGGCTACCGATTTCGCGACTGTGCCTACGGACGGCACAAATGGCACGTCGAATGAGCGCAGTGGAGATTTCAGCGGCATTCTAGGTCCACAATCAACGAACTGCGGCGCGAATGGAACATCGCCGTGTTTTGACGCGCTTGGCCGACCGGTCTTTGTGAACGAGATTTACGATCCGAACACCACCCAAACGCTGCCCGGTGGTTCCATAGTGCGGAATGGTTTCGGCTTTGATCCGACTACAGGTCAGCCTATCCTCGGACAAGCCAACATAATTCCCGCGGCCCGCATGAACAGCATCGGCTTGAACTACGCAGCTCTGTATCCATCGCCAAATCTCGCAGGGACGGCAAACAACTACCAAGTGAATGCGCCCGGGC
The DNA here is from genome assembly GCA_019241535.1 of Acidobacteriota bacterium. Classification (GTDB taxonomy): domain Bacteria; phylum Acidobacteriota; class Terriglobia; order Terriglobales; family Acidobacteriaceae; genus Gp1-AA145. The sequence goes on along the minus strand of JAFAWX010000353.1, from coordinate 13,031 downwards.
ATGATCAAGTCGACCAGATGGATGTCCGTGCTGACGAAAATATTACGGGCAAAATTCAGCTCTTTGAAAGATTTTCATTGCTTGAAGACACCCGCTTTCAGGCCCCGGTTTTTTCTGGAATCGCCGACGGAGGAAGCTTCAATACCGGAAATCGGCCGTTGAATGCGCAAGGTCTGGTACTCGGCCTGACGGACACTATGAACGGCAACCTTGTGAACGCAATACGAGTTGGCTTCAACCGCGTTCATTACATTTCGAACTCTCCTTCTTACGGGCAAAAATACCCGTCGGCCAGCCTGCAGATGCCCGGGCTCCCTAACAATCCATTAACGAATGGGCTTACCTGGTTCGCGCCGAACGGATACCACGGACTTGGTGAGCCGCTGTTCACCCCGACCCGCAGCACCAGCCAGGACATCCAGATTAATGACACGCTCAGCTACATACGCGGCAAACATCTGATCAAGCTCGGGCCACAGGTTCACTTTGATCAGTTCAATCTTCTGCAAATCGGTCAACCCCGCGGAAATCTCTCCTTTAGCGGACAATTCACGTCTGATGCAGGCTCGATCGGCGACGGAAGCGGAAATGGCTTGGCGGATATGCTTCTGGGATTGCCGGTCAACTCCATCATTTCGACGGTCACTTATTTCGGCAACCGTCAGCACACATATGGAGCCTTTATTGAGGATAATTTCAAAGCGACATCGAAGTTAACATTCGACCTCGGCCTGCGCTATGACTATGTCACCCCGCTCTACGAGGCACACAATCACGAGAGCAACTTCGACTACGTCAAAGGAGTCGTCATTCCGGCCGGCATTCCAGGTTACCCGGAGCATTTGGCGACACCACACAAGGACAACTTCGCGCCCCGCGTCGGCTTCGCCTACAGCCCGTTCCACTCCAAGCCGCTAGTTGTGCGTGCTGGATACGGCCGCTTTTTTGTCTTTTATGAAATTCGCACCGGCGATCCCCTGCAACTCGACTATAATCTGCCCTTCTTTTTCGAGCCGACGTTTAAGAGCGACGGAATAACTCCTTCGCAAGTTACGCTTGCAGCTGGATTCCCGCCCCTGAATCCCGCCAATGCGCCCTTCGCCGGCGTAACCAGCCAGGACTGGAGGCCGCAAACGCCGGTCTATGACCAGTGGAATCTCGATATCGAATACCAGCTACCGGGCGAGATTTTGATCAGTCCGGCATACGTTGGAACAAAAGGCACTCACCTTCAAGTTCTGCGTGATCTCAATCAGATTCCCACACCGCAACCTACGTTCGACCAGTCATTAGCCCCCTATCCCCAATTTGGAACGTTCGCGTCGATATTGAATCGTGGAAACTCCACTTATCATGCCTTTCAACTGAAAGCCGAAAAGAGGACCAGCCATGGTCTTTACTTCTTGAGTGCTTTTACCTTGAGCAAGGCCATCAACGACCAACCTGAAATTTGCTGCAATTCTCCCTGGCCGCAAAACAGCTACAACATCAGCTCCGAAAAGGGACTGGCAGATTTCGACAATCGAAAGCGCTGGGTGAGTAGTATCGACTATGAGCTGCCGGTGGGAAAGGGGCACCCATTTTTGAATCAGAGCGGTGTTCTCGATTCGATTCTGGGCGGGTGGCACTTGGGCGGAATTATCACGCTGCGTTCGGGCTTTCCTTTCTCGCCCGAAATCGGATTCGATCCGAGCAATACCGGCTCTCCGGGCCTGCAGCGCTCGAATCAGCTGGGTAGCGGTCATATTGCCCACCCCGGCCCAAGCTTGTGGTTCAACGTAAACGACTTTCCGGTGCCGAACTGTCCCAATGGGTGTTTTGGGAACGCCGGCAAAAACATTCTTGAAGGCCCGGGGGCGAAGACCGCAGACTTATCAGTGCGCAAGGTCTTTTCCTTCTCTGAGCGGATGAATCTTGAATTTCGTGCCGAATTCTTCAACGCGCTCAATCATGCCGTGTTTTCTCAGCCGGATCCGTTCATTACCGATGGCGCTCCTCCGAGCGGTTCGGCAGGCACAATCACATCCACAGTGATACCCCAGCGGCAGGTCCAATTTGCTCTGAAGTTGCATTTCTAGTCTGGCGGCGGAAAGGCTAGCTCGAGATGAGGCGGAGAGAGTTCCTACAAAGCAGCGTCGCCTTGGCAACAGTTGCTGAACTGGGGAGCCGCCAGGCCCGCGGCCTGGTACCGGCACACAATTGGGACAAGTACGATTTTGGCTCCGGGCCGCCCGTTACCGATCGCCTGAATCAAGGGCCGTTCCCGCAGTATCCCCCGGACGCTGTCATCCCAACTGACGAAGTAGTGATGACCACGACACCTTCAGAAGACGTCGTGCCGAATTATGGGATGGGACTGATGACCTACATTACTGCGGATATGGGAACAGATGAGATCAAGGCAGACAACATCCCGCAAGCAATCGAGGATCTGGTTCGATTTCCGCTGGGACAAAAACTTTACGTCCGCCCCACCTGGCGGGAAATCCAGCCGCGACCAGGGCGCTTGGCATTTCCTGATTATCTGAAGCTGGTTATTGAACTCGCCAAGAAAAATGATAAGCGCATTGGCCTGCGCATTCAAATGAGTGCTCCGGACTACTGGCATGCCCCTAGCCTGCCAGATTTCGTTCTCGACAAAGTACCGACCGTAGACCTGGTGATGGATCCACACGAGCCAGCTTCCGCAGGGGAGAGGTTCGTTAAGAATCCTTATTCGAAATATCAGCCGCGCTATGACCACCCTTTCTTTCAACAGGCGTTTAAAGAGTTAATCGAGCAACTGGCAGCGGAATTCAACGGAAGTCCGATGATTGAGTTCATCGATACATTTATCTATGGGTTTTGGGGCGAAGGTCATACCTGGCCTTTTCGTAATAATCCCTTCCCGGATTATCAAACGGCGGAACGAACTTGGATTCAAATGTGGGAGGTTCAGCAAACAAATTTTTCGAAGACGCCTTTGGTAACCAACACCCAACCCGATTTCAGTCGCGTGGGCAATTCCGAAATCCTGGACCGCACAGTGCGCAGCAATAACTGGATTCGAAGCGACACCATATTTATTGAGAATGAGCAAATCGAAGCTCTATGTAATCGCCCGCCTTGGATTGCCGCCATAATTGAACAGGGATTACCCGGCCAACCTCCCCACGAGCTCAACTCGCACGAAGGCATCTCCCCCTCCGATGACATGATTATCCACGTCATGGACGTGGGCGCGAACTACTGGTCGCTCTGGAATTTTCACCAAATCAGCGCGCAGAACCTAGCGAGCTATTACCAGGCATTTCCGACATGGTTTGACCGGATTGGCCGTCGCATCGGTTATCGCGTGACGCCATCATTCATCTGGGCCTACCAAGATAACGAGTATCAGGGGCTAATCATAGGGTTTGCCAATTACGGGATTGCCGCGGTTCCTGGCGTGCTGCGCGTGACGGTGGAGAGTGAACACGGGAAGGCCTTGACGAGCGGATGCCTGGACGCCGGATACCCTCTTCCGGGAAAGATTCGGCAGGCGCTATTTATGCTGCCCCAAGGCACGAAATGGCAAGGGACGAGGCTGCGAGCAGAACTTGAAGTAAAGGGAATGCGTTATCCAGTGCGATGGGCTTGCCAACAGAAATTAAATGACGACGGCACGCTCACGTTGCGTGCGAACGGCCGCCATGCGTCCTGATATGCGCTGCGAAATCTCGATTGACATTCTGGGGCCCCACGCCGGGAGGAGCAAAAACAATGACGAACTCGTCTTTTGTAAATCGGCCAGAAACCCTGAAACCCACCTCGGCCACAGTTTTGGCGGTTCTCGTAGTTTTCCCGACTATGCTCCCGCGCCAGGCCCGAGCACAAGTAAATGTCAGCATTTCCCCGAAGACGGTCGCATTGGCCACGCTTGCCACTCGAGCCTTTAGCGCCACGGTGACCGGGACCACAAATACCGCAGTTACCTGGCAGGTCAGCGGAGTAACTGGAGGCAACTCGGCAACAGGCTTGATTTCAACAACAATTCTCGGAACAGCCAACGAAGCCATCTACCTCGCGCCTGCCCTTGTGCCGAGTCCCGCCACAGTCTCGGTCACAGCGGTTTCGCAGGCCGATCCTACAAAATCCGCTTCCGCCACGGTCACGGTCCAAATCCCTTCACGATCAGGCCTGACCTATTACGTTGCGGTTTCTGGAAGCGACTCCAATCCTGGGACACCCAGCGCGCCCTGGCGTCACATTAATTACGCCGCCAGTAAAGCAAATCCCGGCGATACAGTACAGGTTATGGGCGGCACATACAATGAGATCATCAACATTCCCCGCTCAGGAAACGCAACCAGCGGATACATCACATTGATGAGTTACCCCGGGCAAACAGCGATCGTTGACGGTACGGGCCTTAACGTCGGGAGCAGCGGTCAAACAGGACTATTCAGCATCGCAGGTACGCGTAGTTACATCATTATCCAGGGATTTGAGATCAGGAATTTCCAAAGTTCCACAAGAGGAGCGGTTCCCGTCGGCATTGATTTCGAGGGCGCCGGTAGCAACATTGAATTTCTACAGAACCACATCCACAACATTGCTCAAACACTCACGAGCTGTAGCAGTGCCAATGCTCTGGGTGTGGCGGTCTATGGCACGCAGGCGCCAGCCGCTATAAATAACCTGACATTCTGGGAAAACGAGGTCGACCACAACACTACCGGTTGCAGTGAAAACGTCTCTTTCGACGGCAACGTGCAGTACTTTGTGGAAGCAAATAACAAAATCCATGATGGAGACAATATCGGCTTGGACAATATCGGCTTTGAGGGTGTTTCGCCGAATTCAGGCTACGACCAGGCGCGCGACGGCTGGGTCTTTCAGAACACCGTGTACAACATCTCCTCAACCACGAATCCCGTATATCACAATCAAGTGGGGGCCGATGGATATTACTGTGACGGCTGTACGCGGGTAATTGTTGAGCGCAATATGATTCACAACGCGGACCTAAGCGAGATCGCTAGCGAACACTCTGGACATGTTTCAAGCTACGTAATGTTCCGCAACAATCTGATCTACAACTCGCTCTACGTCGGCTTATCGATGGGCGGCTATTCGAAGTCTGTTGGGGGAACGGACCATTGCATCGTAGTCAACAACACACTCTGGCACAATGGTACTTACGGTGCCAGCGGCCTGGGCGAATTTCAGATTCAGTATTACGCGACCAATAACTCCGTTTACAACAACATTTTTGATGTTTACACGCTCACGTCCAAGTATCTGGTTTACGACTACACTTCGAGTGAGCCCGGCCCAGCACTTCTCGATTACAACGATTATTACAATAATGCCGGGGCTGCCGCCAGCCTGTGGAATTGGCAAGCCAAGGCTATCACCGGCTACGCAAAATACAGATCTTCGTCCGGGCAGGATGCGCACTCACCATTTTCAGATCCACAGTTCGTAAATTTGTCCTCGGCACCGCCCGATTTAGACGTTGCCTCTACTTCTCCGGCGGTGAATGCCGGAACGAATCTGGGTGTGAACACAGTTGGAGTTCTGGACTACGCGGGCAATCCACGCGTGAACGGCAGCGGGCACATCAATATCGGTGCTTACGAGCAATAATGTCACATTGTGAATACTGGCCGTTCGATGAACGAGTAGTCAGAATCGACAAAGAAATTACGTTTGAGGGGCACGGTTTCGTGCCCTAAATTGTTTGTCTTTCCCTGTGCGGCGAGGGCTTGGAAACACCTAAAAGGAGACTTTTCTTAAATGCGCAGGCGAGACTTCGTGAGAACAGGTTTAGGGCTTACGGCCGCCCGGCGTCTCCCAACGGGGAAAGTTTGGGCTGATGTGCCGGACCATCTCTGGGACGGCTATAACTTTCCGGCCCCTGCGGTAAGGAATCGCTTAGACCAGGGCCCCTTTGGCATCAGCCAGGACGAAGGCTGGTACACCATTTTTGTTACCGATCCCTCGCCCGACCACGTCCGGAACTTCGGTACCGGCCTGGTCGGCTACACCTGGGAAGAAAATGGTCCGGCGCTCACTGTTCAGTGTGGTAGAGAGACTCTCGAACAAGCGATCGAGAAAATGGCCTCGCTTCCGTTCGTCGATGTCTTATATATCCGCTGCGACTGGCGGGACGTTCAGGCGGAACCGGGGAAGCTTCACCTTTCCCCGGTCTGGGAAGCAACTTTCGATGCCGCGAAGCGCCACAACCTCGGCGTCGGATTTCGAATTCAACTTTCGAGTCCGAACATTGAGCCACAAAAACTTTCCATGCCGGATTTTGTGCGTGAGAAAGTGCCGATCGTCAATATTGGCGGCAAGTCACGGGAACACCGCACCAGCTTTGACTTTTACGAGCCGCGCTATGACCATCCGGAATTTCAGAAAGCATTTGCCGAGTTGAACGAATTGTTGGCCGAGCGCTTCGACGGCAATCGGCAGCTTGAATATATGGACCTGATGATGTACGGGTTCTGGGGCGAAGGTCACACAAATGACCTGCCCAGCCCGTTTCCTGATTATCCAACCGCCGAAAGAACTCTCCTCAACATGACACAGTTGCAGATCGGCGCGTGGAAGCAAACGCCACTGGCGGTGAACACCCAGCCAGATATCAGCAACGTGGGAAATCGGCAGATACAGGACCTTGCCGTGCGTTCGGGGTGCTGGCTGCGATCCGACAGCTTAATTATGGATGAGCCGATTCAGATCGAAGAGCTCGGGCATCGACCGCCGTGGCTTGCGACGATCATCGAGGACGGAGAAAACCGCCATTATGTGCTGCCTGAATACGCGAACGAAGAAAAAGCGTGCTTGCGCAAATTGCCGTCCTCCATGCTCGCATTTGTCGGTACCGACAATGAGGCCTATCCGGCTGACGATTACCCGCATCGCATCGGCGGGCCTATAAGAGCACCCTATCGCGAGACAATGGGGTTTCACGCTCTTGAGGTTGGCACGAACTACTTGGGCCTGTGGACCGAAGCCGACAATATTCGCCGTTATTATGAAAAATATCCCGAGTCGCTTCGTGCATTGGAACACCGACTCGGGTATCGCGTACGCCCATCCCTGATATGGCAGAGAAAGCGTTATGGCACGATGGAGTTGATTGTAGGCCTAGCAAACGACGGCGTGGCCGGCGTGCCGGGAGTCCTCGGCGTTTACGCCGAAAGTCTCGATGGCAAAATTAAAGTCGGCGGCGATCTCGATGCAGGTGAACCGCGTGCCGGCAAGATTCGTCAGGCGTCTATCATCTTCCCGAAGGGCATGGACGGCAAACAGATTGTTCTTCGCGGGGAATTGGAAGTCAAAGGTGTGCGTCGCCCGGTGCGCTGGGCTTGTCGTCAGCCGACGAATCCTGACGGGTCACTTACGATTCGCCTGAAACAAGGGAGCGACTCGGATTGGAGAAAGGGAGTATAGGTGTCGAGCGAAAGCGACAGGCACGATAAGGCGCTCGGAATGAATCGGCCGATTTGCCGACGCGACTTCCTAAATTCAACCTTCCTGGCAGCTGGCGGAGCGCTGCTTGGGCCACTGACTCCGCAACAACTGTTAGCGGCGGCCAGCGGGAGTGACTGGACCGGCTACGGTGGAGTCGGCGATTATGCCAATTCCAACGGAAACACACTTGAGGTGTTAACCGCGGGACACCAAATTCGTAGCGGTGTATTCAACCATTCGTCGCCACCGGATGCGATTGACACCGGCGAGGTATTCGACTGCGTGGTGGTTGGCGGAGGCGTGAGCGGTCTTTCCGCGGCACTGTTTTTCCAGAAGTATGGCGGGCCTAAGCTCACCTGTCTGATTCTTGACAATCATCCCGTTTTCGGCGGCGAGGCCAAGCGAAACGAATTCATTGTCGATGGTCAGAGGATCACGGGTCCGCAGGGGGCCGATCATTTTCAGGTTCCGCTTCCGCATAGCTTCATGGCGAGATTTTTTGAGACGATCGGGCTCGACTGGCGTGAATTCAGGTATCAGGAGTGGGGCAGCTCTTCTCCCGCGATTCCGCTGGGAAACAGCTTCGAAGATGCCAGAGGGCCTGATGCCTGGTACTTTGGCGCGAAGTTTGGCAGGAACCCGGGGATCTGGCTGATTGATCCGTGGAAAAAGAACTTACAGGGCGCTCCGATTTCACAAAAGACGCGCGCCGAACTTCTTAAGTACAACCAGCGGACAAGATCCGGTTTGCCATTCGAGTACCCGGGCGACGAAAAATCGCGCCAGTTGGACAGTGTCACCATAGAACGTTATTTGATGGACAGCTACGGCCTAAGCAGAGAAACCATCGCGACATTTATGGCGGACGAAGGCGGTGGCTTCGGTGCCGGCCCGGATGTGGTCTCCGCATACTGCATCTACGCCTTCGATGTTGATCGTTCCATGGACGAGCCGGCGCTGTCGTTTCCCGGCGGAAATGACGGAATTGCACGTCACATTGTGAAGGCGATCATTCCGGATTCGATTCCCGGTCCCAATACACTCGATTCGGTTTGCCGAAACAGCATTAATTTTGACGCGCTCGACCGCCCCGGCCACTCAGTTGGAATTCGCTTGAGCAGCACCGCCGTGTGGATGAAACACGACGGTGCTCCTTCTGCGTCGAACTTCGTTACCATCGCGTACACCCAGGCTGGAAAAGTATATCGAATGAAAGCGCGTTCGGTAGTCATGGCCGGAGGATGCTGGACTGCAAAACACATCGTGCGAGATCTTTCGTCCGCCCATCGTGAGGCTTACGATCAGTTTTACCGTTCCCCCTGCATGATGGTGAATGTCGCACTGCATAATTGGCGATTTCTATACAACATGGGGATCTCGGGATGCCGATGGTTTGAAGGTCTGGGAAGCTTCGCCGCCATCCGCAGGCTGCCGACGTTTTCCACGGACAGTAAAACCATCGGACCGGACTCTCCGGTAGTGCTAACCCTGAAGGTGCTGTATCCACATTACGGTTTGCCCCTCCAAGAGCAGGGTGAGCGCGGCCGCGCTCAACTTCTCTCGACGCCTTTTCGCGACTACGAGCGACAGATTCGTACTCAACTGAGTGACCTGTTCTCGGCTTCCGGCTTCGATGCGTCCCGGGATATCGCCGGTATTGTCCTTAACCGCTGGGGGCATGCGTACGTAAGCCCACAGCCAGGGTTCTTTTTTGGCAAGGACGGTAATCCTGCGCCACGTGCGATTCTCCGTGCCGCGCCATTCGGCCGGATTGCCTTTGCCAACACTGATCTATCAGGAACACCGGATCATCGCACTGCAATCGGAGAAGCCCATCGCGCGGTCAGCCAACTGCTCGACCAAGTACTAACCGGAGATGGCTCTGAGTCGAGATCTGTTTAGGAGGAATTGTGATCAATCGCCGGCAATGGCTTCGCGGATTGGGTCTTGCGCTCGGCGCTTCGGCTGACCTAAACACTACGCAAGCGGCTCCCATTGGAAGCGAAGGCGCGCCACAAAACGGGCCGCAGGCTTCTTTACCACTTACCGATTACGCGCCCAAGAGCATGCTTCACACCCGGGAAACGCAGGTTCTGCGAGGAGCCTTTCCGGTAATCGACGTGCATACCCATATCACCGTGTCGGCCAGCGGCAAAAAAGGGGTCGAACTGGCCGCAGCACGTACTTACCTCGGCAAGCCAGGTGAACTTCTTCCGGTTATGGACCGCAAGAACATTCGCGCGATGGTGAATTTGACCGGCGGATACGACGAAGGCCTTGAAGAAGTGATTGCGAAATATGACAAGACCTTTCCCGGCCGTTTTTACAGCCTCACCGAGCCTTGCTACGAAAAATTTCTGGAGCCGAATTATTCTCGCATTCAGGCCGGCGCCATTGAACGTGCACATCGTGCGGGAGCAAAAGGACTCAAGATTCTGAAGACACTCGGACTCTACCTGCGCGATAACATCACATCAGGCAAACTGGTAAATATTGACGATCCGCGTTTCGACCCCATGTGGGATACCTGCGGCCAGCTGAACATGCCGGTGGCCATCCACGTTTCCGATCCGGTTGCATTCTTTACCCCGACCGATCGTTTTAACGAGCGCTACGAAGAACTCAACAATCATCCCGACTGGTCCTTTTACGATCACGATTTCCCGAGCAATGCCGATTTGTTGGAAGCGCGAAACCGTGTCTTCGCGCGCCATCCACGCACGCAGTTCATTGTTCTGCACGTCGGTAATTTCGCCGAAAATCTGGACAACGTGTCCGGGAACCTCGACCGGTTTCCGAATATGACCGTGGACATTGCGGCACGAATTGGGGAACTGGGCCGCCAGCCGCGGAGATCCCGCACATTCTTCGACCGCTACCAGGACCGCATTCTCTTCGGTACCGATGCCACCCCGCACGGGGATGAATTTCCACAGCAGGTGTTCAATGACAAGCTGTACGAAATCTATTACCGCTTCCTCGAGACCGAAGACGAGTATTTCGACTATGCTCCGGCCCTTGTACCACCGCAAGGGCGTTGGCGGATTTACGGCTTGGGCTTGCCCTCATCAATCCTCGAAAAAGTCTACAACCGGAACGCCCTACGCGTCCTGCAGATTAGCCTATGAGATCACGGCATTCATGGTTTCTGATTTTGTTACTAGGGCTCGCATCGCGCGTGTCGCCTGCAGCCCAGGCAACCATCAAAAGTCTGTGGGCTGCCGCGGATATAGCTCTCGATACAGATTCAAAGTCACCCTTCTGGCGTGGAGCACAGCCTGTCTATATGGAAACCGATCCTCACGGCAGTTCTGTTCCCAAGTATCGTACTCAGGTGCGCACACGCTGGACCAAACAGAATCTCTACTTTCTATTTATCTGCCCTTACGAGCAGCTCAATCTCAAGCCCAGCCCAAAGACTGCTGAGGAAACCAACCAGTTGTGGAACTGGGATGTGGCGGAGGTTTTCATAGGCTCGGATTTCCGCGACATTCGGCGCTACAAAGAGTTTGAGGTTTCGCCCCAGGGAGAGTGGACAGATCTGGATGTTGATCTCACTAAGCCGCATCACGAGGAGGGGTGGATTTGGAACTCCGGATTCCAGGTTTCGGCGCGAATCGACCGTGCTCGTCACCTCTGGTACGGAGCCATGATGATCCCTTACTCCGCCGTCGATGGCCGGCCGGCGGCCGTGGGCAACCGGTTACGTATAAACCTATTTCGCAGCCAAGGGCCCGGACCACACCGCCAGGAGATCACCTGGCAAGCTCCAATGGCCGACACTTTCCACGTTCCGGAGCGCTTTGGGCTTCTGCAACTCGTCAATAAGTAGCTCCCGAAGCTCGGCAGTAACTTAGGTCTCTCTGCCACAGGCCGCGGCGTACCTGAGCAGCACGGTTCGGATGTGATGCCGAATGATTTCAGATGGGAAATTCCCGAGTCTTCCCGCACGAACTGCCTCATACTCAAATGGCAAATACTGACTCACCAGCATTAGGGGTGGATGGTGGGTCGTGAGATTCTCAATCAGCAGCTCGAGCTCGGCCTTCACCTCCGCCTCATGCCAGTAGTATCGACAGCGGTCGCTATAGCTATAGAACTGTGAAATCCGGATTCGATTCTCATCACCATGGTAGTAATCCCGCCAGTAGCTCGGGTCGCGCAGCATGACAGCCTCAAGCGCCCCGCGCACGTTGGAAAGGCGAGCGTGTTTTCCTCGCAGCGTCTCGTGCTCAATCGCTGAAAGCGCGAACACAGCCTCGCGAAAAGCAAACGTCAGCTCCGGCCCAACCTTGAGGATCGCAAAGTGATCTTCGACCATCTGCTTGAGAGATGAAGCAAGCTGATAATCTGTGGAGTGGGCTTCATAGACAAGTTCCGGTGTTGCAGGCAGGGCCGCGCTTAACGGCCTCGCTTTTAAGGGGTCATAGTCGAAGATTTTGCGGTCCCCGAACTCTACTCCGGGTTCAACCACCAAACCGATTATTCTGTCCCAGGCACGCTCCAATTTCCGCTTGGCAAAAGCCTGCTTGAGCGTGCGCAGAGTGGATTCGACATGCTCAGCGGCAGTAACCGAAATGGCGTTCTGTTCAGTTGATTCGCCGCCCGGAGCGGGAACTTCCGTTCCAACGACATACAACAATGCCGGCGTATTCGGAGGAGATTCACCGGACGCATTTTCAGCCGCCTCGCACAAAGCGGCTGCGCGCTCAGCAACCGTCAATTCGTCCAGTCCACCTGTGGGATCATCAGCACACACCATGCTGGCATCGAGATGGATCTTCTGATAACCGGTAAGGACGCACGCGCGAACCAGACTCCGGGCCTTGTCCATCGCCACCGATGCCGACTCATGGCGCCACGGGAATGGACCCAGATGATCAGCGCCAAGGAGCACCCGACCGTGGTCAAGTCCTATTTCGCGGCCAACGGTACGAACAAAATTGGCAAATTGCTCGGAGTTCTGTCCCGTATAGCCGCCGAATTGGTTCACTTGATTGGAGGTCGATTCAACATGCAGAACGGATTCGTTCTCCTTGGCCGCGTGCGCCGCGGCAGCGATCACCTGGGGGTGTGCCGAGCACACGGCATAGACACCCATCGGCTCGGAGGAACGATTCCGCCGAATTATCTCTAAGAGACGTGCGCCTGCGGACTGCGATTCCCAAGCCAGCGGCAAAATTCGGTACTCGTTTCTTCCCAGCAACGCGGAAGGGTTTCGACAAGCCGACCGTTTGTATCCAACTCGGCTCCAGTAGTTCGGCCTCCGCGTATCTGGAGCAGTAGTTCAGCTTACTGATTCGGACAAGTTGTTTAGTTTCGGATTCAGACGTTTGTCAAGCGATTTTTACTGATTGTTTTCATTTCCGCGCTCTTCGGGGCAAGTCTGTGTACTAGACGGCCAAAGAGGACGCCGTGATCTGCAACCACAGTTCGGCGGAGCTTTTTTGCGATAGCCACGAGCCATTTTCGGTCAAAATTAACTACACCGGGGAAATCCAGATACCAAAATGGATGTAATTTTTTCGCCGATTTGCGATTTCTTGCTTGACAACGATCCCAATCGAACATAAAAGATAACGAAC
>JAFAWX010000274.1 GCA_019241535.1 Acidobacteriota bacterium | reverse complement strand
CTGGTCAGGCCGAGGCCGCGAATGAATTCCCGGTCGCGGGCACTCTCAAAGGCCACCGCAACCGGCTTGGTTTCGATGCTCAATCCCCCTCCGGGGCCCGGGATTTCACGGCTTCCCAAAGACTTTACCCCAGAATGCGTAAAAATTCCTCTGCTGATTTGCCCGGCTGACGTACCAGATCCGATATTACCGCCACGGCATCCGCACCTGCCTCTATCACGGCCTGGCAGTTTTCGCGGGTAATGCCACCGATTGCGACCAGGGGCTTTGAGGTGAGCTCCCGGGCCCGGCGCACTCCGTCGAGGCCGACAACCGGGTCGGGATTTGATTTGGTCAGGGTGTCAAAGACGGGGCCGATGGCGATGTAGTCGGCCGGGCTCTGCTCGGCCTCGGCTGCCTGCCGAAAGTTATGCGTAGAAATTCCCAGCCAGCGCTTTTCGCCGATGATCCTGCGGGCGCTCTCCGGGAGAAGGTCCAGCTGACCGACATGCACGCCGTCGAAGTCCGCAGCCAGACACAGGTCGGCGCGGTCGTTCATGATAAGCCGACAGGTTCCATCCGGCCGGTAGTGAAATACAGCTTCCCGCAACCGTCGCGATTCGGCGAGCAGGCTACCTCCGTCATCGACTTTGTTGCGGTACTGAAGAATAACTGCCCCGACGCTTACGAGTTGCCCGGCGGCAGCGAGCAGCGCGTCCCGGTTCGGAAAGCATGCCGGATCGAGGATGGGATAAAAACGAGTGATGAAGTTCACATCCGTGGCCCGCCTCGATCGGTCGCGACCGTCCTCAGCCGTGAGCTCTGCGAGTGTCTCGTGGAATCAACTTCTCTATGAAGGTCGTATCCGTGTGGCCGGCCTGGAACTCGGGATCTGCGAGAATTCTGCGATGGAGGGGAATGGTTGTATAAACCCCCTCGACAATAAACATCTCAAGCGCGCGCGACATGCGCGAAATCGCCTCCGCCCGGTCCTTGCCGCGCGCCACGAGCTTGGCGATGAGAGAGTCGTAATACGGCGGTATCGTTCCTTCGGCATAGACGGCGGTATCGACGCGCACGCCGGTGCCCCCGGGAGGGTGGAAGGCGGTTATTTTCCCTGCCGACGGGGTGAACGTCTCCGGGTGTTCGGCATTGATTCGGCACTCGATGGCATGGCCGCGATGCAGAATCGGCCCATGGAGCACATTTTCGAGCGTCTCGCCAGCGGCCACCAGTATTTGGCTCTTCACCAGATCGACGTCGGTAACCATCTCCGTGACTGGATGCTCCACCTGGATGCGGGTGTTCATCTCGATGAAATAGAGCCGTCGATCTTCATCCATCAGGAATTCCACCGTGCCGGCATTGGCGTAGCCGATGTCGGAGAGCGTCTTTGAAAGCATTCCGCCGATTTCTTCCCGGAGTTCAGGAGTCATCTCGGTTGAGGGCGATTCTTCGAGTAGTTTCTGGTGTCGCCGCTGAATGCTGCATTCACGTTCGCCCAGGCTGGCTACCGTTCCGTACTGGTCGGCAAGGATTTGAAATTCAATGTGGCGGGGGCGTTCAATGTACTTTTCAATGTACAGCGCCCCGTTGCCAAAGGCGGCCGCCGCCTCGGACTGTGCCGCCTGAAAAAGCGCCGGCAGCTCGGCTTCCGAGCGCACGATGCGCATTCCCCTGCCCCCTCCACCCGCCGAGGCCTTCACAATTAATGGGAAGCCTACGGCTCGCGCGCTTTCGGCCGCCTCCGCCTCGCTCCCGAGCACGCCCTCGGAACCGGGAAGCACCGGCACACCGGCTTTCTTCATGGCGGCCCGGGCCTTCTCTTTTTCTCCCATCAGGCGGGTCACCGGCGGAGGCGGACCGATGAATTTGATGTTGCAGGTCTCACAGACTTCAGCGAAGTTTGCGTTTTCCGAAAGCAGGCCGTATCCGGGGTGAATAGCGTCGGCATTGGCGATCTCAGCGGCGCTGATGACGGCCGGAATGTTCAGATAACTTTGCGCGAGCTGGGGCGGTCCCACGCAGATGGCTTCGTCGGCAAAGCGCACCGGCAGCGAATTACGGTCGGCTTCACTGTAAATGACTACCGAGCGGATCCCCAGCTCTTTGCAGGCGCAGATTACCCGCAAAGCAATCTCCCCGCGGTTGGCAATAAGAATCTTCTTGAACATCGATCGGTCGTCGAATTTCAGAGATCTCCCGGCAAACGCGCCAAACGCCGGGCTGCAGAATCGAGCGCGCGATCTTTGCGCTCATTTACTTTTGTCAAGGGAGCCAAGCGAACCGAACGGGCACAGGACGAGGTCACTTTTTCGGCCGGATCGAGAACAGTTCCTGGCCGTATTCAATTGGCTGCCCATTCTTCACCAGACAGGCGACCATCTCTCCGGCCGCATCGGCCTCGATCTCGTTCATGATCTTCATGGCCTCGACGATGCACAGCACCTGCCCCTCTTCAATCATGTCGCCGGGTTTGACAAATGGGGGCGAGCCCGGCGAGGGCGATTCATAGTACGTACCCACCATCGGCGAGCGCACCTTGTGAAGCGATTCCTCGGCTCGGGCCGGAACGACCGCCCCACCCGGCTGCTCGGGTACGCCTCCGCCGGGAATAGCGACCGAGACCCCAGGCACCGTCGCCGGATGGACTGCAATAATTCTCTCCGCCGGAGGGCCGACGGTTTCGCCGCGCCTGATGCGCAGCTTGACGTCACCGCGCTCGAGCTCGAACTCGGTTATCTCTTCTTCTTTTAAGAACTGTACGAGTTCTTTGATCTCTTTGAGGTTCATTCGCTTCTGGCGCTCGCCTTGCCGCCAATCAATCCGCCGCCAAATACCAAAAACGTTTCGACACCTTTCAGATCGTTATCAAGTCCTTGGGACAGGGGGTCAGAACCTCCGAACCTGATGCCGTAATCAGAATCGTGTCTTCGATGCGCACCCCCCACCTGCCCGGAACGTAGATGCCAGGCTCGATCGTGATAACCATTCCCGCCTTAAGAGGCTCCCGTTCCCCGGCCGCGATGCGCGGAGACTCATGGATCTCAAGCCCCACGCCATGACCGGTCGAGTGGGTGAAAAATTTTGCCAAGCCTCTTATTTGCAACGATTTTCGGGCAGCCCGGTCGACCTCCGCAACGCTTCTGCCGACTCGGGCAGCCTCAAGCGCCGCCTGCTGGGCTTCCTTGACCGCCTGATACGCGCTGCGTGCCTCCGCCACGGGACGCCCCAGGTGGACGGTACGAGTCATATCCGAACAGTAGCCCGCGAGTATAACACCGAAATCCGAGACAACGAACCCCCTGGCGGGAAGAGCCGCCGAGGAAGCGCGGCCGTGCGGCAGCGCCGAACGCGCGCCGCCGGCAACAATTGTCGGAAACGACATCTGCTCCGCTCCCGCCTGGCGCGCCCGAAACTCAAGCTCGCCGGCCACCTCGGATTCCTTGATGCCCGGACGGACGGTTTTGACAAGATAGCCGAACAGTTCGCTCCCCAGGCGGCAGGCGGCGCGAATTCTCGCGATCTCGTCCGGGTGCTTCACCATGCGCAGCCGATCGACGATGGGCGGCGAGCGAACCAGCTTTGCGCGGGCGGGGAGCGACTGAGCGAGTACGCTGCTCCCAGCCACACTCAAATGGGCGGCTTCAATGCCAATTCGACGATGCGAGTGTCTTGCCAGCCACTCGGAAGCGGCTGCGAGCGCCGGTTTTCCGTTGACAATCTTGACCCTTGCGCGGCACACTTCTTCCCGCGCTTGCTGGCGGTATCGTCCGTCGGTGAAAAAGACGGTTTCCCGCCTGCCGAGAACAAGCACGCCGGCGCTGCCGGTGAATCCCGAAAGATATCGCATGTTGGCGAGGTGTGTAACAACGAGCGCATCCAGACGCGAACCTTCAAGCTCGAGCCGCGCCCCGCGCAAACGTTCCTGGTAGTTCATCGCAAGAGTTTATCCTAGCTCGACGACCGACCGGCTGAGGGGGGTGCTCGTAAACGATTGATCGGCTTAGCCAAACCGGGCCGGGCCAGCCGGCAACGGAATTTCCTTTACAATGGAATGAAGAATCGCTGCTGCGTGCAGCTCAGGTGAGACATGACAGATCAGGTTGACCGCTCCCAGGATACGGATACGTGCCGGAAGTTAATCAGACTCGGTTTTGCCCGTTCTAATCGGGTTCGACTTTATGGTCTGGAAGTTGAGCTGATCTCCGATCCCTTTCCCCTGCGCGAGGGAGGTATCGGCGTCGAAGTAGTCGAAACCAACGCGGTCTCCTCGCGCACCCTCAGATTACCCCTCCCGGTCTTGCAGGTTGCCGGCAAGAAACCGATGAAACGAAGCGCCTGAAGCGCTTTAATCGGCTGCGCGACGGAACCGCCGTACCAGGCCGAGATCAGAGAACCGTTCGCAACTGCAGAGACGGGCCTGTTCGTTCAAGCAACTGGCCGAAAACACAATCCGCCGGACCTTGGTTCGGGTTCCGGCGGCTGCTTGCTGCTAACTTATCGGCCTGGGATCCGTGCGAGGCAGGTACGCCCGCGCGGCGCCCCGGATCTAGGTCTGCACCACTCGCGGAGTGATGAAGAAGATGAGCTCCTGGTTCGAGCTGTTCACCGTCTGACGCTTGAACAGGTTCCCCAGCCACGGAATACTGCCGAGCAAAGGCACCTGCTGAATGCTGACGGAGTTGCTGGTCTGGATCACGCCTCCGATGACCACCGTGCCGCCATCGGTCACCAGCACCTGAGTGGTTGCCTGCTGGGTGATCAGGGTGGGATTGCCCTGCAGCGAGTGACCAAAGTCGGGAGTTGTATTTTCAACGTCGACGTTGAGGAAGATCGTGTTCTCCGAGGTGATCTGCGGAACCACGGTCAACCGCAGGAAGGCGTCCACGTAGGTCACCGTGGGCGGCCCGTTCAGCTGCGAGAGGGTGGTGATGGGAATGCGGACGCCCTGTTTCACCACCGCCTGAATGTTGTTTTGCGTGACCACGCGGGGACGGGAAAGGATCTTGAGCAGTCCGCGAGACTCCGCCATGGTCAGAATCGCATCGATACGCACGTTGTTGCTCGAAGTCTGGAAACTCAGGCCGCTGGTCGGACTGGTCGCCGGCATATTCGAGAACAGGGGAATCTGGTTCAGGGTAGTTGAGGTGGGTGCGGCGCTGCCCACG
>JAFAWX010000267.1 GCA_019241535.1 Acidobacteriota bacterium | reverse complement strand
CCGGCGCCGGCATAACCGCTCCCCCGGCGACAGGTCTGATTACTCAAACCCCCGACCAGGCACAGACCAATCCCGGGTTGGGAGGTGGAGGACCGCGCGTCATACAGCTGGGATTAAAGCTGCTGTTTTAATCCGAAAACGACGTTGCAAAAAGCGGCGGATGCTTTCGGCCCAGGTAGCGCGTCAATCCTTTGTCTTCGGAAGCAGTACGTTTGAATGCTGGCGGCTTTCTTTGACCGAGGCATAGTGCAGTTCTTCTCTGCCGGACGGCGCTTCAGCCTGCAACCGCATTTCTCCGGACCAGCGGCCGACATCAAAGCGCAGCGCCGAAGGCGATGAAGCGAGCAAGTTGTTTTCCTTCGATCAGGTGGTATAACATTCGCCGTTTCCCTCCAGGAGATTTGCGCATGCAACAACGGTGTCTCTTCCTCTTCCTACTGGCGGCTGTGCCTCTGGCAGCTCAAAGCTATGATCAGAAGCTGTTTGCCGGCATGCACTGGCGCAACATCGGGCCCTTCCGCGGCGGGCGGGTATTGACCGTGGCCGGCATTCCCGGCGATCCCAGGACATATTATTTTGGCGCGGTTGCCGGCGGGATCTGGAAGTCGACCGACAGCGGTGTCAGCTGGAAACCACTGTTTGAGCACGAGACTACTTCTTCGATGGGGGCGATTGCCATAGCCGATTCGAACCATAACGTGATCTATGCGGGAAGTGGCGAGGGATGCATCCGCGGCAACATGTCGTATGGCGACGGAGTCTACAAATCCATTGATGGCGGCCAGACCTGGAAAAATGTAGGTCTGCGCGATACCCAGCATATCGGGGCCCTGATCATCGACCCTCGGGACCCGAATGTGGTTTTTGTCGCGGCGCTCGGACACGCCTACGGTCCGAATTCTGAGCGCGGCATCTTTCGCACGCGCGATGGCGGCAAAACCTGGGACAAGGTGCTTTTCAAAGACGAGCATACTGGGGGTATTGACGTCGTCTTTGATCCCCATAATTCAAACATTCTTTTCGCCAGTCTATGGCAGGTAATGCGCATGCCCTACAGTCTCGACAGCGGCGGGCCGGGCAGCGGACTCTATAAGTCAACCGACGGCGGCACTACGTGGAAACGCCTGGCCGGCAATGGCCTGCCGGATGGAATCCTCGGACGTATCGGCGTGAGTGTCTCCGGAGCAGACTCAACGCGCGTATACGCGCTGATTGAAGCGGAGAAAGGCGGCCTGTACCGTTCCGACGACGCCGGCGAGCACTGGATCGCGGTAAACGAAGACGAACGCTATCGTCAGCGCGCCTGGTATTTTACCCACATTTTTGCCGATCCCAGATCCCTCGACACCGTGTACGTGCTGAACACAGGACTGTTCCGCTCTACCGACGCAGGCAAGACTTTCGAGCTCCTGCCTGCCCCCCATGGTGATCACCATGGCCTCTGGATTGATCCAGAAAATCCGCAGCGCTTAATCAACGGAAATGACGGCGGGGTCACGATCTCGGTCGACGGTGGGCGCAGCTGGACGCGTCAGAACAATCAGCCGACCGCTCAGTTTTATCACGTGGTCGCCGACAATCGATTTCCCTATTACCTTTACGGCGCGCAGCAGGACAACACTACGGTCGGGATCGCGAGCAGAGATACCGAGGAGTGGGTCATTACTGATAAAGACTGGTATGACGTCGGCGGCGGTGAAAGCGGCTACATCGCGCCAGATCCGCGCGATGCGAATATCGTTTATGCAGGCGATGGCGGAGGGGTGGTCACGCGGTTCGACAAGCGTACCGACCGGGTGCAGGTGGTTTCTCCATGGCCGCTCGACACATCGGGCCGGGGGGCCGCAGAGCTCGAGCACCGGTTCCAGTGGACGGAACCGATCGTTTTTTCACCGCACGATCCGGAAGTGATCTACACGGCGGCGGAAGTTGTATTCAAGACAACCGATAGGGGGCAGAGCTGGACAATCATCAGTCCCGACCTCACCATGAATGACAAGAGTAAGCAGAAACCGTCGGGCGGCCCGATAACTCTCGATATCACGAGCGTCGAATACTATGACACGGTTTTTACCCTGGCGGAATCGCCGGTGAAGAAAGACCTGATCTGGGCGGGCACCGATGACGGGCTGATTCAGCTTACCCAGGACGGCGGACAGCACTGGACGAACGTCACGCCCTCAAACAGGATTTTGCCGGAATGGAGTCTGCTGAGCCTGATAGATGCCTCTCCGCACGATGCCGGCACGGCGTTTGCAGCCGTCGACCGACATAAAAATGATGACCTCCGGCCCTACATTTACCGTACCGACGACTTTGGAAAAAGCTGGACCAAGATCACCTCGGGTATTCCGGACGGGGCATTCGTGCATGCCGTCCGCCAGGATCCAAAGAGCAAGAACCTTCTTTATGCCGGGACGGAACTGGGTGTGTATGTTTCCTTCGATGACGGACGAAACTGGCAACCGCTGCAGCTTAATTTGCCAACTACTCCGATAGCCGATCTGATCGTCAAAGATAACGACCTCGCCGTGGCAACCAACGGCAGGTCTTTTTGGATTTTGGATGATCTCAGCCCGCTGCGTCAGCTGACGCCGCAAATGGCGGCCCAGGATGTCATTTTGTACAAGCCCGGGGTGACCTACAGAATGAATTTCCCGGAGCAGGTGGACAAACGCCGCCCGGTTGGCGAGAACCCACCCAACGGCACCATTGTCAGCTATTACCTGAAACACGAGACCAAGGACGAGATCACGCTCGACATTCTCGATTCTTCAGGCAAGCTCGTCCGCCATTATTCGAGCAAACCCAAGGAGAAGTTCGAACAGCCGCCGGAATGGCCCGATCTGGAAAGACCGCCGGAGCTGCTGCCCACTTCCGCGGGGATGAACCGTTTCCCCTGGAATCTGCGCTATGAAAGCCCGACCGAGATTCCAGGCGCTTTCTACGCCGATAACGGACCGGAAGGGCCGATTGTCTTGCCCGGAACCTACACCCTGAAGCTAACCGTTTCCGGCAACACCCAGACGGTTCCTGCCGAAATCAAGCTTGATCCCCGCGTAAAGGTCTCGGAGGCCGATCTTCAGAAGCTCGTCGACTTGGAGATGAAAGTGCGCGAGGATATCGAGTCGCTCCATACTGCGGTTAACCAGATTCACGGTGTGCGTTCTCAATTGGCACTGGTTAAACAACGCCTTGGCGGAGAAGGCGACCGCACCAAACCGGTTCTTACCTCTATCGAGGATCTCGAAAAGAAGATGGCGCCGGTCGAGCAGGAACTGATGCAGGTGAAGATGAAGAGCTCGGAAGGCAACCTCCGCTATCCCAATGAGCTGGATGAACAGTACGAAAGCTTTCGCAACAGCCTCGAAGCGGCCGACGCCGCCCCCACCCAGCCAGACTACGCGGTCTTCGATCGACTACATTCCCGGTTAGAGGCACAGCTCGCCGCCTGGAAGCAAATCGCATCTGCCGACGTGCCCTCCGTTAACGAGTTGGTGCGCAAGCAAAATATCTCGCTCGTAGAGGTGCCGGCGGGGAAATAGTTCTGGCACCCGGCAAGAAGCGTCAGTTTGGAGCGAAATTTACTCGAAGTTAATTGCCGGCTTCTTGGTCAACCCCGTGCGCTGGCGGCGGGCATTAACCAGCTTGTTTTTCTCACCCCCGCCTGCAGCTTTCAGCGAACATAGAACATTTGCCCCGTTAACCGCTATTCGAACACCGCCACAAAAGGGAAGAACTCGATGAAGCTCTTCGCTTGACGGGTTTGGGCGTGCCGGCTCTACCGGGCTTACCGGGCGGGAGATTGCGCAATCGAAGCGTTGTGTTCGAGGCAGTTGCCTCCGGTTGAACGCGCATGTCCTCGCAATTTGACCTGGTGCTTCGGGGAGCGCCTTGGCGGTTAACAGCCGGGGGCACCTTTCGGTTCTAGCTCGCGGGTAAAATACGGCCGTAGACCAATCGAGGAGGGGCGATGAAGAAGCTGATCGCATGTGTTCTGGCTCTCGGCAGCCTGCCTTTGGCCTTTGCTGTGGCAAGCGACAAAGAAGAAGATCGCATAAAAGATGCCGGCATAGTGATGAAGGAAATTCTCGATATTCCCGATGATATTCCCAAGGATCTGCTCGACCGCGCCGAATGCGTCATCGTCCTCCCATCCGTGAAGAAACTGGCGATTGGTATCGGTGGCAGCTACGGACGTGGCGTGATGGTTTGCCGCAGCGGCGAACACTTCACCGGTCCCTGGGGCGCGCCGGCAATGTATGCTCTTGAAGGCGGCAACATCGGGTTCCAGCTCGGGGGCCAGGCAACCGACTTCGTTTTGTTGGTGATGAATCCCCGGGGGGCTGAATCGCTTATGGGGAGCAAGGTCAAGCTTGGAGCTGATGCCGCCGCTGCGGCCGGGCCGAAAGGGCGCGATACGGCTGCCGCAACGGACGTCGTCATGCGGGCGGAAATTCTCTCCTACTCGCGTTCTCGCGGGCTGTTTGCGGGAATTTCGCTCGAAGGCTCTACCCTTCGTCCCGACAATGGGGCCAATGAGAAACTCTACGGTCGAAAGCTGACGGCGAAAGAGATTCTTCGGGACGGGAAGGTGACAGCTCCGGTTGCCGCTCATCAATTGGACGCGGAACTCGAGAAAGCTTCGCCGAGGAACTTGTCCGAGCCCAAATCGTTGAAGTAAACAATTTATGGAGAGCCTCTTGAGAGCCATCTGAGCGGAAAGGCACCTTCGTAACCAAGCAGTATCTTCCCTGATCCGACTTGTGGCCGTATTCTTCTAAAAGGGCGGCGCCTCCTTGCGTTCGCCAGCAACCTCTTATGGCATCTCTGCATTTATATACTCTGCTGGCTCTGATCGGCGCCGTTGCCGTCGCCGCATACTTGATGTTTGGCGGCAAGAAGAAAAGCCCCACGGAAATTGAACGGGAGCGGCGGGAGTGGCTGAACCAGGTGGGCCGTATCACCGACGGCACGGTGATCGACGTACAAGAAGTGGCTCCCAACGGGAATCCTCCATCGACAATGTTGATCTTCCAGTACGACGTGGGTGGGGTGTCCTACGAGGCTTCGCAGGATATTACTCACTTGCGGCAATGGATCAACCTGCACTCTTGCCGCCTGGGATTGCCAACGTCGGTGCGCTACGATCCTCATAACCCGGGCAATTCAATCGTTGCCTCCGAGAAGTGGATCGGATTGCGGCAATAAAGCGGCATCCGAGTTTATGGTTCGGATCTCAGCTCGCCTGCTCCGGCCGTCTGCTTATCGGTTCACGGGTGCCGCACTGCGGGCTGCACAATGGCTTCGCCTACACTGCAGGCGTAACTTGCAGGGCATCAGGCTTCTTGAATCCCATCCTTTCCCTCCTTAGACTGAAGAGGTGCATGTCCATGCCCATGGGGGAAGTGATCGCGCGACGCGGGTTCTGCGGCTGTCGTTGGCGGTGACGGCTGGCTATATTGTTCTGCTGCTCATCGCCGGAATCCGATCGCACTCGCTAGCTCTGCTGTCCGAAGCCGGGCATAATCTCAGCGATTTCGTCGCTCTCCTCCTCTCGTTATTTGCAGTCTATCTCCACTCCCGGCCACCGAGCGCGAAGCATACCTATGGCTATCAGCGAGCAGGAGTTCTGGCGGCGCTGGTAAACGCAGCCACCCTGGTCATTATTGCGTTCCTGATTTTTTACGAGGCGGTCAGACGGATCGAGCAGCCGCAGCAGGTGCGCGCCGGTGTCATGGTATGGGTGGCGGCGGCCGGAGTGCTTATGAACGGCGCCATTGCCCTGATGCTCTATCGTACCGATCGTGACGTTAATATCCGCAGCGCGCTGCTGCACGAAATCGGCGACACGCTCTCGACTGCAGCCGTGATCGCCGGCGGCTGGGCAATTCTCGTCACCGGGCAATCCTGGATCGACTCGGCTCTTTCCTTTGGCATCGGCGCCCTGATTCTATGGTCCAGTTTTGGAATTATGCGGGAGACGCTGAACATCCTGCTTGAAGGAACGCCGCGGGGCATGGAGCTCGCGCGCGTCGAAGCGGCCATCCGGGCGGTCAGCGGAGTCAATGATGTGCACGACCTGCACGTCTGGAGCATTGGCTCTGAGACTAGCGCCCTCTCCTGCCATATCTCAATTGCCGATATCCCGCCCTCGGTTAGTGAACGCATCCTGCGGGACGTGAAGAGATGCTTGCACCATGATTTCCGTATCGACCACACCACCATCCAGTTCGAGCATGTGGTTTGCGATGTGGCCCACGGGTGCGTCATTCCCGTCCCCGACGATAGCCATTGACTGTGAGAAAGATCAGATCTGGAGCAGTTCCTCCAGCCCTTTTTCGTCAATAACTTCGACCTCGAGCTCTTTTGCGCGGTCGAGTTTCGAGCCTGCGTCGGCTCCGGCTACCAGGTAATCGGTCTTTTTGCTGACCGAACCGGAGACGCGGCCGCCGGCATCTTCGATGATTTTTTTCGCCTGCTCGCGGGTGTAGGTGACGAGCGTCCCCGTCAGCACGAAGGTCTTGCCCGCGAGCTTTGTTCCCCGCTCTTTTTTCTGGCCCCGCAACGCGAGCCCGGCGGTGCGCAGCTCTTCGACCAGCTCGCGGTTCTTCGGTTCGGCAAAGAACTCGGCGATGCTTCTTGCGATGCGAGGGCCGATCTCTTCTACCTGCTGGAGTTCCTCCTCGCCGGCATTCATCAGCTCGTCGAGCGATCCGAAGTGCCGCGCCAGAAACTGCGCCGTCCGTTCGCCAACGAAGCGAATTCCTAGGCCGTAGATTACGCGCTCGAGGGGCAGGCGTTTCGAGCGCTCGATTTCGTCGAGAACATTCTGCGCCGATTTCTCCCCCATGCGCTCCAGCGTCAGCAGATCCGACTTGCTCAACTTGTAGATATCGGCGACGTCTTTCACCATGCCACGCTCAGTGAGTTGAGTAACCAGCGCCTCCCCCATGCCGTCGATATTCATCACTCCGCGCGAGGCGAAGTGCCGGATGGATTCGCGAAGTTTGGCGGGACATTTTTGATTAATGCAGCGGTAATCCACCTCCCCTTCCATGCGTACGATATTTCCCTGGCAGATGGGACATTTGTCCGGCATGGTGAACGACTTCTGCCCGCGCGGATGATCCTTGTCTTCGACCACACGGGTGACCTTAGGGATAACATCTCCCCCGCGCTCTACTTCCACCCAGTCGCCGATCTTTACCCCGAGCCGTTCAATCTCGTCCATGTTATGAAGGGTCGCGCGGCTTACGGTGGTACCTCCGATGGCGACCGGTTTCAGCTCTGCGACCGGCGTCAGCTTGCCCGTGCGCCCGACCTGCACATGGATGTTTTCAATCCGGGTGGTCCCGCCGTGGGCGGCGTACTTGTAGGCGATCGCCCAGCGCGGAGCTTTGCCGGTAAAGCCGAGTTCGTTCTGCAGCACGGTGCGGTTTACTTTGATCACTACCCCGTCGATCTCATAGGGCAGCGACTCGCGTTTTTCTTCCCAGTGGGTAATGAATTGCCAGACCTCATCGAAATTTCCCGCCACCTGCCTGCGGCTGTTGACCTTAAATCCTGCCGCCCGCAGAGAGTCCAGCGTCTCGGAGTGGCGCCCGAAGAGGTTGCGGCCATTGATCAGGAGCATGTAGGCAAAATAGTCGAGGCGGCGTCCGGCGGTAACCCGCGGATCCAGCTGGCGAATGGTTCCCGCGGTGGCGTTGCGTG
>JAFAWX010000240.1 GCA_019241535.1 Acidobacteriota bacterium | reverse complement strand
GTGCATCGACCACGCCGTCAAGCTTGCCGGCATCGATCATGTGGGCATTGGCAGTGATTTCGATGGCATTACCAGCGTGCCGCAAGGGCTCGAAGATGTCTCGAAAGTCCCTAACCTCACCTCCGCCCTGCTGAAGCGCGGCTATTCCGAGGGGGACATAAAGAAAATCATGGGCGCGAACTTTCTGCGAGTCATAGAAGAAGTCATCGGCTATTAAGGGCTCGTACCGCTACCGTGGCTCGTACCGTTACCGTGGCTACGACTTGCATTGGTGACCAATCTGACGAAAGCCTGCCGAGATCACGATGAGCCGCTGGTCCGTACCTGACTCGCTGAAGGGGAAGCTGGAGAACCGTAAACGCGACCCTTCCACAGCACCTCATGTTTCTCGTGAACGAAGCGGGAACGAAACAAAAGGTAGGAGAACACTGGCAATCCGAGCACGGAAAGCAGACTGGCGGAGAGCGGAAAGTGAGCTCGGCGGATACGACGCCAGTAATTCGTTCCCGCCGATAACAGCAGCAATGCGCTCGCCGCTCCAGTTGCTGACCGGCGGAAGGCGGCGCTTACCAGAACAGCACCGGCACTTCCCGCGATCAGCAGGAATTCGAGGGCGCGGTAAGCGGCCAAAGCACGAGGGTGGGGAAATAGGAGCGCCAGGTTCTTCGTCCAGCCTTCCCTGAGCTCGGAAAAGCTACGATACATGCGGGTGCGCACGGCATCAGCGCCGTAGCGGAAAAAAATCCTTCGACCTGAAGATTTCACCAGTCGTGCCAGGGCCACATCTTCGAGCAAGTCCCCGGCCACTCTGGCGTGACCGCCTACCGCCTCATAAGTTTCACGCCGCATGAGCAGATACTGGCCGTTGGCCGCAGCGACCGGAAACATCCAATCGCTGACTTTTTGAGGAGGATACGTTGTAACCAAATCCGCAAAGATCAGAGGCATGAGCGCCTTTTCCCAAAAGCCGCGCACCTCCTGTTCGGGAGAGTAGGAAAGCAGCGCGGCGTCATGGCCCTCGGCCTCATCGATCGCGCGGGCCAGCGACCCCGGCTTGTGAACCGTGTCGGCATCAGTGAATAGCAGCCACTCACCGCCAGCCACTTTCGCTGCCTGTGCCACGGCGTTATTTTTCCCCGTCCAGCCTGCCGGCAGGGAGCCGGCATCAATAATCCGTACCCCCGAAAAAGAGCCGGCAATCGCGGCTGTGCCATCACTCGAGCCGTCATCCACTACCAGGATTTCAAAGTCGACGTCCTCCTGGGTGACCAGCGATTCGAGGCAGGAACGCAAAGAGATTTCTTCGTTGCGTGCGGGAACGATGATTGAAACCAGCGGGTTGTCTGTTGTCAAAGGGGTCATAGCTTCATAGAAGAAAAAGGGGTTCGTTCGCCGGATCGTTCCCGGGAAGAACGGCAACAAGCTTCCCTGCTTCCGGTTGCTATTATATTTATCGTGCGTCTCTACCTATTGTCTCTCGTGCTTGCCGCCGGGGTTTGCACGGCCTGCTATCACGGCTCGAAGCCGTCGGCTATCGGCGTACCTGCGCCGGACTTCACGATTCAGGATTCGGACCGCAACGTAACCCTGAGCGAACTGCGAGGCAAAACCGTGGTTCTCAATTTCTGGGCTACCTGGTGTCCACCCTGCCTTGAGGAAATGCCGTCGCTGGTAAGAATGCAGAAGCTGATGAAGGACCGGTCGGTGATGGTTCTTGCCGTGAGTGTGGACGATGATGCAAGTGAATACCACAAATTTCTGAAGGACCACGATATCGCTCTGCTGACCGTGCGCGAATCTGGGCGGCGCACCGAACAAGGCGTGATCGCGCCGGTCTCCTCGCGCTACGGTACCTTCAAGGTCCCCGAAACCTACATCATCGATCGCAAAGGGATCGTCCGCCGTAAGTTTATCGGAGCCGTGGATTGGGGACAGCCGGAGATTGTGGAGTATCTCAGCCGCCTCTAGTTCGGCAGCTGTTAAGGTCTTCCTGAGCCGCTCCTTTAGAGTTTTTTGTGAAAACTTGGGATGCGATTATCGTCGGCGGGGGGATTATCGGCCTTTCGCTCGGTCTCGCTCTGCGCAGGAAAGCTTTACAAGTGCTGATTGTTGAGCGCGGTGAACCGGGACGCGAGGCCTCGCACGCTGCCGCGGGAATGCTCGCAGGATCGGGAGGTGAAATAGCGCCGCCGCTGACGACTCTCACCGGCGAGAGTGCACGTCTCTATCCCCAGTTTGTGCATGAGCTCCAGGATGAGTCTGGAATCAATGTTGACCTGCGCGACCACGGAACAATCCTCGTCTCTTCGCGTCCGGATTTCCCTGCTTCCGCCGAGCCACTCTCCGCTCAGCAGCTGCACGCACTCGAACCCTCCCTGGGCCTAGAGGAAGCAAAGCCGGCAGCTGGACCCGAGACCGCATTTGCTTTTCTGGGTGAGCGCTCGGTCGACCCCCGCGCGCTGGTCGGAGCAGCGCTCAACGCGGCGCGCCATCTGCAGATAGATATATCGTCGGGCACCGAGGTGCAGTCGGTTCTCGTGTCGGAAGGTCGCGCGGTCGGGATCCGAACCGATAAAACCTCCTATTTGAGCGAGGTAGTCGTAAACTGCGCCGGCGCTTGGGCTGGCTCTTTTCGCCCATACAGTTTTCCGGTTCGCCCGGTAAAAGGCCAGATGCTGGCGGTGGTCCGCGGACCGGCTCTGCGACATGTGGTTCGCGCTGAGAGTGTGTATCTGGTGCCGCGCACCGACGGCCGGCTACTGATCGGCTCGACTCTCGAAGACGCCGGCTTCAACAAGCAGACGGATGTGAACACCATTCAAAAGCTCCTTCACGACGCGGTTGAACTTGTGCCTGCCGTTGCCTCATCCAAGCAGCACGAGGCCTGGGCCGGGCTACGGCCGGGTACTCCGGACGGTTTGCCTATCCTCGGCGAGACGGCCACCGCCGGATATTTTGTTGCCACAGGCCACTTTCGCGAAGGAATTCTGCTCGCGCCCATCACCGCTGCTCTCATGACGGAGCTGATCCTGCGTCGCCCCTCGTCGTTAGATCTTGCCCGGTTTTCGCCGTTGCGATTTTTTCAGGCGACTGGTTAAACCACAGGCAGCCTCGCCTCTGCCATTAAAACCGATTTTCCCGTCGATGCGGTCGAGGCACCTTCGAAAGCTGCCGTATCGCTGAGCTCGCGTGACCGTTCGGCTATACTGAGACGTTTCTCCTCCGTCGCTCAGAAAGGACTCGTGATGTCTTCCTCCGCTGTCGCTTACGCACGCCAGAACCAGCGGCGCTTTCTCGAAGAACTGAAGGGGTTGCTGCGCATTCCAAGCATCAGCACTCTTGCCGAGCATAAGCGCGACGTGGAGAAAGCTGCCAACTACGTGGCCGCGGAATTGGGCCGCATTGGCATGGAAAACGTCTCGGTAATTTCCACCCCGGGGCATCCTTTGATCTATGCCGACTGGCTGCACGCTCCTGGAGCTCCTACGGGTATTTGTTATGCCCATTACGACGTTCAGCCACCGGATCCTCTCGGCGAGTGGATTTCGCCACCCTTTGAGCCGGCGGAACGCGATGACAATCTCTATGCCCGGGGGGCGGCGGACGATAAAGGCCAGCTCTGGATGGAGGTCAAAGCGGTCGAAGCCTTGATGCGCGCACACAACGGGAAACTTCCGATCAATGTGAAATTCCTTCTCGAAGGCGAAGAAGAAGTCGGGGGAGAGTCGATTGCGGCCTTTGTGCGTAAGGAGAAAACAAAGCTCAAGGCGGATTTTGCTTTGGTCTGCGACACGGAGTTATTTGCTCCCGATCTCCCCACTTTGTGCGTGGGGTTGCGTGGTCTCGTCTACACCGAGATCGAAGCCATTGGGCCAAAGACCGACCTCCACTCCGGGATGTACGGTGGCGCGGCACCCAATCCTTTTTTTGCCCTGATCCAGATCATCAGCCGATTAAAGGATGAGAAAGGATTCATCCTCATTCCGGACTTCTACCACGGCGTAAAGCCCCCCGGCGCCGAAGAGTTGGAGGCCTGGAGCCGCCTGCCCTTTGACGAGGAGGATTACCGCAAAGCCGAGATTGGCTCCAACGCACTTTGGGGCGAGCCGGGCTTTTCCGTTCTCTACCGCACCTGGGCGCGTCCGACACTCGACGTGCACGGCATGCCCGGAGGCTTCACGGCAAAAGGAGCCAAGACGGTGATCCCCGCCCGCGCCCGGGCGAAAATTTCCATGCGCCTGGTGCCTGACCAGGATCCTGACGACATAGCCGAACGCTACACCTCTTATGTGCAGAAACTCGCGCCTCGGGGCGTCGAATGCAACGTGAAGATCTGGAGCAAAGCCCTCCCCTGCCTGGTGCCGACCGACAACAAATACGTTAGTGCCGCAACCGAAGCTCTGGGTGAAGTGTTTCACAAGGACACGGTATTCATACGCTCCGGCGGCTCTATCCCGATCGTCAGTGATTTTCAGGATATGCTCAACATTCCTTCGCTGATGATGGGCTTCGGCCTTCCTGACGACAATCTCCACGCCCCCAACGAGAAGTTTCACATTCCAAACTTCCACCGCGGCATTGAATCGATCTGCCTTTTGTTTGAGAAGCTGGGTGCTTCCTCCTAAAAGCGTCCCAGCGGCACTGTGTCGTCCGAGTGCTGGATCTTCGCGTGAGCGTGCGTGAATGCGAGCCGAAGATGTTGCGCACGAGGATCGGCCGCCATCAAAAGACATCACGGTCAGTGCTGATGAAACGATGAGCAAACAACGCTCCGCTCGGCGCACCAAAGTAACCACCTGTTCGCGTCGCTGGAATCATTTCCCCCATGGTACCCTCAAGCTGCTCGTCGTTTGTTGCTCGGGATCTTGCCTTTTCGGATCAAGGAGTGACAACACAAAAAGAAAATTTCCGGCGCCTGCTGCGCACCGTAGAAACGCTCTCCGATCTCGGTCCTGAACTGACCGCGGAACGCGAGTTCAACCAGAGCGCGCGCACCATGCTTTCCGCGCTGCTCGATGCAAGCGGCGCGAGTGAAGGTGTGTTGTTTGTCTTCATCGAGAAGCCCTCGATGCTGAACTCGATTGCAGCCCAGGGCTTCGCGCTCATCCCCGAGCCTGCGGTCATTCCTCTCTTGCCGCGTCACGTTCATGCGCTCACTTCGACAGCGGGGGCGGTACTGCTCGCGCAGTCTTCCTCCGACACCTTTCTGAGCGCCAACGGCAACGTAGCTCCGGAGCTGTTCAAGTGCCTGGCGCCCCTGAGGGTGGCCGGGAAACTGGTGGGTGTGGCGGCTCTAGGAAGGCGCGAAGGCGATGCTTTGTACGAGGAAGATGCACTGCAGTCGCTCGATCTGCTCTGCCACTATGTGGCGCTGGCGGTGCAGAACCGTGCTCTGACAGAAACCCTGGCCAGGCGCGTGGCTGAGAATTTGCGGTTAATGGCCTCTCTGCACGGTTTCTATGACAGTGCCCTGGAAGCATTCGCGACTGCCATAGATGTCAAGCACGTCAATATTCACGGCCATTCCCTGCGCGTCGGGCGCTACGCAGCCGCTATTGGCGATGCTCTTGGAATGGACGAGAGCGAAGTGGCCTCGCTCCGCTCGGCCGGATACCTGCATGACATTGGCAAGGTTGCCGTGGATAAACGTTTGTTTGGCAAACCCTCCAGCCTCGATCCGGAAGAATTCCGGGAGATGGCCGACCACACGACCGTGGGCCATCAAATCGTCACCGGCGTGCAGTTTCCCTGGCCACGGATCCCGGAAATCGTGCGCTGGCATCACGAGCGAGCCGATGGATCCGGTTACCCGGACGGGCTCATCAATGAAGATGTCCCCATAGAAGTAAGGATCGTCGGCCTAGCCGACAGCTTCGATGCCATGACTAGCCCCAGACCTTATCGTGAGCCCATGTCACTGGGGGCAACTTTGAACGAGATCGTACGCGTGACGCCGCAAAAGTACGACGCAAACGCCGTGCAGGCTTTACTCGTACAGATTCGACGGGACTCGGTCGGTGGCAACCGCGTCCCCCTGCTCGAAGATCATTCCGCGGGCTATCTGGCGCCGAACGACATCGATCACCTTGCCGCGCTGCTGCAGCACAGGGTTTCTGGCGGCCGTACCTTTCCCCCCTGAAAACGAGCTTACTTGCTGCAGCTGCAGCGGATCCCGCTGATGTCGGCTTTCCCCTGATGCGTGGGATGGCGGTTGTAAGTCCACTCCTTCCAGCCGACGTTCAATTCTTTGGCCAAAAGCCGCGAACCGCAGAGCCATTTTTTTGCGACAGCTGTCAATCGTGACTCCAACAGTAGGCCACAATCTCCGAATCGCGCGGCAGCTGGGCCCATGTTTTCCTCTGATTCCGCTGCCCCAATGCACGAGGCTCCCGGTATGTGTCCCTGAGCAAAAGCCTCGCGACCTCGTGTATCCACCAGTAGAAAATCGTAGGCGGCGCTTCCTTCGACTGTGTGCAGTACGTGGTTGCTTTGTTTTTCGGCCTGCAGCTTGTGGGTAAAGTACTCACGGTTGCGCGCCATCCCGGCGGAATCAAGAGCTATGGCAGTCCCTTCTCAGGGCTCGACCGGGGCTCCCGGCGGCCATCAAGCTAATCATGGATGCGTCCAGGTACCATCGGTTGCAGGCTATCCAGCAACTTTCCTGAGGTTTTGTGTTAACTACTACGGAGGAGCTTCGCGATGGTCCAGCTTCGTCGCCCTTTCGCCTTTTTGTCGCTGGCTTTGCTTTTTGGCCTTCCGGCTGCAATCGCTCACAAACGGGCCGCTTCGGAAAACGACGCAGCACGCGCCATTCACCTTCTGAATCGTATGACTTTCGGACCTCGCCCGGGAGATAAGGAGCGCGTGCTCTCGATGGGTCTGGAGCAGTGGGTGGCGAAGCAGCTCCATCCGGAGTCGATCGACGATCGGACGCTTGAAGTCAGGCTGGCGCCGCTTCGAACTTTGCGCATGAGCCCGCGGGAGCTGGTTGAAAACTTTCCTCCCCAGGCCGTGATACGGCAGGTTGCCGAGGCAAAACAAGGACTGCCGCGCGATCCCGAGAAACGCGCCATCTACCAGGCACAGCTGGTGCGTTACCGTGAAAAGCAGGACAAAAAGGTGGGTGCTCTTGATCAAAACGATATGACCCCGCCGGTGGCCGATCCGGGCGCACTCGACCAGTCCCGGCTGCTCGCGCTCGCGCCGGATGCACGTGTCGCGCAGTTATTGAAGATGACGCCTGAAGAGCAGGTGAAATTTCTCGCCAGCTTGCGGGGACCTGAGCGTGATCAGTTCGTCGAGGGCATGACGCCCGAGCAGCGGGAAACCGTAACCGCCATGAATAGCCCGCAACAGGTGGTCAACGACGAGTTAATGGCAGCCAAGATCCTGCGCGCCACCTACAGCGAGCGCCAGCTCGAGGAAGTCATGACAGATTTTTGGCTGAATCACTTCAATGTCTTTATTGGCAAGGGCGCCGACCGCTATGAAATCAGCAGTTACGAACGGGATGTAATTCGGCCTCATGCGCTCGGGAAATTCGAAGACCTGTTGGATCGAACAGCCGCCAGCCCGGCAATGCTGTTTTACCTCGATAATTGGCTCAGCGTGGGGCCCAACTCCGACTTCGCTACCGGCATACGGCGCAACCCGAGAGGAAGACGGCATTACCCGGGAGAGCTGCCCGCTGGCTTAGAAAGCCGGCGCCGTAGCGGGCTCAACGAAAATTACGGCCGGGAACTTATGGAACTTCATACCCTCGGGGTGAACGGCGGCTATACGCAAAAAGATGTGACCGAGGTGGCCAAGGTCTTCAGCGGTTGGACTTTGAAGCAACCACGGGAAGGTGGAGGATTCAGCTTTGAAGAGCGCATGCACGAACCGGGGGAGAAGATTGTGCTGGGGCACAGGATAAAGGACGGGGGACAGAAAGAGGGCTACCAGGTGCTTCACCTCCTGGCCCACCATCCTTCAACCGCCAGATTCATCGCCGGCAAGCTTGCCATGCGCTTTGTCTCCGATACACCTCCGCCCGCGTTGGTTGAGCGAATGGCGAATACGTTCCTTAAAAAGGATGGTGACATTGGCGAGGTGCTTAAGACCATGCTCGCGTCTCCGGAATTCTGGTCGCCCGAGGCTTATCACGCCAAGGTCAAAACGCCACTCGAGTTCGTAGTGTCCGCCTTGCGCGCGACCCAAGCAGAGGTATCCGACGCCGTAGTCATCGTCCGCAATCTGCAAACTATGGGCATGCCGCTCTATGGGGCCCAGCCCCCAACCGGGTACTCCATGAAGGCTGCGGTTTGGGTAAGCTCTTCGGCGCTTCTCGGCCGCATGAACTTTGCGATAAGACTGGCAGCAGGCAGGATACGAGGGGTCGAGACGGCGCCTCTTCCTCCTTCGCCGGGCGATCAAGGGCGGAAGGCGATGGAGGCGTTGCGCTCGCTTGAGAACAATCTGCTCTCGGGAGACGTTTCAGCGCAAACTCACGAAACGATTTCGGCGCGATTGGATGATCCCGCTATTAGCCATCGCCGTCTGGATGACCCGGTGGGTCCCCCCGACATCGCCCTCATAGAAGGATTGCTTCTGGGGTCGCCGGAATTTCAGCGGAGATAGTCCTGAGACTATGGGTCGAATGAGCCTTATCACTATCGGGCGCCAATTCAAAACAGGTGCAGAGTTTCAACCCGCAAGAACGTACCTTAGGAGCCAGCTATGATTACCCGCCGCGTTTTTCTGCGCAACCACGCCCTCACCATCATCGGTACGTCAGTGGTTCCGGCGTTCCTCCGGCGCGCGGCCTTCGGCGCGACTGAGGGGGGCGTGCGCGGCCGCCGTCTGGTCGTGATCTTCCAGCGAGGCGCGGCTGATGGTCTCAACATCGTGGTTCCGCACGGGGAGGCGGCGTATTACGCCATGCGTCCATCGATTCATATCCCACGGAATGCGGTGCTCGACCTCGACGGGTTCTTTGGCCTGCATCCGGCGCTCTCGCCCTTGTACCCGATGTGGAAAGACAAGCATCTCGCAATTGTTCACGCGGCCGGATCGCCCGATCCCACGCGGTCGCATTTCGATGCCCAGGATTTCATGGAATCAGGGACGCCCGGGTTGAAAGCTACCGAGGATGGGTGGCTGAACCGTACTATACATTCGCTGCCCGCATCCAATTCGGCGTTTCGCGCGGTTGCCATGGGCGCAACCCTGCCCAGAATCCTTTCCGGGCCGCAGCGGGCGCTTGCCATCAGTAATCTTAACGACTTCGGCGTGGGCGGCCGTAGTCCACAAGCGACTCCGCTTGAAAACAGCTTTGAGGCCATGTACGCCGGCTCGGTCGATGCCATTCTGCAAGGCAGTGCCCGGGAGACGTTCGATGCCGTCAAGATACTGAAGGCAGCAAATCCGGAACAATATTCACCCGCACCCGCAGCCAACTATCCTCGCGGCCGTTTTGGCGAGAGCCTGAAACAGCTCGCCCAACTCATCAAAGCAAACGTCGGCGTCGAAGTAGCATTTGCCGACATCGGAGGATGGGATCACCATGTTAACGAAGGCGGGACGGAGGGCCAGATTGCGAATGTGTTGCGGGAATTCTCGCAGTCCTTGGCTGCGCTTTGGATCGATCTCGGGAACCTGGCCGAAGATACCGTGGTGATCACCATGTCAGAATTTGGACGCACGGCGAAAGAAAACGGGAATCGCGGGACCGACCACGGGCACGCCAATGCCATGTTTGTTCTCGGAGGTCCGGTGCGCGGGGGTAAGGTCTACGGCCGCTGGCCGGGACTCGACGCCTCACAGCTCTATGAAGGCCGCGACCTCGCACTGACGACCGACTTCCGCACGGTCGTGGGAGAAGCCGTGTATCGGCAGCTCGGAAACAAAGATCTCATGCGGGTCTTCCCCGGCTTCGACGGCCGTCCTGAAAAATTTCTCGGGCTCATCGCGTAACCGGAGCAACGCGCCTGCTGTCCTGAACCGGTCCCATTACTTGGCCTTGCTGACTGCCCCGTTTAGGATTGCTTCATGTCTCTTTTGCGCGTGGTTGTCCTTGGGCTGGTGCAAGGTCTGGCGGAGTTGCTTCCGGTTTCGAGTTCCGCTCACGTGGTAGTGGCGGAAAAGCTCATGCACCTGAACCCGTCCTCCCCGGAAATGACTCTCCTGCTCGTCATGCTGCATACAGGCACGATGTTGGCTGTGATCGTGTACTTCTGGAAGCGCTGGAAAGCCACTCTTACTCGGGAGCATGGAGGCTTCCGCAAGTTTCTCCTTTTTCTCGTCGTCGCAACGGTGATTACGGGCGCGGTTGGAGAAGTGCTCATCAAGATAATCGAGAAGGTCTGGTTCCGAGATACGCCCCATGCCGAGGTCGAACAGTTATTCAGTCACCTCGAACTGATCGCGCCGGCTTTAGCTCTCGTGGGCGTGCTGATTATCATTGCCGGCGTGGTCAGGAGACCGCCATCGAAAGCCGACGAGGCCGGGGGGCTGGACGTCAAACGCGCCGGACTGATTGGTGCCGTTCAGGGAGTGTGCCTGCCGTTTCGCGGTTTTTCGCGGTCGGGAGCAACGATCTCGACGGCGATGCTCACGGGCATCGAGAAGGTGCACGCGGAGGAGTTCAGCTTCGCCCTGGCCGTGATTCTTACTCCTCCTGTGGTTGTGCGCGAGGCGCTGCGACTGGTCAAGGCAGAGCACGCCAGCCCGGTTTCGGATCTGGCTTGGGCGGTCGGGATCAGCCTTTTCGGAGCCCTCTGCGCCTTTATTGCCGGCCTAGTGGCGCTCAAGTGGCTAAGCCGCTGGCTCGAGGCCGGGCGCTGGTATTGGTTTGGAATCTACTGCTTGCTGGCTTCTGCAGTGGTGGCCGGGATGCACCATGCCGGCTACTGATTTGCCGGATCAACTCTCTGGTCTGCAACACAACCTAGCAATCGAGCGAAGCCGGAGCGGCCTGGCCGATGAGGACTCCGGCCGGTTGGAAACTTTCGCGCGGCAGCGCTAGTCTATCGGTGTGGGCACTCAGTTATAAAAAAATCGAAGGAAGAAGGAGAACTCATGCTGAAAAGGATTGCTTGGATAATACTTGTGAGCCTTACCGTCTGTATTATTTCGTCCGCCCAACAGGACAAGAGCAAACGGCCCAGTCCGTCGGCGCAGGCGCAGTGTAAATTCCCCGATGGGAAGACAATCACGGTGGATTACTCGAGCCCGCGCATGAAAAACCGCAAAATCTTTGGCGATCTCGTCCCCTATGGCGAGGTGTGGCGCACGGGTGCGAACGAGGCGACCACGTTTGTAACGAACACCAATCTCACTGCCGAGGGCAAGGATGTTCCTGCCGGAAGCTATACCATCTTCACTATCCCGGCTCAGGACAAGTGGACGTTGATCATCAACAAGCATACCGGCGAGTGGGGCATCCCTTACAAATACGAATCCGAGGAGCAGGCCCGAGTGCCAATGCAGGCTTCGTCCGCTCCGAGCCCGGTAGAGAACTTTACCATCCGCTTTGACCAGAGTGGCGGCGCATGTAACATGCAGATGAGTTGGGAAAACACGCAGGCTGCGGTGAAGTTCAGCGAGAAACGCTAGCGCCGGCTGGTTGTTGAACCCGATGGCCATGCTGCTGCCGCCCGGGGAAGAAAATCACAGCTCTCTGCTTTTCTGGACGGCGTTAAAATGTGTCCGAATCTATCGGGAGGTGTTCCCAATGCCCGTGTACGATTACTTCTGCAAGGATTGCCGCAAAGCTTTCGAGCGGGTGCTTACGCTACGGGAGCACGACGGCGAGCAGTCGCGCTGCCCGCACTGCGGGGGCAAGAACGTGGAGCAGCAGGCGGCAGCATTCTATGCTGTCACCTCCAAGAAAAGCGCCTAGCTCGACGGCGGCTTCCATCGAAGTATCGGCTTTCTTGCCGCAGCGGTTTCATCCAGGCGCGCAACGCGAGTAGAGTGCGGCGCGCCGCGGACCAAATCTGCATCTTCCTCCACTTCTGCGGCGATCTCTTTCATGGCTT
>JAFAWX010000127.1 GCA_019241535.1 Acidobacteriota bacterium | reverse complement strand
GACCTTGCCGCGGGAGACGGCAGCGTAGCCGGGCAGAAATTTTGCATCCATGTAGCGCAGAATCATCTCCGCGGAGCCGCTGTAGTCCCAGCACAGAAGATCGGCCCACACCTTGATCTCGTCGTCGAGCAGAGGACGCAGGTCGGCAGACGTGAAATGCCTCAGATCGAGAATCTCCACTTCGGCTCCTGACCAGATGCGCCGGATAGCGGACGCCAATCGGGCCTCCCCCGCGTCCAAGGGCCAAGGACCCCTGAATTGCGCCCCGACATCCCGCACGAGGCGGGCGCTCGAGGGACTCCACTGAGTGTAGTAGCAGCCCATGAAGGCAATCAAACCCCGGGGAACAAGAAACGCTACCTAATGCGACGGGGCGGAGACGTAGAAAAATTCAAGCCTCTGACGGGGAAAATCTCCCAGATAGACGACGCGTCTTCCAGCTACGTCTCTCAAAACAGCTTGCTTTGATCCTTGTAGGGCAACCACCAGATGCTCCCCGGCCGGCATCTGGCCAAGTTCATAGCGGTCTACGATGTGGTTGCGATAGAACTCAAGCCCGAATTCGAGCTCACGGGGGACGAGCAGGACGGCAACCGGCAACTGACGGCCAGACAGTCCAGCCAGCCGGTCGGCGACGGGGCGCGCGGAAAGCGTCTCATCCAGGGCCGGGGCGCCGAGCCGCAGGGCGATCGAAAGCGTCAGAATGGCAGGCACAACCGTTGCCACCCGCAAACCAGGCCAGCCCGTTCGCAGCATGAGAACCGCAGTCGTCACCCCAATGAATAGTGCCGCGGTGAGCGAGGGAAGCACGCCGGCAGCGCCGCGCGGGAGCCGGTGATTGAGAATGAGGTAGGGCAGCGCTAGGGCCGCATACACGAGCGAGGCGGTCAGAGTGGCGTGCAGAGCAACCAGAACTGGGCCGATCCGCTCCCGGGCTTTCTCTTCGGCATAATTTCCCAAAAGCAGCAATGCCGCGGGCACGGCGGGCAGAATGTATCCCGGCAACTTCGATTTCGATATAGAAAAGAAGCAAAGGATCACAAGCATCCAGATCACGAGCAGACAGCTGAGCGGGTCGAGGCTGCGATGCCGCAACCGGCGCAGCGCCCAAATCAAAGCCGCAGCCGCAAAAACGGAAAACGGTACCCAGGCCAGGAACATGACCGGCATGTAATACCAGAATGGCTCCGGATGATGGAACATGTTGCTGCCAAAACGCGCGAGATTGTGCTCGAGTATAAAGACCCGGAAAAACTGCGGATTGCGAACCTCGACCAGAACATACCACGGCAGACCGACGGCGCAGAACGTCAGAATGCCTGGGAGCGAGAGGCTCCGGCGGGCGATTGTCAGGTTGCGTTCGGCGGCGGCGAAAATCAAGATTACGGCCACGCCCAGCAAGGGTGCCACCGGACCCTTGGCAAGCATCCCCAGGGCGAGAAACAGGTAGCACGCAATCAGATAGCGGCCCCTCCCCGTCTCGAACCACCTGTACCAGCCAAGCATGGCCAGGGTGAAGGCGCTCGCAAGCGACATGTCCATCGACGCGGCGCGGGCATAGCCCACCATGCCCGCCGAAGACGACAGCATCAGCGAACCGGCAAGCGCGAAGACTGGCCGAAAGCCGCGCAGAAACCAGTACAGGCCGATGACCACGAAGGTCGCGTCAAGCACGGCGGGCAGGCGCGCACTCCGTTCGCTCACGCCTAATAGGCGATAGAAAACCATTGCTTGCCAGTAATAAAGAGGTGGTTTCTCGAGCCATGGGCTTCCACCCAGGGTCGGAGTAATCCAGTCGTGAGCAGCCAACATTTCGCGCGCCACCTGCGCGTACCGGGGCTCGTCCGCGCCAATCAGTCCGAAAGAAGCAAGCCGCCAATAAAAAAAGAAGCCGCAGAAGACTGCCAGCAGGATCCAGTCGAAAATTCGCAGCTTCTCTTTCACCGAACTCTTCACGGCGAAGTCGCGCGACATACCTCACCGGCATAAAGCGGTTGAAACCGCGCTTCATGGGCTGGGTGTGACCCGGCAGCGCACTCTGCCGAGAACGCGCGCAGTCGCAGCCTCGAGCGGTCCGTCCACGGCGCATCCACTGGCGCACCGGTGTCCTCCGCCCCCAAATTCGGCGGCGATTTCTGAAACGTCCAGCCCGCCTTTGCTACGTAAACTCACGCGAAACCTTCCGTCAGGAAGTTCGCGGAAAAAGACTGCGACTTCCACATCGCCAATCGAGAGGGCATAATTCACCAGCCCCTCGCAATCTTCTTCTTTCGCGCCGGCGCGTTCCATTTGCGCCTGCGTGATCGGCATCCAGGCCAGCGAGCCATCGCGCTCAAGCGCGGATAATGCCGCTCCCAGCAGGCGGAGCTTGGCCGTCGAATGTCCAAAGTAGACCTGGCGCGCGCAGCGGGCGGGATTGGCTCCCGCCAACACCAGCTCGCGCGCCAGCTCGAAGGTATGCTCGCTGGTGCTTTCAAACATGAACGCCCCGGTATCAGTGAGAACCGCCGTATACAGGCAGGTTGCGATCTCAGGAGAAATCTTCACCTCGGCTGCGCGTGCCAGACAGTAAATCATCTCCCCGGTGGCAGCCGCCCTCGGGTCAATCCAGTTTAAGTCGGCGAACGGGCGGGCCGTCCGATGATGATCAATGTTGATAAGAAATCGTCCTTCGAGCCCGCGCAGCCGGGTGCGCTGAATGCTGTCGCATTCGAGCAGAATGGCGGCATCGTACTGGGCGTTGATGGCTTCGGCCTGCATGACTCGGCCGGCAAAAGGCAGCCTCTGATAGACGCGCGGCACGCCGTCCCGGAGCACGACCTCGGCCTTCTTGCCCATGCGCCGAAGAATTTCCGAGCACGCGAGTGCCGAGCCAACCGCGTCTCCATCGGGGCGGACATGCGAGGTGAGCACGAAGTACCCGCGGTTTGCAATCTGCTTGAGAATTTCCTTCAACATGCAGCGGCTAACGTCTCCTGGTACGCTTCAGCAACTCGTCGATCCGCGCCTGGTACTTCTCGGAGCGATCGAGTTCAAAAAACAGCTCCGGGGCCCGGCGCAGTTGCAGACGTTCGGCGATCTGGCGGCGGATGAACCCGGCCGCGGCCGTAAGCCCTTCGAGACTGCGCTGCGCCTCCTCGTCCCTGCCTTCGACGGCAACAAACACTCGCGCCGTGCGCGTGTCTTCGGCCAGTTCCACTGCGGTCACGGTTGCCAGCCCGACGCGTGGATCGGCCAGTTCGCCCTCGACGATGGTTTCAATCTCCTCTCGCAGGGCTTCTCCCAGGCGCTCGCGATGGTATTTCTGCCCGCGCCTCTCCACCGTTCACCTCGACACAAAAACGAATGAGGATACCAGAAACGCAAGTCAAAGGACCTGCGGATTCGCGTGCGATGGGACGGGTCATCTCCAATCGCCGGTTGCTGCCTTCCCGCGGCTCGCGCTTAAAGGAATTCGAGGAAAGAGTCGACGACCTCGGCTCCGGCATTATTGGCGATGCGCATAGCGGCGCGCTCCACGGTTTTCATCAGGCCCTCGAGATAGTCGCGCGAATCCGAGACGCTCACGATGCCGATCGTTGCCCGGTTCCATAGATTGGACGAGTCCATCTCCGCCGTGGCCACATTGAAGTGGGCGCGCAGTCGGTCCTTCAAGCTGCGCACCACTTGCCGCTTATCTTTGAGGGATTGAGCATGCTCGATACGTAGCTCAACCGTGAGATGGGCAATCATTCCGGGGCCGCAAGCCGTCAGCTTTCAGCTATGTCCCTGTCTCAGTCGCCGCGGCTGGGTGGCGGCTATGCTATAACCTCCGCCGCGACACGCTCGGTCACGAAGGCTTCAATCACATCGCCTACCTTTACGTCGCCGTAATTGGAAATGGAGATGCCGCACTCCATGCCGTTTGAGACCTGGCTGACGTCGTCCTTGAAGCGCCGCAGCGATCCCACTCTGCCTTTGAACACCACCACGTTATCGCGCAGCAGGCGAACTTCGGCATCGC
This sequence comes from Acidobacteriota bacterium, assembly GCA_019241535.1. Classification (GTDB taxonomy): domain Bacteria; phylum Acidobacteriota; class Terriglobia; order Terriglobales; family Acidobacteriaceae; genus Gp1-AA145. The sequence goes on along the minus strand of JAFAWX010000127.1, from coordinate 5,081 downwards.
GCTTGATGAGGCCGTCCGCAACACGGCAGCCGGCAACCGTCCCGACCTTCGGAATGCGGAAGGTCTCGAGCACCTGAGCGCGGCCCTGATAGGTCTCCTTGATGGTGGGTTCGAGCAAGCCGCTCATGGCGCGCTTCATCTCATCCTGCAGTTCATAGATGATCGAGTGCAGGCGGATGTCCACCTCTTCCTGTTCGGCCAGCTCCTGTGCCTTGCGCTCCGGGCGCACGTTGAAGCCGATGATGATGGCATTTGAGGCCGACGCCAACAGGACATCGCTCTCGGTGATCGCTCCCACCCCGGCACGCAGGATCTTCAGCCGGACTTTTTCGTTCGACATCTTCGAAAGCAGGTCGCTCAGAACCTCGACTGAACCCTGCACATCGCCTTTCAGAATGATGTTGAGATCTTTTGTGCCCGAGGTCATCATCTGCTCGGCCAAGCCCTCGAGGGAAACTCGCGAGCTTTTCGCCAGCACCGCTTCGCGTGCTTTCTGTTCGCGATAATCGGAGATGCCGCGCGCTTTGTCGCGATCGGCCACCACCAGGAACTGATCACCGGCCTGGGGCAGGCCTTCAATGCCGAGAATCTCAACCGGCGTCGATGGAGGCGCTTCCTGCAGCTGAGTGCCGCGATCGTCAAACATGGCGCGCACCTTGCCATAAACGTTGCCGACGACGAAGTTGTCGCCCGTGCGCAAAGTTCCGTTCTGCACCAGCACCGTGGCCACCGGACCGCGGCCGCGGTCGAGCTTCGCCTCAAGCACGACACCCGTCGCCGGTCGCTCGGCAGTGGCTCTGAGCTCTTGCAGATCGGCCACCAGGCAGATCATTTCGAGCAGCAGGTTCAGATTGGTTTTCTGCTTGGCGGAAACGTCGACGAAAACTGTTTTACCGCCCCATTCCTCCGGGACCAGGCCACGGTCGGCGAGTTGCTTTTTCACCCGCTCAGGCATCGCGCCTGGCTTGTCGATCTTATTGACAGCCACAATGATCGGTACTTCGGCGGCGTGCGCGTGGTCGATGGCCTCAAGCGTCTGCGGCATCACCCCGTCTTCGGCGGCCACCACCAGTACGACGATGTCGGTTGCCTTCGCGCCGCGCGAGCGCATGCGGGTGAAGGCCTCGTGGCCGGGAGTGTCGAGAAAAACGATCTGCCGTCCGTAGGCGGGAGAGTCGGTGTCCTGAATGGTCACCTTATAAGCGCCGATGTGCTGGGTGATTCCCCCCGCTTCGCCTTCGGCCACATTGGTCGAGCGAATGGAATCGAGCAGGGTTGTTTTGCCGTGGTCTACGTGCCCCATGATGGTAACCACCGGTGGACGCGGCTGCCCTTCGGCGGTGACGCCCTCTTCCTTGGCGGCCGACTCGGCGATTTCTTTGGCCGTTTGCTCTTCGAAGCTGATCACATTGGTTTCCGCTCCGAAGAAACGCGCCATGTCGCTGGCCAGCTCAGCGTCGAGAGTCTGGTTGATGGTGGCAAAAACTCCGCGCGCGAGCAGGCGTGCGATCAGGTCCTTCGCCCTGATACCGAGCTTCTCCGCCAGGTCTTTGACGCTGACGCCTTCCGGGATGGTGATGCTGCGGGTGATCGGCAGCGGCTCGCTTGAAACCGCCAGCCGCGGCGGGGGCACAAAGCCCTTCATCGGGCCTTCCTTAACTCCCCGTGGCACATATCGTTGCCCCGGGCGCCGGGCAGGAGCGCCAGGACGTCCGCCGGGACGCGCCGGGCCAGGAGGAGGCAGTCCAGGGCCGACACCGATCGGTCGTGGACCGGTCATCCCCTGGCGCGTGGGATGCATGGGACGACGCTCGCCCGGGCGAAGCGGCGGCCGCATGGCGGGAGCAGCCGGCCGCGGGCGCTGAAAGATCGGCTGACCAGGAACCGGCCGACCTGGCGCCGGACGGCTGGCGAGCGGTTGCACTCCCGGTTTGATACTGGCGGCCGGAGGTGCCTTATAGACCGGTCGCGGCCCAGTCTGCGGAACTATAATCCGCGGCGGTGGAGCGGCCGGTCGCACGGGCGAAACCTGCGCCGGGGGGCGTGGCGGAAGCGGAGGCGGACTGGGAGGTTGCGCTACGACCGGGGGAGAAACCTGACTGGCCGAAACCGGCGGCGACGGAACTGCCGGAGGCGCAGGAGGCACGGCGATAGTAGGAGCAGGAGGCCGCGGCGGGGGTGGTGCCACGACGCGCGGAGCCTGAACAATTGGGGGAGCTATCGGAGCAGGAATCGGCGGCTTTGTCACAGGCACGGTCAGAGGCGGCCGGGTTTCCTGCGGGGGCGGCGGCGGAGGCGCGGGACGAGCTGGCGGAGTTGGTGGTTGCGGAGCAGCGGCTTGCTGCTTGCTGATGATCGCTTTCAGCACATCTCCTGGCTTTGAAATGTGCGAGAGGTCAATCTTGGTCTTTATCTCGTCAGCCGCCGGGTGCGCCGCACGCGCCGGTTTGGTCGAACTGGCCGCCTCGCTAGAGCCACGGAAATGGCTGCGCACCTTCTCCGCTTCATGTTCTTCGAGAGAGCTCGAATGGGTCTTCTTTTCCGTGACACCCACTTCCGGCAACACATCGAGAATGGCTTTGCTTTTAACTTCGAGCTCTCTGGCTAAATCGTTGATTCGAATCTTGCTCATCCGCGTCTTTGTTCCTCCGCAACACCGCTAAGTTGGCATTCGAACCTCGCGTCATTCTTCGTTCTCTATCCTGCGGCCGCAATTTTTTTCTCCGAACCGGCCGGCACGAAGCTCGGGGAAGCCTATTCGTCTTGCTTCGCGGGCTTCGCGGTTTCCGACTCTTCCACTGCGGGCTGAATTTCCGCCGTCTGCTCCGAGGAATCCGCTTCGGCCCCGGTGGCCTCTTCAGCGGGCGCCTCTTCTACGGCCGAAGCTTCTGGCTGCCCCTCGTCCACCGCCGCCGCAAACTCATCGCCTTCGCCATCAGGCATGGCCACGGCCTCGCCGCCTTCGAGCGTGGCGAAATAATTATTGACCGCCACGCTGATTTTTTCCACCGTCTTGGGCCCGATTCCCTCGATGGCCTCGAGTTGTTCGGGGGTCATGTCGGCAAGCGCTTCGACCGTGGTAACCCCTGCTCCCTTCAGCTTCTCGATCAGGCCTTCGCCGAGGCCTTCGACGCTTTCAAGCGGAGTGGCGCTCGCGCTCGTCAGCTGAGACATCTGCTGCTCAACTTCCTGACGCTTCTCTTCCTCGCTCTTGATGTCGATCTTCCAGCCCAGGAGCTTCGCCGCCAGGCGGACGTTCTGCCCCTTCTTGCCGATGGCCAGCGAAAGCTGGCTGTCGTCGACGACGACTTCCAGGTGCTTCTCGGCGGCGTCGAGCACGGTCACGCGGCTTACCTTGGCAGGCTGCAAGGCTTTCTCGGCGAATACGACCGGATCCTCGTGGTACTCGATTATGTCAATCTTCTCGCCCCGCAGCTCGCGAATGATCGATTGCACTCGCATGCCTTTCATGCCTACGCAGGCACCGACGGCATCCACCTCTTTATCTTTCGACATGACGGCGATCTTGGTGCGCTCACCGGCTTCGCGCGCAATCGCGCGGATGACGACCGTGCCGTCATAGATCTCGGGGACCTCGGTCTGGAAAAGATGCTGCACCAAATCGGGCGCCGCCCGCGAGACCACCACTGCCGGACCCTTGGACGCCTTCTCCACGCGCGCGATCACCACCCGCACCCGTTCACCGATGGCAAAAGACTCTAGACGCGACTGCTCCTTGCGCGGAGCCCTGGCCTCGGCTTTCCCGATGTCGAAAATCACATCCGGACCTTCAATGCGCTTGATCGTGGCGTTCACTATTTCACCCACGCGATGGATGTATTCGTTGTAGACCGTGTCGCGCTCGGCCTCGCGAACCTTCTGAAAAATGACCTGCTTCGCAAGCTGGGCGGCAATGCGGCCAAGAATGCCCTCCGTGGGCTTCGGAATCTGCAATTCGCCTCCCACCTGGGCATCCGGATCCGACTTGCGGGCGTCTTCTAACGTGACCTGCATGGTCGGATCCTCGACCTGCTCCGGCAGCTCTACGATCGTCTTCACCGCAAACGCCCGGATCTTGCCCGTGTCCTTGTCGAGCTCCGCCCGCAGGTTTTCCTGAGTTTTGTAGTACTTCCGCGTAGCCACGACAATGGCGTCTTCAACGGCGCTGACCACCACTTGCGGATCAATTCCTTTTTCGCGGCTGAGGGCGTCGATCGTGTTATAAAGCTCGCTTGCCATAATCAGGTTCCAGTTATGACTCTCTTCAAATTTCAGGTACCAGGTTGGCCTTTTCGACGTTTGCCAATTCGATTTCCAGCCTCTCGGGCGTGCCCGTCTGCGGACGGAATTTCCTTCGAGCCAGCCCGAGATCGAGCGTCAGCCGTCCGGCATGGAATTGCTCGAGACGCCCCTCAAAATGACGGTTTCCGTTCACCGGGTCCCGGGTCGTGACTTTCACCCGGCTTCCCTGAAAGCGCTCGAAGTCCACTGGTCGGAACAGCTTGCGGTCTAACCCCGGGGAAGAGACCTCGAGCATGTAGGAACCGCCAGGAACCGCCTCCTCAACGTCAAGGAGAGTGCCTACCTCGCGACTTAAACTGGCGCAATCCTCGTGGGTCACGCCCTCCGGCCTATCAATAAAGATCCGCAATGTGCGCGCCTTCCCGCCGCCCCGCATTTCGATTTCGACAACCTCGAGGCCCAGAGAAGCCGCAACCCGCTCCGCTATAGCCCGCACATGGTCGAGATCCAGTGTCATAACAATAACTTGCGCACTTTCTCACGCCTGAAAAATAGCCGCCAAGTAAAAAGTGGGCTTGCGCCCACTGGTGTGTTTCGCCAAATCTCGTACTACACAACAGTTCCAGTACGTAATATACGCCGGTGCGGAGGAAAAAACAAACGCCGCGCGAGCCATCCGAGCGATCAGGAACGGGCTTTCAGGTTGCTATGAGAGTGGCTCGACCTTGTCGACGTGAATGAGATTGATTTCGCGATCCAGGCTTCCAACGACGCGCACTCGCTGCCCTTCAAACTCCTGCACCTGGCGCGAATTATCCAGCTTGTAGGAAGTTGTGTCG
>JAFAWX010000088.1 GCA_019241535.1 Acidobacteriota bacterium | reverse complement strand
AAGCCACACCAGATGGCGGCGCGAAAGCAGGCTGGAGGAGGGCTAGACTCGGCGCAATGGGCGCAGCGGCTGACAGGGGGGAAGGCCTGGCAAGCAGGGGTCTGCAGGCGGAACCCCAGCCGCTTGGACGGGCTCGCCCTAGAACTTACGACGCAACGCCAGCTCCTGGCCCGGGCTGTGCCTGCTGGTGGGCTGCGGCCGTCGCTGCGGCCGCCTCGTTCAGAATGCGGTGATGGATGGTGAACAGCGCCAGCTCCAGGCGATCGGAAACACCGATTTTGTCGTATACGTTGCGCAGGTAATTCTTGATCACCTGCTCGGTGGTTCCGAGCTGGGAAGCAATCTCTTTGTTCTTGTAGCCCTGAACGATCAGCGCCACAATGCGCAACTCCTTGGCGGTGAGCCGGTCGCGCACCCGCAGCCCTACCATGTCATTTTCGGTAAGCTCGCTGGGCACGGCAATGTCCTGGATCCAGGTCTCGCCGCGGGCAACTTTGCGGACACAATCGACCAGAGCTGAACTGGTCACGTTGCGATACACGACCCCATGCGCCCCCGCGCCCATGTACTTTTGCGCGCTCTCGCCGGTATCGGCGAGCACAACCACGCGGGTGCGCACCTTGTTAGACGCCTGCAGCACACCGTTGAAGTCGGAATGAAACCCGCCGGCCACGATCAGCACGGCGGCGCGAAACTTGTCGAGCGCCATCATCATCTGCTCGGAAGTCTGGGCTTGGGCAACAATACGCATCTCGTCTTCGACCGCGAGCACTTTGGCGATTCCCGCGCGGAAAATTGCCTGGTTATCAGCCAGAATCAGTTTGAGCATTGCCTTTCCACCTCGCGACTAGCGCTGGCGAACAAAATCGTAGGAATCAATCACGCAGGCGACGCCATGCGACTCACCGCCGCCATCCTTTCGTACGACCCGACCCTTGCACTGCACGATCACATGCTCATTGCCCCCGGTCAACTCCGGGGGAAGGGCAATTTCGAACTCCACGTTCGAGCCGATCTCAAGCGCCGGGTTGCCGCGTATGTACACCCCGGCCGCGCTCATGTTGCCCGTAGTGCTCCCCTGGTCCATGCCTGGAAATTTGATCGGCAGCTCCAGAGGAAATCTCTTCCCTGTTCTCGCCTCGGCCACAAGCCCTCCTTCACTCCGGCCTTAAAACGGCCAGTCCCCCGGCGTTCCCCGACCGAACACCCGAGTCCCGCCATTAACGGGAAAGCGAACGCCTCCCTTTATTTTCTGTGGCGACTGACCTTACCCGGGTTATATCACGGATTTAGTTGGGCATAAAGGGTCGAGTTCACTCTTTAGCCAACACGGAAACAGGTTTCGATGCCGCGAAAGCGGCGGCAAGAGCAGCCTTTCGGGCCCTCTGTTATCCTCGCATGCCATGGCTGGGTTTAACGGGCTGCGGGTCCTCTCCTTTGAAAGCCGCAGGGCGAAGGAGATCGCGCAACTGATTTCAATCAACGGCGGAGTTCCGATGGTTGCGCCTTCGACTCGCGAGTTGCCAGCTGATTCCGGAGCCGAAGAACGGGCACTCATCCGCCAGATCCTCGAGGGTCGCTTCGACGCGGTAATTCTTATGACCGGGGTCGGCGCCCGGGCGCTCGCGGCGATAGCGGAAACTCTCTGCCCGCGGCAGACGTTTTTCGACGCTTTGGCGCGCACCCACGTTATTGTGCGCGGGCCGAAGCCGGCGGCCGTGATGCGGGAATTTCAGGTCCCGGTGGCTCTTGCCGTTCCCGAGCCTAATACCTGGAGGCAAATCGTCGAGGCGCTCGATCGCAGGGTTGAAACTATTCCCTTGTCCGGGCGTCGAGTTGCCGTTCAGGAGCACGGTGAGCCCAGCCCTCAACTCTACGACGCGCTGCGCGAGCGGGGCGCTGAGGTCTTTCCGGTCCGCGTCTACCGTTGGGAGTTGCCGGAAGATATGGCCCCACTTCGGAATGCCATACGCGCGCTGGTGGCAAGCGAAGTGGACGTGGTCATGTTTACCTCGCGCGTACAGTTTATACACGCGGCCCGCGCGGCGAGCGAAATCGGCCTTGGCGAGGAATTCAAACAGGCGCTGAAGCGCGTTCTGGTGGCCTCGATCGGGCCGGTAGCTTCCGCGGCCTTGCGCGATGAAGGCATCCGCGTGGACCTCGAACCTTCACATCCGAAAATGGGTTTTCTGGTCAAGGAGGCGGCAGAAAAAAGCGCCGCATTAGGGAACCGACAGCCGGGCACCCGGCAGTGATTCAAGACCGTTCTGCGGATTCCGGCGACGAACGGCGGTCGACGCCGGGTTAGCGGAACCTGGGCGGCTGTTCTTCTTCTCTCTGCCGCACCGCAAGCCAGGTCAACCGCTCTCCCGGGGTGTTGCCGCAAAGAAGATCAGAAAACATCAGCTGATAAACGGCCACGAAGATGGTCGAGGAGCTGAGGAGCAGGGCGGCGGCCAGCGGCCATGCCGGCATGCTGCCCATGGCCGCCAGGGCGGCCAAGCAAAACAATAGGATCGCGCACAGCAGCACGAGGGTATCCACAAGAAGCGAAAATCCCCGGGGTGAGAATGCGAACCAACCCCAGCGAACCGCCGGCAAAACGACTTCCTCCGACCCTGGCGGGAGCACAATCGGCGGCCGCGGGGCGCTCGAGAGCAGCAGGTGCTCGGAGAAAATCGAATCGCGTCCGGAAATCACCGCCGATGAAAGCATCTGGGTGAGCAGCCAGTCTCTCAGGGCATTCTGTGTACGCGGCAGCAGCCCGCAAAACTCGATGCCTCCCTGACCGCTGCGGTCGGCCCAGCAGACCTGACCGCGGGTTTCGACGCGAACCCGGGGAGCAAGCAGCTCGAATCGCAGGTTCAAAGACTGGTTAGGCTCGAGAGGGGCAATCGCCTGAACCGCTATGCCGGATACGCCCAGGTCGCGTATGATCCCGCCGTTTGCCTGGTCGAGATTTACATAAGCAAGCGAGCGCAATGCAAAGCGAGGCTGGCGCCGCCTGCAGGAAGGAACGATTGGCTGGGCTTCCACAAGATCAGGAGAGAGTCCCATTGTGGAATTCTAGCCAGCATCGCGCAACCGAACGCAATAACCTATGTGGTTCGGCTTCAAATTCCGAAGCCGCTCACGCCGGTCGCTGTCGGGCGCTTTCCGGCTCGGCCTTTCCCCTCTCCCAGGCTATCAGCCGATCGAGATCGTAACTGTAGGGGCCGTAGGCGCGGAAGGATTTCTCGTCGAACAGGCGTTTGATACCGCACCCCAGACATACCTGGTAGGAGTGTTGCTTGTAGCTGACAGGCCAGCTCATCTTACGGTGCCAGCACCCTCGAAAAACAAGCACGGCTGCACCGGCAACTCCGGTTGCCACCAGGCCCAGGGGTACTTTCCAGCGGGACTTCTTTTCCGTTGCGATTTCGCGGGGTGGTTTCAGACGGTAACTCCAGGTCTTCGGTTCATTCTAGCAGTCTTAGGATGCGCCGCCAAAGACCCACCATCATTGTGATCATTGTGAGTCAATTGGCGATTGCCTGACCACACATGACCAATGGAGCCCAAAGTTAAAGAGAAATATTGCGATTGCCGGCAATCCCCTGTAACGTACAAGAGAGACACGGGTTGGCAGAGGGGCTCTGCCGCAGGCAAGATCAATTTGGCGAGAGACTGAGACATACGCGCCCGTACAGTCTCTCGCAAGTGAATGAGCACAACCCTGAACAATGTTGGGAGAGGATGGAAAGTCTCCCCTTTCCAAGCGCCGCTTTCCGGCTTTTCAGCGCGCGACGACCAAAGGAATGCCCTGCAGGCGCTGCTGGCCTTCGCCTGCATTCATGAGCAGGCGGCCCGGCGGGACCCTCCGGACTCGGAGGAAGAGGCAGCCGACCTTCAAGAAGAGTTTGCCCTTGAAGAGATTCTCGAACTGGTTGCGCAGCGCGCGCTTTCAATCACTGCTGCCGACGGATTGGCCATAGCCCTGGCGGGAGAGGATGCCGTAGTCTGCCGGGTCTCGGCCGGGCGAATCGCTCCCGATCCGGGAGTGAGGCTGGATCCCTCGTCGGGTTTTTCGGGCGCGTGCTTGCGCAGCGGGGAGACAGTCCGTTGCGACGATTCGGAGAACGATTCGAGGGTCAATGCCCTTGCCTCCCGCGCGCTCGGAGCGCGTTCGATGCTTGCGGTTCCGCTCTCGGCAAAACAGCGAGTCGTGGGGCTGGTTGAAGCCTTCTCAACCCAACCTTTCGGTTTCGGCGACGAGGACGAGCGAAGCTTGAAGCTGCTCGCCAGGCTGGTTTCGGCAGCCATTCGACCTGAAGAAGCCGACCGCCTGGCGGAGCTTGCCTGCGGGCTCGGCATCCCCGGCCCAAATGCCGATGAGGGCGGCAAAGCCGCAGCGGACCGCAGCGGAATGGTGACACGCACGGCCCCGAGGGTGATCATTGACGAGAAATTTGCGCCCGCGCCCGCAGCTGAGGAACCCGGCAAAGAGGCACAAGCTGCCAGCTCCGCCGGGCGACCCCCGTCTGCGCCCGAGCAGGGGGCAGGAGTTCCTGACGCTGGGCGATCCAGCAGCAAAACGTCTGTGCGCACAACCGTGCTGATAGGCGCGCTCGTAATTGTTGCCATGGCTCTGGGCTGGGCAATCTGGGTGAAAATCCGTCGAGCGGAGCAGGCGATCAAAGCCAGTACTCGACCGGTAACCCAGACGAGCTCGAGCGTGGCGGGTTCCCACGAGATCATCCCCACTACGCCCTACGAGCCGAGGCCGGGCAATATCCCGCTGGTTACCGGCGTGCGCCACTGGTCGTCAGAGAACTCGAGCACGGTGGTTGTGGACCTTGAAAGTCAGGTGCAATATGAAGCCCATTCGCTCGACAACCCCGCCCGCGTCTATTTTGACCTTCACGATACGAAGCTTGCCCCGGGCCTTGCCAACCAGAGCATCGAAGTGAATGATCCCTTCCTCAAGCGGGTGAGGATGGCGCAGCCGTTCGCAGGCGTGACTCGCATTGTTCTGGAGCTGAGAAAAGAGGCCGAGTTCTCGGTCAGCCTGGGCGCCAATCCCGACCGGCTCACAATCGAAGTGCATCCCCCCGGCCCGGCCGGAAACTCTCCCCCCGAGGGAACCTCTCCCAGGCCGTCTCCCGCAGTTTTACCGGCGAAAAAGCAAGCCAGTGCGCGCCCGCTCGAGCCGCTCGCGAGCGAATTTCAGATTGTCCTCGACGCTGGTCACGGCGGTTGGGACCTGGGAACGGTGGGCAAAGGCGGCCTGCTCGAAAAAGATCTGGTGCTCGATGTCGTTGAACGCCTGGGAAAACTGCTTGAAGACAATCTGCGCGCCCAGGTCATCTACACCCGTCAGGACGATTCCTACCTGCCGCTTGAAAGACGCACAGAGATTGCCAATCGCGCCAAAGCGGACCTCTTCCTCTCAATTCATGCCAACTACAGCGCTCTCCCCACCGCGCGGGGAGTCGAGACCTATTACACGAACAGCTACTCTTCGCGGAATTCGACAACCGCTTATGTCACCCCCGCGCTTGAACAGGTGAACTGGACCGGCATCGACGCTCGCAGCAAGGCGAGCGGCTCACAGCGCCTGGCCGTCGATGTGCAGCGGGCGCTTTACAGCGAACTTGCCGACCGTACTCCGGAGATGAGGAATCGGGGCGTCAAAGCGGCGCACTACGTGGTACTCACGGGTACGCGAATGCCGGCCGTGCTGGCAGAGATCTCCTTTGTCAGCAGCCCGGCGGATGAAGATAATCTAGCCCGCACCGCCTATCGGCAGCAGATCGCGCGCGCGCTCTATAAAGGTGTAGAGACGTTCTGCCTTGAAAGCCACGACAGGAGAGCTAAGCTCGCCAATGCCAATCTCAAAGTGGCAACAAAATAACTTCGCCAAGCTGTTCCATGAAGAACGTCTTTGACTCGCCCCACGATCAGGTGATCGGGACGAAGCTGTTGCGGAAGCGGGGAATGAAGGGACGGTCGGTAATCTGCCCTTCGAATTTCTGCCCCCAGCGCCCGGGTACAGCCTGCCCGCAACCGGAACAGCAGCCGTCGGCAGTGATCTGATATTCCTCGATGAAATAACCATAGCGCCGGATCAGGGTCTTGCCGCAGCCCTGACAACGGGTGTTTTCAAGCTCTCCCACTTCCCCAGGCAGGTTGCCGGCGTATATATAGCGCAGGCCTGCACTCTTGGCAATTTCGGCGGCACGCATCAGATCCTCCGCTTTGGTGTCATCCGGATCCGACATCTTGTAGTCTTTATGAAAGGCGGTGACGTGCCACGGGATCTCGGGTGAAACGCCCACCAAAAATTCCGTCAGGCGGCGAAGCTCTTCATCGGAGTCGTTGAAGCCGGGAATCAGCAGGGTGACAATTTCCAGCCAAATGCCCATCGAGTGCAAGCGCCTTATGGTGTCGAGAATCGGACCGATACGCCCGCCAAGCTGGTGGTAGTGCCGATCGTCAAAGCTCTTCAGATCGACTTTATAGAAATCAATCCAGGGCCGCAGGAATTCGAGCACCTGCGGGGTACCGTTGCCGTTAGAAACAAACGCGGTCTTCAGCCCGGCGGCATGGGCCTGCTTGAAGACAGCGACGGCCCATTCGGCGGTGATCAACGGCTCATTATAGGTGCTGACCAGGACGCGGGCACCCTGCCGGAGGGCGTCAGCGACGAGGGCATCCGGCATTGCCGTAAGCGGAGGGGAAACGGCGCGCGGATCTCGTAGCGCTTGCGAAGTAACCCAGTTCTGGCAGTAGGAACAATGCAGGTCGCATCCCAACATGCCAAAGCTGTAGGCCAGGGCTCCAGGATAGGCGTGAAAAAAAGGCTTCTTCTCAACGGGGTCGCACTGCACTCCGCCCACGTAGCCCCAGGGAACGTAAAGCGTTCCTTCCCGGTTATAGCGCACCTTGCATACCCCCGCCTGGCCTTCCAAGATGGGGCAGCAGTGGCCGCAGGCGAAGCAGCGGATGCGCTTGCGGTCAATCGTCTCGTAGAGTTCGCCTGGGCGGACCCGCTGATGCAGCGCTTCGCTGAGGGTGGACACTTAAGCCTACCTTGCGAATTATTTTAGATCAGGCGCCGGCTAGCGGGCTGACTGAGAAGAAGCCTGACTGCTGTGATGAGAGTGGAGCCAGCGGTCGGCCTGCTCCTGTTCGGCCGTAATTTGGGCGCGATTCAGATAGGGGACGCTGTTCAATACGATGGTCCTGCCGGTTTCATCTCCTCCCGCCTGCGCGACCAGCCCCCAGAAATAGGCTTTGCTGTAGTCCTGCGGCGCCCCCCGTCCCGCCCAGAACCAGGCCGCGACTTTGGCCTGGGCGCGTGTCTCCCCCTGCTCGGCCGAGCGCAGGAACCATCGCATCGCCTCACGATAGTCTTGTTTGACGCCTTCGCCCGTGGCATAGCGCGATCCAAGCCAGTACTCGGCGGTAACGTCCCCTGAGATGGCCAGTTTTCTCAACTCGCGAAAGTTGGCCTGCATATAACTCTGGTCCGAGGAGCTTGTGTCCGGAACGGAAGAGGCGGCAAGGCTGGAGCCGCGGCTATTCGCGCTGCGCCTCCAGGGCGAAAGCATCCAGGCAAACACCAGGACTGCGCCGATGCCGCCCACAAGCAAGGCAATTTTGCGTGTGCGCGCGATCAATCTCCGCGGGGGCCGCAAATCGTCAATCGCCCGCGACGGGAACGCCGCCGGCGGGCTAGCCGGAAAGGCCAACACGTCTGCGTGCGCGTGTGCCGCCCGGCGCACGGAGCCGGCAACGATCGCCGCGAGTTTCTCAAGAATAGTGATGTCGTTTTCCCAAAAGGCGGCGGGCTCGGGAGAGAAGGCCTCGAGAATCCCTACCACGTCATTGTTGTGCTTGACCGGGCAGGCCACGATCGAGCGGATTCCCAGAGCACGGC
>JAFAWX010000292.1 GCA_019241535.1 Acidobacteriota bacterium | reverse complement strand
GTCGAGCCGGTGAACACTTGCATGAAAGGCATCGAGCGCATAGCCCTGCGTCCGGGTGAAACGGTTCTGGTCATCGGCCAGGGACCGATAGGTATCCTCTTGGCGGTACTGGCGAGCAGGACCGGGGCGCGGGTAATCACTTCCGATTTATACGAGCAGAGGCTTACAATATCTAGAGGATACGGACTTCAAAATATAATTGATGCTTCGCGGCTTAGTCTGGTCCAGGAAACCTTAAGACTGACGGAAAGCCGGGGCGCCGACGCCGTCGTTCTGGCAGTCGGAGTCAACGAGCTGATCCAGACCGCAACAGATGCAGTCCGTCCTGGCGGGCGGGTTCTCTTATTCGCACAGACGCAGCACAGCCGGGCAGGCTTTGATCCCGCCGCGGTTTGCGTGGACGAGAAGACGCTGATCGGATCCTATAGTGCGTCCGTTGCCCTGCAGGACGATTCGGTCCAGTTCGTGATGAGGCGCGAGGTGGATCTGGAGAAGTTGATCAGCCATCGTTTTCCGCTCGCCCGAGCCGTCGAAGCTTTGGAGTTGGCAGCGCTTCCGCAGCCGAACACGATGAAAATCGTGATTCAGCCACTGCAGGAAGGACTGAAGTGACGAGCAAAATGACAGCCGCCGTCCTCTACGGCAAAGAGGACGTGAAAATTGAAAAGGTTCCTATCCCTTGCCTCGAGCAGGGGGAGCTTCTGGTCAAGGTGCACGTGGCCCTGACCTGCGGCACGGACCTGAAGGTATATCAACGCGGCTATCACGCCCGCATGATCGTGCCTCCGGCGCTGTTCGGCCACGAGCTGGCGGGAACCATCGAGCAGATCGGCCCGGGAGTGCACGGATTCCGCAAAGGCATGCGGGTAGTGGCGTTGAATTCCGCCCCCTGCCAGACCTGTTTCTACTGCGCCCGTCACCAGGAGAATCTCTGCGAAGACCTGTTGTTTAATAACGGCGCCTATGCCGAATATATTCGCGTTCCCCGCCGCATCGTGGAATTGAACACCCTGGTCATCCCTCCCCACGTGAGTTTTGAGGATGCGGCCATGGTCGAACCCCTAGCCTGTGTGCTGCGCGGCTTGCACGAGACAGGAGTGGAAATCGGAGACACGGTGGCCGTGATCGGGGGCGGCCCGATCGGTTTGATGTTTGTCCACGTTGCCCAGGCGGTGGGCTGCAATGTAATCGCCGTGGTGAAGCGTGAATCCCAGATCGCCGATGCCCGGCGCATGGGAGCTCACGAGATCGTCCACACCAGCTCGGTCCAGAGGCCGGTTGAAACCGTGCGTGCCCTGTCTCCCGGCGGGCGGGGCGCGGATGTGGTTATCGAAGCGGTCGGCCGCCCGGACGCATGGGTATCGGCCACCGAGATGGTACGCAAGGGCGGTACGGTTAATTTCTTTGGGGGCTGCGCTAAAGGCACGACCGTGGCGCTTGATACCAATCGCCTGCATTATTCCGAAGTCACGCTGAAAGCCACCTTTCATCACACTCCGGACAGCGTGCGGAAAGCATTTGCTCTAATCGCAGAAAAAAAGATTCGCCCCACCGACTACATTACCGGGGAAGCTCCGCTCTCTCGCCTTAAGCAGGTGCTTGAGCGGATGATGAATCGCAACGGAGACATCAAGACCGCCATCATCCCGGGACAGTGAGGGAGGGGATTCAACCGCCGCCGCCGGGCAGGGGAGGCCGGCAGAGCGCGAGTTCGAGCGCCGAGGGCCTGCTCATGAGCACCGCCGATCACATCTGGAGTCAGCTCCCTCGCGATTACCAGATTCCCGCGAACGCTCCATCGTTCGTGGACGCCTGTTCCTATTGCCGCCGCCTGGCGCGCACCCATTATGAGAACTTTTCCGTAGCTACCTGGTTCCTGCCCCGCCATCTGCGCCAGCATTTTTTTAACGTGTACGCCTACTGCCGCATCGCGGACGATCTCGGGGATGAAAGCGGCGACCCTGCCGCCGCCCTGGCGCTGCTCGATCAGTGGGAGGCAGAGCTCAACGCCTGCTACGAAGGTGATCCCCGGCATCCGGTTTTTGTGGCGCTCGCGAGAACTGTGCGCCAGTTCGACATTCCAAAACAGGCGTTCGCCGATCTGCTGCGGGCGTTTCGCCAGGATCAGACGGTGAGCCGCTACGAAACTTTCCTTGACCTGCTCGGATATTGCCGCTATTCGGCAAATCCCGTCGGACATCTGGTTTTGTATCTTTGCGGCTACCGCGATTCTGAGCGCCAGCAGCTTTCCGATTTCACCTGCACTGCGCTGCAGCTCGCAAATTTCTGGCAGGATGTCAGTCTCGACTACCAGAAAGGACGGATCTATCTCCCGCTTGAGGATCTCCGTGCCTACGGCGTTACGGAGTCAGATATTGGCGGCGCGCGTAACAGCCGCGAGTTCCGTCAGATGATGCGCTTTGAAGTCGAGCGCGCCCGAGAATATTTCGGGCGCGGACTTCCGCTCGCGAGATCGGTTAACCGCGAGCTGGCCATCGATATCGAGCTTTTTACCCGCGGCGGCCAGGAAATTCTCCGTGCTATCGAGGGTCAGGACTGCGCCGTTCTGGGCAGTCGTCCCGTGATCTCGAGGAGGCGCAAGCTGTCGCTGGTAGCGCGCGCGGCCTGGCAAAAACTCCTATGAGCACGCTGCTTGAAAGCTCGCCGCAGTTTCTTCCCACTGAGTCACAGCTTCACATGGCGTACTCGGTCTGCCGCGGCATCACGCGCGCCAACGCGAAAAACTTCTATTACGGATTTCTGCTCCTGCCCAAGCGCAAGCGGCAGGCGTTGTGCGCGGTTTACGCCTTTATGCGGCGCTGCGACGATATCGCTGACGATTCTGCCCGATCCGCCTCTGAGCGCAGGCAGACGCTTGACGCCTGGGTAGCGGCTTTCCACTCCGCCCAGAGCGGTCTGGCGACGGATGATCCCGTTCTGCTGGCGCTCACCGATGCCCAACGCCGGTTCCAGATCCCGGTGGGGCTGCTTGACGGGCTTGCCTTCGGCACCGGCATGGATGCCACGGAAGGCCCAGAGGAGCCTTTCGCGCCTGGCCTGCGGCTGCAATATCGAAGCTTTGAAGACCTGGAGCGCTACTGCTATCACGTAGCCTCGATTGTCGGCCTGGTCTGTATCCGCATCTTCGGCTATAGCGACCCAGCTGCCGAGCCGCTGGCCGAGCGCTGCGGTCTGGCCTTTCAGCTCACCAACATTATTCGCGACGTGAAAGAAGACGCTGGCCTCGGCCGCATCTACCTCCCGGCCGAGGACATGGAGAAGTTCGGCATCTCCCCTGCCGAGTTGGCAGGCACCCCCGATCGTCAGCGCCTGCGTCCGTTGCTTGAGTTCGAGGCCCGACGCGCCTTTGAAAATTACCGCGCGGCCGAGGAGCTCAGGCCGCTCGTCGCCGAAGACAGCCAGCCGGCGCTTTCCGTTCTGGTCGGCATCTATCGCGGCCTGCTCGAGAAGATCGCGCGGCTGAAATACGACGTTTTCCGCCGGCGGATCAGCCTCAGCCGGAGGGAGAAGCTTGTGATTCTTGCCAAAGGCTTCTTCGAGCGAATTTCCTGATGTCGGCAGGGGAGCCTACGGTAGCAGTCGTCGGCGGCGGACTGGCTGGACTCGCTGCCGCTTGCGCGCTTTCTGAAAGCGGCTTCCGTGTCACCCTGTTCGAGCGCCGCCCCTACCTTGGCGGTCGAGCCGCCTCCTATGAACACCCGGCGACCGGCGAGGTGGTTGACAACTGCCAGCACGTGCTCTTCGGCTGCTGCAATAACCTCATCGCCTTCTATAAGAAGATCGGCACGGATAAGGACATTCGCTGGTTCGATCGCATGTTTTTCATCGAACCCGGCGGAAGGCGCTCGACACTCGAGCCGGTTCGGCTGCCCGCTCCGCTGCATGTCACGCCATCGTTTCTGGCGTTGAACTTTCTGGACGCCTGGGACAAGATCTCGGTCTCGCGGGCTCTGGTGTCGCTTTTTTCCCGCATGCCCAGAGACAATGGAGCGAGTTTTGAGGATTGGCTGGCCCAACACGGGCAGACACGAAATGCCATCGAGCGCTTCTGGAAGCCCATCCTGATCAGCGCTCTGAGCGAAAGCCTGGATCGTATAGCTGTGCCTTATGCCGCACAGGTAGTGCGCGAGTCGATGAAAGCAGCCGGGGCGCGCAGCATGGGAATTCCCACCGTGCCGCTCGGCGAGCTTTACAAGCAGGCTGAAAACTACGTCTGCGCCAGGAGCGGAGTCATCCGGCTCCGTCGCGGGGTGGACTCCTTCCTGCCTCTCGAAACGGGGGTGCGCCTCGGAGCGCAGGGCTCAGAAGAACTGTTTGACTACGCGGTCATCGCGGTCCCGTTTGATGCACTCGGGAAGTTACTGCCGGACGGGGAGGAATCTTCCCGCCTGCGGGAGCAGATCAGTCACTTTGAATCCTCTCCCATCACCGGGATCCATCTCTGGTTTGACCGACGGATCAGCGAGTTGCCGCATGCCGTACTGCTCGATCGCACGATTCAGTGGATGTTTCACAAGTCCGAACTGCTTAGAAAATCTGCTCCCTCGGCAAATGGCGACGACGTTCCGAGCTATATCGAAGTCGTGGTAAGCGCCTCGAAGTCTTTACTTCAAAAATCCCGCCAGGAAATTCTGGATCTTGCCATGAGGGAACTCGCCGAGTTTTTTCCGCAGGCGCGCGAGGCAAAGCTGCTGAAAGCAACGGTCATCAAGGAGGTGAACGCCACGTTTTCACCCGCGCCGGGAATTGACCGTCATCGTCCGAGCTCGCCCACTCCCTGGCCGCGGGTGCTCCTGGCCGGCGACTGGACGGCCACGGGCTGGCCCGCCACCATGGAGGGGGCGGTGCGAAGCGGCTATTTGGCCGCTGAAGAGATAACCAGGTGTGCAGGAAAGCCACGCCACTTTCTGGTTCCCGATGCCAAGAGCGAGGGGCTCATGCGACTTCTCGGGTAGGCGGTCGCCGCGTTTGCTC
>JAFAWX010000244.1 GCA_019241535.1 Acidobacteriota bacterium | reverse complement strand
CGGCCCACCTGATGCATGCCGCGGCTTAGGAAGACGTTTCCGAGGACATTGGCGGCAATGACTAGCACCACCAGGATTCGCGTCCTGCGGACATCATTTCGGGCCTCAGATTTCAGGCCGGGGCGAGATGCGGAAACCAGATTCGATCCGGCGGTAGACACGAAAAGAAAGCTTCTCATGGTTCGTCGAACGCGTGAGAGATGGACGCTGGAATTTCGAGTTTGCCTACGCCGCCATGGCGCTCGAACACTGTGAGTGCGGACAAGCGCAGCGGTCGTTGTTGCGGCTTCCTTCTGCAGCATCCGAACAGGCCTGGCTGCAGTATTTTTCTCCCGCGGAGACAGTGCAGCTGCACCCGGGATGAGCACAACGATTTTCAGTCGCTTCAGCCACCGGTATTCTCCTCGCGATATTTATACATGATCAACCTAACTTCGATGCAAACAGACCGTGCGGCGTGGAAGGCAAGCGCCGCGCAGCGCCGGGAGTTCCGCCGCCCGCGAAAAAATTGCCGGGGTTCATGGCCTTTCGAGCTGTTCCAGAAGTAACCCGGGCAAAGCAGATTAGAAGTTGACCATCAAAATTGTGGGTAGTACGATTTCATCACCCCTGGGATAAGGGCCCGAGTTGCCTGTAAGTTTTTGAAAATAATGAACATCAAGCAGTCTTGCCTCCTGCGCTTCGCCCCCATCGTGGTGCTCGTGGCCGCTTTAGGCTGTCAGACGGCGAAAAAACCTGCATCCGTTCTGCCGGCGCGCCAGGCAGCAACGCCGCCGCCTATCCAGCCAGCTCCCCTGGCCAGTCGTAAGCCGTCCCCCAAACCGTCATCGGCCGCTGTTCCTCTTGTTCCGCCTGCGGTCATTCCGGCCGAGATTGAGGTCAAGGCAAAGCCCGACCCAATTCAGGAGTTGCTCGTAAGGGTAGAAAAGGAATATGGGGCGGCAGATAATGATTTGAAACTCGGGCGCAACGATTCGGCGCAACTGCATTTCGAGCAGGCCTACAACCTTTTACGGCAGAGCCCGGCCGCTACCCAGTCCGACGCGCGCATACAGGCCGAGTACGACCGTGTTCTCGAACGCATCAACACCCTGGAATCGAGCCGGGTTGAGCCCGGTGGCGCGGCCGGGCAGAAGTCCGAGCCCGCCCCTATAGACGAGGCGAACGAGGTTACAAACTATCCCGTGGATCCCGGCCTGAAAGCCCAGGCTGCGGCTGAAATCCGCTCGACCCAGTCCGACCTTCCGCTCATGATGACCGACCAGGTCGCCGGATATATCGACTATTTTTCCAGCCGGGGGCGGGGTACTCTCGAGCATGCTCTCGAACGCAGCGGCCGCTATCGCACCATGATCGCGCGCATTCTGAAAGAGGAAGGAGTTCCGCAGGATCTCGTCTACCTGGCGCAGGCAGAGTCCGGATTTCACCCCTACGCCGTTTCCCGCGCTGGCGCCCGCGGCATCTGGCAATTTATGGCAAGCCGCGCCCGCGCCTACGATCTGCACCGCGATTTTTGGATGGATGAGCGTCAGGACCCGGAAAAATCTACCCGCGCGGCGGCCCGGCATTTGAAAGACCTTTATAACGAGTTTGGCGACTGGTATCTGGCCATGGCCGCCTATAACTCCGGCCCCGGCACGGTGCAAAATGCCGTGAAGCGCACCGGCTACGCCGATTTTTGGGAACTCTATCGCCGTAACGTGCTGCCCAAGGAGACGCGGAACTATGTTCCGATCATTCTGGCGGTGACTATTATGGCTAAGAACCCGGCACAATATGGCCTTGATTCGATCGTTCCCGACACCGAGATCACCTATGACACGGTAAAGATCAACTACGCCGTGGACCTCCGGTTGGCGGCCGACTGTGCAGGAGTTTCACCCGCAGAGCTCGAGGAACTGAACCCTGCGCTGCTGCGAATGATTACTCCTAAGGAGCGCTTTGAACTGCACCTGCCCGCTGGCAGCAGGACAAAATACGAAAGCGCCATTGCTTCCATACCTCCAGAGATGCGGCTCTGGTGGCGCTATCACCAGGTCGTACCCGGCGATACTCTGATGTCAATCGCCCGCTTCTATCACACCAGCCTGCAGTCGATTGCCGAAGCCAACCAGCTCGAGGGCGGCGCGAACATTGTAGCCGGTGGCAAACTGATCATTCCCCTTGCACCCGGCCGGCGTGCAAGTGGCGATGTGCAAACTTTCGCCAAACGCCTCACCATTTACCATGTCCGCAAGGGCGACACGCTTCAAAGCGTGTCAGAGAATCTAGGCATTCCACAAAGCACAATTCTTCGCTGGAACCGTCTGCCGGCAGCCGGCCTGGGCAGCCGGCGCGTGCTCTACGTGCATCTTCCGGTCAGCCCGGCATCGGTCGCGGCTGAGCCCCCGATTAGATCTAAGTCGAAGGCTAGCAATTACTTATCGGGCCAGCAATCAACCCCGTCGCGGCTGCGACACACCGTCAAGCATGGAGAGACTCTTTACTCGATTGCTGCCACCTACAACACCAGCGTTGCTGCCATCAAGCAGACGAACGCGCATCTGGCAACGCTGCGACCGGGAATGGTGCTCGTGATTCCCGCCTCTCCGTAATCGGCTCGCATAAAAACTGAGTTCACGCCGCAAAAGCGGTTGCTAGCTTACGCACAACCCGTTATAATCCGGCGCCGTTACAAGTTTTTTCTTTCTAAATTTTCTCGCGCAATTCGATCGTGTGTCCGGCGCCGCAGCGCCCGGAAACGAGGAGGACAGAATGATGTTCGAGGACACCCTCTACCTGCGTGACGACGAAGCCGATGAATTCGGTGATTCTGGCGCTTATGGCGACACGCTCGAGGAAGATTACGACGAAGAAGAGGAAGAGGAGGAAGCAGAGGTTCCATCCGTCGGCGACCTAGATTCTGAGTCCGCCGAGGAGAGGCCGAAGGGTGGCGACGGGGGCGGTGAATCGAAACCATCCCGCAAAGGCGGGAAGAAAGCCTCCCGAAAATCGGCAAAGAAGGCGCCGAAAAAGGCGAAAAAGAAGGCTCCAAAGAAGGCAACCCGGAAGACGGCGAAGAAAAAATCAGGAAAAAAGTCGTCCCGGAAGAGCGCCGGGAGGAAGCGTCGCCGCTAACGGTTGAATGCCGGCTGAATTTTCTGCGGAACTTAAAGAGACGTCTACCCGACGTCTCTTTTTGCGTCATGCCCAACCCGGCGATACGCTATTTCTTCAGGACCGCCTGCAGGCACTTGCCGTAGAGTTCAAGCAAGTGGGCGGCATAATCCTCCGGCTTGGAAGCGGCGCCTCCGCCTTGAAAGCCAACACCCGAGGTGCTCGTACGGCCATAGCCGGTGGTAATTGCTATAAACTTCATCAGGTCTAGCGCTATATCTTCGTTGCGGCGCGACCCAATGCTGATGCCCGGTACTTCTTCCATGGCAACTCTCCGCGTGCGGGTTGAAATTGATGATAGCAAACCGGAAGCCACCGCTCAGGCTTTGCCGGCTATTGCGACAGGACTCTGAGGATCTCCTCATAGCCTTTTGCCTGCGCCAGCTGCGAGGGCGTTTTCCCCTCGTCGCTTGCGATCAGCGGGTCCGCACCATGTTCCAGGAGCGTCTTGACCATCTCCTTGTCGCCGTTTTCAGCTGCCGCATGCAGGGCGGTCCAGCCTCCCTGCTGGCGCTCATTCACCGGGCTACCGGCTTCAAGGAGCAGGCGAACGATGTCGCTGCTCGCCGCAGCGGCGGCGCTGTGGAGGGGAGTCACGCGCATGGCGTTTCGCGAGCAGGCCGCCGGGTCGCAGCCGCGGCGGATAAGAGTGCGCGCGATTTCTTCCTTCCGGAAAAAAGCCGCGAAGTGCAGAGCGGTGAATCCGTCGGCCGACCAGCTCTTCACAACATCAGGATCCTCGTCCAGAATTTCAGAAACCCGGTCAGCCTTTCCCGCAGCCGTCGCCTCGAATATGTCGAGGGCCGGCCCTGATGAAAGGAGCAATTCTGCAATGTTCGGCCGCCGCCCGTATAAGGCGTGCATCAACGCCGAAACTCCGCTCGCGTCCCTGGCAGAAGCTAACGAGCGATCGGCGGTGATCAACCTTCTCAAGTTCTCGACATCGCCCGACTGGACTGCCGAAATGACTTCCAATTGTTTCGATTGATCCACGATGATCTCCCTCCTTCGCCCTGCCGGGCCCAGCAGCCCACCCCACGGCCATAGGCGCTGTAGTCTTCGAATATAATGTAAGTGTAGGCAGCCGGGCTGGGCGGCCGCTCGCTGCGCTTTAGGGCGCAGCGGGAGGAAAGTCCGAACTCCGAAGAGCAGTGTGCCGGATAACGTCCGGGAAGCTGGTGTCAAGATCAGCTTACGGAAGTGCCACAGAAAACATACCGCTCCGCCGTCGTTGCGAGCCCTCGTCGAGGCAAGGAGGGTTCTCAGCGACGGCGGAGTAAGGGTGAAAAGGTGCGGTAAGAGCGCACCGCCGCTTCAGTAATGAAGCGGGCAGGGAAAACCCCACACGGAGCAAGACCAAATAGGGAGGGAGCTCAGCTTGGGCTGGGCGCGTACTGACTCGGTGCGCCAAACCTCCGGGTAGGTCGCTAGAGCCCCGCAGTAATGCGTGGCCCAGATGAATGGCCGTCCTGCTGTTCCTACAGCAGACAGAATTCGGCTTACAGGCCCGGCTGCCACAAAATTTTCCCCTCACGTTCATACGCTCTCAAACATAAGAATTCTGCTGCGAGAAGGAAGATCTGCCCCAGGAAATACCTCCACTGACGACAATGGAATAGGTGGCTGGCTTGCCTGATGATCGTAGCTGCACCTTTCCAGATTCACCGTCGTGTTCACGTGCTGCCTGGGGAGCGGCGGTGGGCAGCGTAGCAGGTTTGGCGCCGGGTTTGATCTTTCAATGGCCCCGGACAGATTTCTCCTAAGCATTACCCAATCAGCCGGCAACCTCTGGTCGCGGGAGATGTTGATGAGGTGACGGCGCAGGCAGTTCCGGTTAAAGTCGCCGATGTCGACGGTCGAACCTAAGTCGATTGCGGAGTCGAGTCGACAGGGTAGACACTTTTTCTTCACAATTTTCTTTTTGGCGATGTCGAAAACGCGAGAACAGCTACGACTCCTCCGTGAACCGCAGATGCTGAAGCTGAGCACCTGGGCGGATATGACAGAGGAGAGCCGGTCGAAGAACAACGAAATCGTTCGTTGCTCCGGGTTTGTCTCATCGACTGGGAGCGGCTCTCACCAACCCTCTGATGCAGACATCAGGAAAGGCGAAACGACAGGGAGATGAAATGACAAACTTGACCCCGTATCTTTTGTTCGATGGCACTTGCCGTCAAGCTATGGAGTTCTACCAGTCCTGCTTTGGGGAAGAGCTGGCTTTGACCAAAGTTAAAGAATCTGCGGCGAAGGATCACATGCCGGCAGCCCAGCAGGACAAAATCCTGAATGCAAAATTGCGGACCGGAAATCTGGAGATCTCGGCCTCGGACTGGCTGCGGCCCAACCGAACCCCAATTCGCGGAAACACGGTTTGCCTTTACTTGACTGGAGGAACATACCAGGAGCTCAAAATCCTATTCGAAAGACTTTCCGCCGGAGCCGACGTTACCGATCCGCTGAAAGAGCAATTTTTCGGTACTTATGGCGCTCTCAACGACAAGTTTGGCATTCGCTGGATGTTTCACACAGACCAGAAAGCGTAGAGGCAAACGACATGAAATATATTCTGATGATGACCGGCACAAGGGCGGGCGTCGACTCATATCGCAGCTGGTCCGAGGGCGACATTCGGGCGCATTTTGCATTTTTGCATGCCCTGAACAAAGAACTGAGCGAATCCGGCGAGTTGGTGGACGAACAGCCCTTAACGCCGCCCGAACAGGCTAAGGTGGTGCGCGCTCGAAGCGATGGCGCTCCGATCACCGACGGAGTGTTCCCGGAATCCAAGGAGTTTCTGCTGGGCTACTGGATCGTGGACGTTGAGAGTGCGGAACGGGCTTATGAAATCGCGTCACGGTTGTCAGCAGGACCAGGTCCTGGCGGGATGCGGTTGAATATGCCGATCGAGGTGCGCCAGTTCATGAACAAGAAGGCTTCACCAGAGACGCCGTTCTCGGCATAAGTTTTGAGACGGAACTCGTGGAACCGGGTATTCCAGGTCCATACAAAGCACCTTCTTTGGGTTGCGACAAAAATTCCCATCCTCGTCGATGATCTTCGACAAAAGGCATCTCGGGGTGAATGCAACGATGACTAATGGTCTTGAACCCAGAGCACGAGGTAGAGCGGCGGTTAAATAACGGCATCCCCAGCTGCTATGAAGAACGAAGTTCGAGACGCATACCTAGAGCACCTGCTGCGCGACCTCGCGCCACAGGTGCTCGGTATTGTGGCTCGCCGATTCCAGGATTTCGCGGCTGCAGAGGATGCCATACAGGAAGCGCTGCTTGCGGCAGCCCTACAATGGCCGCGGGGAGGCATTCCTCGCAATCCCCGGGCCTGGCTGATTCAGGTTGCGTTGCGGCGCATGACGGATTATGTGCGCAGCGAGGCGGCCCGGCGGCAGCGCGAAAGCAGCTTTACTCTCGATGCCGGGCACCTCGCTCCTGCTGCCGACGCGCAAACTGAAACCGAGCATGACGACACGTTAACCCTGTTCTTCATGTGCTGCCATTCTTCCCTGAGTATTGCTTCCGCCATAGCTCTCACACTGCGTGCCGTGGGCGGTCTGACCACGGCCGAGATCGCCCGTGCATTCCTCGTACCCGAGACGACGATGGCGCAGCGCATCAGCAGGGCGAAAGCGAGCATCAAGTCTTCGCGCGTGCCGTTCCAGTTGCCCACAAGGGAGGAGCGTACGCAGCGGCTCGGCGCCGTACTGCACGTCCTGTACTTGATCTTCAATGAAGGTTACTCGACCACCAGCGGGCCTCGCGTGCTCCGAGTCGAACTGTCGCGTGAGGCAATCCGGCTGACGCGCTGCCTGCACGCATCGCTGCCCGAGGAAGGCGAGGTCGCCGGTTTGTTGGCGCTCATGTTGCTCACCGATGCACGCCGGGCGGCACGAACCGATCGGGACGGAGAGTTGATTCCCTTGGACAAGCAGGATCGGCCTCTGTGGGACCAGGGAGAGATTTATGAGGGAGTCGCTCTGCTCACCAAAGCCTTATCGGCTGGATGTATCGGCAGCTATCAGCTTCAGGCCGCCGTCGCCGCCGTTCACGACGAAGCGGTGCGGGCTGAGGACACGGACTGGCCACAGATCCTGGCTCTCTACGGGCTCCTTAGGCGCATCTCCGAGAATCCGATGGTGAGGCTTAATCATGCCATCGCGGCCGCCATGGTACACGGTCCCGCCAAGGGACTCGAATTGCTAAGAGTGCTCGCCTCGGATACCTCGCTCGCCGGCCATTATCGTCTCCATGCGGTTCGCGCCCATTTCCTGGAAATGGCAGGCGAGCACGAAGCCGCGGTTATGGAGTATCGTACGGCCGCCAGCCGGACGGCCAGTACACCAGAACGTAATTACCTCGTTAAACAGGCAGCTCGACTCAGCGACGAGCGCAAAGCAGCGGGAGGTCCTGATCCCTAATCCAAGCGGACCCGAAGCCGTGCACACAACACTAGGAAACGGGCACTGGTTGCGAATGAACCAGGGATCCCGGCTTAGCAACCGCAGAGCCGCGCCCCGGGCAATCGCAATTGTTTGCGGCGCAAGAAGGACACGAATATCGCAGGCTCGTGCGCTCTCTTCGACAACTCGCACCTGAAACGGCGGTAAAGCGTATAAACTTGCCCGCCTATTGCTGAATCTTACAAACACAACTAGAATGCGCGCGTTCGATCAGCTGCACAAATCCTCGTATTGGAGCCTGCATGAAAACAAAGAATTGGCGGTTCACATTTCTGCTGTTTTTTCTGCTGAGTGCACTGGCGTACGCCGCCTCCGACCAGCAACTGGGGACCTGGAAGCTGAACGAGTCCAAATCGAAGATCGGGGCTGGCGCACCGAAAAATGACACCGTCACCTATGAAGCGAGCGGGGACAACATAAAAGTCACCATCGAAGGCACGGCTTCTGACGGAAGCAAGACGCGCACGGAGTGGACGGGTAAGTTCGACGGTAAAGAGTATCCTTCGACTGGAGGACCTTTCGAAGACATGCGGTCATACAAGGAGGTCAATGACCGCACGCTGGAAGTCGTATCCAAAAAAGATGGCAAAATCGTACTCAGCGGGCGCGTCGTGGTCTCGCCCGATGGGAAGACCAGGACCGTGACGGTTAAGGGCACTAGCGCGCAGGGGAAAAAGTTCACAAGCACGGCGGTGTACGAGAAGGAGTAAGCCAAACAAGCCTCACCCTTCCTTCCTCGAAGGGTGAGGACCTGTTCGGCCAATGCTCGGTAAACCACGCCGACGATAGTTCAAGGCATGGGATTGCGACCCGCGCTTCATTTTCGACTTTCGTGCCCCGCCAGATCCCTGACTCTTGCTGCCAGATCTTGATGGTCTATTTGGAAAACAATTCTCGCCGTCCCATCTGTCCATTCCAAAACGTATGTTGCCGAGGTTTCGATATCTTGCCCGAGCCCCGATGACTCGCCGAAGCTCATCTTCCAGACTGTCTTCACCAGCGAGTACCTTGAATCGAGCCTCATTTCATCTGCCGAAATTAGTTTCGACTGGGTTAGTCCAATGGAAGTAAACCATTCCTTCCGCCGGGGAATGGCTTTCAAAAAATCTTCTTTTCTAACCGGTCGCACTCCCTGGGGATCGGCGAACATGAAAACATCAGAATATTGAGCGGCAATAGCGGATGCATCCGATCTGCTAATTGCATCCTCATAATCTCTGAGAAATCCATCTATGGGCAGATTCATTCAATGCCTCGCTTCCCTGTTCATTGTCGTATTGCAGCCTCCTACGACATTCTGTGTCAGTTCAAGACTCGATGTGCTTTGCAGTAGCGCAGCAGGCGCACGCGTGGCAAAGGAGTTCACATTGAGCGCCACATCTGGCCGCATTCTCTGATGGACTCACTTCGAGGTGGAAGCGCGACTTACCTTGGGTGTCAGCACGGTAAGTTGTCCGAAGGTTTCCTGTTTTACCATTCCTTGAAGTTGGGCCGTACGGTTAATCATCCACAGCTCGGGGATGATCTCCCCCACCAAACGTCCGTGGCAGAACAGACGGACTACGGCGCTTTCGGAAACAACCAGGCCCACAGCATTGGTGGCGGCACTCATGTTGGCGGCGGCGATGTGCCGGCTACCGAGGCCAAGCGGCATTTGCACCTGCGAGGCCAGAGCATCGAGATACCGGCATGCGGACAGAACGACGCCATCGCGGCTGACTACGAATGCACCATCCAATTGGGCCAGTTCCTTTACAGTCCCGCGAAGATTGGGGTCGCTCACGTGCCGCAGCGCCTCGGGGTGCCCGCTCAGAGGATCGAGAATTAGGGAGCGCGATTTTGCCAAAACTGCGCGCTCGTCTCCCAGCATGAACAACGTGCCGACCCGCCGGCCCTCGCGACCTTCGCGTGCGATCTCGACCGCTAATTCGATGAGAGACTCAAGAATATCGGCATCGTAGTCGGTGACCTGGCAAAGAATGCTCTCAAACACTTGTCTTCACCCCTTTTCCAGAAGCTTCTCTTGCCAGCAGGTTAATGCGTCGCCACTGCCACTCCTGACTAGATCAAAACCTCTCTTGTAGTCATTCCCAACCGCCACCTGGCTCCTTGGGCAACTGCAGCAGAACCAGCAGCTTCATTTCGCGAACTTTGGCCAAACACTGACGGCCGGTTCCGCAGGGTCATGAGTTTGTTCCGGACTAGGAAATCCCGATTGCGGCCTCTAACAGTTTTTCATTGTCGTAGAGTTCGAGCCATATCGCTCGCCTTTGAAATGGGGCACGCCGGGAGCATCTTCTAGCAATGGATGAGCGAAACTCGTTAAACGATCCAAGGGTTGCGGACGTGCTGACCTTGCGGCTAACCATAGCACAACGGTCGCGATCGACCTAGAGCCTCGGGCGTACCACGCCAGGTGGTAAAGGCGATATCCAGCCCTCAGCCGAGCCTCGCCGCTATGGTCCTCTGGCCTTCGGTCGTATGCAAGCGAAGTTCGGAGCGTTCGCCCTCGTAAACTCATCTCCAGAACCATTGGCGCTCGGTTTTCAGGTCAAAAGCCGAGAATGACCGGGTGGACACCACTTTTCGCGACCCGGCGCTCGATTTCTGTATCTAATCAAAGCGTCGCCAGGTCCTCAGTCTCGAGCCGTCGTCTGACCTCAAAATGAAGGCTACTTATGGCCAAGCCAATCCTGCTCAGCGTGGATGACGATTCAGATGTCTTGCGAGCGATCGAACGCGATCTCCGCTCGCAATATGGGGACAAATATCGGGTGATCGGAAGTGAATCTCCGGAGAAAGCACTCGATTTACTGAAAGATCTGAAGGTTCGCAACCATAGTGTCGCCCTGCTACTTGCCGACCAGCGGATGCCCAGGATGAACGGCGTCGAATTTCTTCAGGAGGGAATGCGGATTTTTCCCGACGCCAAGCGAGCGCTATTGACGGCCTATGCCGACACGAGCGCTGCAATCGGCGCGATCAATGAAGCCAACATCAACTATTTTTTTCTGAAGCCCTGGGATCCGCCGAATGAGCACCTGTATCCGCAAGTCGATGACATGCTCGACGACTGGCGGGCGTCGTATCGGCCCGAGTTTGAAGGCATACGAGTGCTTGGTACGCGCTGGTCACCTCGATGTTATGAAATGCGGGACTTTCTGGCGCGCAACCATGTCCCCTATCAATGGATCGATGTTGAGCTTTCCGGCGATCCGGAGACGAAGCGCCTCTTGGAGGTCCTTGGACCGGAGGCGGCTAACCTTCCGGTCGTGCTGTTCCCCGATGGAACGAAACTTCTGGAGAGCCTGCCGGCCGGGGTTGCGCAGAAAGTAGGTTTACGCACACACGCTGAGACCGATTTTTACGATCTGGCAATCATCGGGGGCGGCCCTGCTGGGCTGGCCGCGGCGGTTTACGGAGCCTCGGAAGGCATGAAGACAGTCCTCATGGAGCGGGAAGCTCCGGGGGGTCAGGCGGGCATGAGCTCGCGGATCGAAAACTATCTTGGGTTTCCGATCGGTCTTAGCGGAACTGATCTCGCGCGCCGCGCCGTGGTGCAGGCGCGACGCTTCGGCGTGGAGATCATATCGCCACAAGAGGCTGTGAGTGTTCGCACCGAAGGGTCATACCGTATCGTCAAGCTGGCGGACGGGAGCGAGATTTCCTGTCATGCGCTGTTGGTTGCAACCGGGGTGCAGTGGCGCCGCTTAGAGGCTCCGGGAGTAGACAGCCTGCAAGGAGCAGGTGTCTATTACGGTGGGGGGACAAGCGAAGCTCTTTCCTGTAAAGGCGAGATTATCTACGTGGTCGGGGGCGCCAATTCGGCAGGCCAGGCGGCAATGAACTTTGCCAAGCATGCCGAAAAGGTGGTGCTGCTGGTGCGCGGTGATGGCCTGGCCGCCACCATGTCCCAATACCTCATCGACCAAGTCCAGCGGACCCCGAACATTCAGATATGGACCCATGCATGCGTGGCGGCAGTGCATGGCAGTGCGCGATTGGAAGAGATTTCGGTACTGTGTTCCGACACCAATGAGGTTGAGCGCGTGCCTGCGAGCTCGATGTTCATCTTCATCGGCGCCCTGCCGCGGACCGACTGGCTGGCGGGCCTGATCGAGCGTGACGACCGTGGCTTCATATTGACGGGGCCAGACCTGATCCGAAACGGCCATAAGCCCAAGGGGTGGCCTCTGGATCGCGATCCTACCATGCTGGAGACCAACGTCCCGGGTGTGTTTGCAGTCGGCGATGTGCGGCATGGGTCGGTTAAGCGCGTAGCTTCGGGGGTCGGCGAGGGCTCAGTGGCCGTACAGTTCATTCATCAATACCTGAGCAAGGTGTAAATGGTGACGGCAGCAGAACTGTCGCGCTTTCCCGCTTTCGCCGATCTGCCTGATGATCAGATCGCATGGTTCCTCAGCCAGTCGCAAGAAGTGAATCTCAACCCGGGAGAGGTATACGCCCGACCGGGCGATCCCGCGGACGCCATGTTCGTTCTGCTCGAGGGAGAATTTGAATGGCGCACTGAGTTCGGCGTCATTCGCGGCGATGTCGGCGATGTGACCGGGGCATTGCCGTTTTCTCGAATGAAAGAGGTGAAAGTGACCGGCCGAGCGGTCAGCGGAGGACGCATGCTGCGCTTTCCGGCCGCGCTTTTTCCGGAACTCATTGGGAAGATGCCGGAGCTGGCGAGGCGCTTGGTCGGGGTGATGGCGGATCGCATACGCGAATTTACGCGCCGCGAACAACAGCGCGATCGGCTGGCTGGACTGGGAAAACTTTCGGCCGGCCTTGCCCATGAACTGAATAATCCGGCGTCCGCAGCGAAACGCGCAGCTGCGCAGTTGCGTGACGCCCTGAAGCGTATCAAGGAGGCCAGCCATGAACTCGGCCGGCGGGAATTGACGGTTACGCAGAAGGCAGAGATCGAGAAGCTCGAAGCTTCCTTTACCCAGCGGGACGAGCCTCCGCCTGACGCCCTGACCGTCAGCGACCTGGAAGAGCGGATTGATTCATTGCTGCGAAGCCACGGGCAGAACGATTTGTGGCAGCTGGCGGCCGAGTTGGCGGAGCGGGGGATCAAGCCCGCTGCTCTCGAATCTTTATTCGAAAATCTCGATGCCGACACCGCACGAGCGGCCCTGGTCAGAATCGCGGCTTCGGTCGAGATTGCGAGCCTGCTGAATGCAATCGAGAGCAGCACTTCGCGAATCTCTGAGCTGGTGCGGGCGATCAAAGAATATACGTTCATGGACCAGTCCCCAGTGCAAAACGTTGACGTTGTGAAGAGTCTGGAAACAACGCTAACGATTTTGAACCACAAGCTCAAGCGGGGAGTAAATGTGCAACGCGACTACCAGCCGCTACCCCTGCTTGTAGATTCATTTGGGAGCGAACTCAACCAGGTCTGGACCAATCTGATCGACAACGCGATCGACGCCATGAATGGAAAAGGTGAACTTCGCGTCCGAACCTTTCGCGACCAGGGATGTGTGGTGGTTGAAATCTGCGATGACGGGCCCGGAATTTCACCCGAAATCAGACAGCACATCTTTGAGCCCTTTTTCACCACGAAAGGGGTGGGCGAAGGCACCGGGCTGGGCCTTGACACGGTGCAGCGAATCGTGAAGAAACACCGCGGCAATATTGAGGTCAGCTCCAAACCTGGTGACACGCGTTTCCAGGTATGGCTTCCGCTTGCCGATGCACAGGCTTGAACTGCTGCGCAAGGTGCGCGGGCCGGGACTCCGTGGCTTCACCCCGACGCGATCATGTCTGCCAATGGCGATGTAGCTGGAGTTCTCGTCGTTCCTGGCACCATGATACGTAGGAGGCTTGACTCTGCTGACAGTGCAGACCGGAAGTGCGCCAGCATGCGGCAACAATTCTCCATCGGGCACGATCGCTCGAGGCCTCGGGCAACGCCCGCGTCTATAGGGTCCCATGTGGTCAGTTTCGCCATGTTGACACCTGCGTTTAGCCATTTTCGAAGTGGCTTGTTCGGGGCGGTACGCTTGTTGCACAAATACCGATACCGGATGCACTTGTTTTTGTACGCGCCTTGGCGGGGCGCCACCGGTTGGATGGGGCTGGTAAATTTGCAGATGTTCGAGCCCGGTTTTTGCGCAGCGCTGTCTTAGGTGTGGAGTAGGCCTCGTTCAAGTCGCTCACTGCCTGGGATGACAGGGCGCTCGTGAAATATGGTCGTATGTCGGTAGTACAAAGAGAGATAATTGCGCATTTATTACAAGCAAACCTCTAGGACTTGAAAGGAGAAAGGCGAATGGCAAGGAAAGAGACTCGAACCAACCCCGGCAGCCACATCAGCGCGCAGCCTCGGCTGCATCAACGTGCGCGGGAAATTCAGCCGTATGGAACCGTGAACCATGCTCTGCCGCTCGAACTCGAAGAACCCGTGCGCCTGCAGATGACCGAGCAGTTGAACCAATTGCTTGCGGACGCCATGACGCTCCGCGATCTGTACAAAAAGTGCCATTGGCAGGTTGCCGGCCCGACTTTCTATCAACTGCATCTGCTATTTGACAAACACTATGACGAGCAGGTGGAACTAGTGGATTCGATCGCCGAGCGGATCCAGCTCCTGGGCGGGGTCAGCCTTGCCATGGCTGCAGATGTGGCCGAAACCACTCAAATCGAGCGCCCGCCTCGCGGTCGCGAAGAAGTACCCGTTCAGCTGTCGCGATTGCTAGACGCACACCAGATCATCATTCGTACCAGCCGAATGCTGGCGCGTCGAGCCTCCGAGCTTGGCGACGATGGCACGAACGACCTTGTCGTCAGTGAAGTCTTGCGCCGAAATGAGCTTGAGATGTGGTTCTTGAGTGAGCACCTGGTGAACGCTCCATTAGTCACGGCCCAAGAGCCCACAACGACAGTTGGCGCAGCCTAGGGAAAAGTCCGGTTACAGCCCCCCGGCTAAGAAGGGCCGGATGACAGTGGTGCCGAGCCGGGCTGATTCCGTCCGCGTGGATCTGCAGGGGAGAGGCGCATTCCGAGCTTCGCCTTAAAAGTTGCATTCCCGCGAAGACCATACATAACCGACGGCTTCCTTATCCGTTTTAGAGGCTTCACCAGACGGCATTCCCGCCGGCTGCCACCAGGATGTCCAACTGCGGCGCATCCGGCTCTATGACTTCGAGCACCAGGGAAGAATTGGAACCCGAGACGTGTATTCTCCAGGTTTGAGTCTAAGATCTAGGTAGGAT
>JAFAWX010000201.1 GCA_019241535.1 Acidobacteriota bacterium | reverse complement strand
CCTCCGGAGTTTCGCGTCCAGCGCCAAGCACGGGGAAGGGCCGCGTTGGATGAGGCAATACGGGATCATTATTGGTCTCGCCTACGGCTTGTATGGAACTCGCCAGACACATGGAAGACCGAATACGGATGGAGCTGGGCATGGGTCAGTGATCCGTTAACCTCCGCAGCCGAGTGGGCAAGACACACATCAGAACGGATTTTCAGCTTTCCTAAATAGCACCCTTGCCGTGATCAAGCCGATGATGCTCGCCCAATGCTGCTGATCATTGAAACCGCGCTGGTCGGGGCGGCAGTTTTAGCTGCAATATTTGTCCCCGAACTCGGGACGTCCTGGTTTCGATCGCTGGAGCTTAATTTCGCTCGCCTCGCCCGCCGTCCACGTCTATCGGTCTGCGTCGTGGGTACAGCAACCCTAGCCCTCAGACTGGCACTGCTCCCTGTCCTTCCTCTGCCTCAGCCTGCGGTTCACGATGAATTCAGCTATCTCCTCGCTGCTGACACCTTCGCGCACGGACGGATCGAAAATCCAACTCATCCGATGTGGATCCATTTCGAGACCTTCCATGTAAATCAGAAACCAACCTATGGGTCGATGTACTATCCCGCGCAGGGTTTGTTTCTCGCTTTCGGCCAGGTTGTTCTGGGGCATCCTTTCTGGGGCGTCTGGCTTAGCGCCGGACTGATGTGTGCGGCCATCTGCTGGATGCTGCAAGGGTGGGTGACCCCATTTTGGGCTTTATTAGGCGGTGTGCTGGCCACCATACGCCTGGGTGCTTTCAGCTACTGGATGAATAGCTTTTGGGGAGGTGCAGTAGCGGCGTTCGGTGGAGCGCTGGTACTCGGTGCTTTGCCGCGAATGGGTCGGCGTCCACGATTGGCTTACGCACTGCTAATGGGAAGCGGCTTTGCGCTAGTGGCCAACAGTCGGCCATATGAGGGGCTCATCTTCTCGATTCCTGTACTTGCGGCGCTTTTCCTGCGGATGCGAGTTCCTCCTGCACCTTCGTTTCGAATCTGTCTCTATAAACTCATCCTGCCGCTTTTCATCTGCTTCATCATCACCTTGGGCGCCATGGGTTACTATTTCTGGCGAACAACGGGCAGCCCTTTTGTGTCCCCGTACTTGGTGAACGCCAGGACTTATTTCCCCGCACCTTTCTTCGCATGGCAAGTACCGAGAATTGCGCCTGTGTACCATCATGCCGTGATGGCAAATTTCTATCGCGGATGGATCATGCAGCAATATGAGTTTGCCAGGCACCATCCGTTTCTGCTGGTTCTCGTTAGGGGCATCGTTACCTGGTTCTTTTTCATCGGCCCCCTGCTGACGCTCCCTTTTCTCATCATTTGTTTTGTCGTGCCATATGGAACCTCGTTCCGCAGTCTAAAGTATCGGACAAAGTTCTTCCTCATACTATCGGGCGCCGTGCTTCTCGCAGCCATGCTACCGATTGGCTTCGATCCCCACTACATTGCCCCAGCAACCGGCGCATTTTATGTGCTATTAGTAATCGCGATCGAAACAATGCGGAAGTGGCGTCCGCGAAATCGGCCCGCCGGAGTTCGACTGGTTCGAGCCGTGCCGATAATCGCAACCTTGATGCTTGTATTGAGAGCATACCTGCCATCGGCGGCTACCGCCGAGGGTCCCCTGCACCTTGCGACTTGGTATGCTCCGGTAGTCTTTAATACCTATCGCGCCAAAATCTTGTCCCAGCTCGGTGGGATTCCAGGACGCCACTTGGTAATTGTGCGTTACAGCCCTGATCACGTTACCAACAATGAATGGGTCTATAACGCCGCCGACATAGGCAATTCTAAGGTGGTCTGGGCAAGAGATATGGGGGAGCAAAAAAATTCCCAATTGATTGCTTATTTTAAAGACCGTAAGGTTTGGTTGATTGAGCCTGACATGATCCCACCGACTTTGTTCCCGTACACCGGCAACCCAGACGCCAGCAACACAGCTCTTCAGGATCTTACGGCCAAGAAGGTCCGGTAACGGATGCTCCGGATCGAGATGGCATTCATCCTTCTGTCCCTGCTAATCGCATGGCTGTGGCCGACCTTGGCTGCTCATCGGTTTGAAAAATTAGAGCGTGGCTTTGTGCACATCGCTGAGCATCGCATCTTGTCGGTAGTTGCCGTCGGCATAGTCGCTCTGGCGCTTCGTATTCTCCTGTTGCCAATCCTCCCTTGTCCCGAGCCGATCGTTCACGACGAATTCGGCTATCTTCTTGCGGGAGATACATTCGCGCATGGGCGGCTCACGAACCCCACCCACCCAATGTGGCAGCATTTCGAAACGTTTCACGTGATGTTCCACCCCACGTATGGGTCGATTTATCCCCCCGCACAGGGCCTTTTTTTGGCCCTTGGAAAGGTGCTTGCCGGAAATGCATTCTGGGGTGTTTGGCTGAGTGTTGGCCTTATGTGCGCCACAACCACCTGGATGCTGCAAGGCTGGATGGCCCCATCCTGGGCACTGCTCGGCGGACTGTTCGCAATCTTGCGCTACGGCTTATTTGGCTACTGGGCGAATAGTTACTGGGGCGGCGCCGTAGCCGCCATCGGAGGCGGCCTGGCGTTGGGAGCTCTGCCGCGTATCCAGAAGTTCCAACGAATACGTGACTCGGTGATGATGGGAATCGGTGTGGCAATACTTTCAAACAGTCGTCCCTACGAAGGCGGAGTTCTTACCCTAGCGATCGCAGTGATGATGGTGGCGTGGCTTCTCGGTCGGAATCGGCCGCCGCTTCGAGTATCGCTCTCGCGCGTGGCCCTGCCGCTCGCGGCCGTGGTGGCGCTCGCTGGTGTCGGTACCGGATATTATTTGTGGCGGGTCACGGGAAACCCATTCCGCATACCTTACCAAATTGAGCGACAAACTTATGCCGTGGCGCCCTACATGATTTGGCAGCCCGTGCGTCCCGAACCAACTTATCATCATGCGGCCATGCGCAAAATGTTTGTCGAAGAAGAAACTCTGGGGATGAAAGTCTTCCGCTCTCCTCTTGGTCTCCTGCTTCGTGCCTATCTGGCCTGGGCATTTTTCCTTGGCCCGGCGCTGAGCCTGCCGATCGTGCTGCTGGCAATTGCCCTCCCTCGTGGTTTTTCACTCCGGCGCATCAGTGGCAGGACCGCCAGGTTGACCATCTTGCTTGCCACATCGGCCCTGGGGTCTGTGTTAGTAAACTTCTATAGTCCACACTACTCGGCTCCGGTCACGGCGTTGGTTCTCGCTCTCGTCCTGATATGCCTGCGGGCGCTCCGTCGTTGGGGAGAGGCAGGACTTTTCTTAAGCCGCGCAGTTCCGATAATCTGCGCACTTTCCTTGCTGGTACGTGCTGGGGCCACTCCCCTGCATATTCCGTTGCACCAGTTTTATGAGTTCAACTGGTTCGAAAAAGCCTTTCCGAGTTTCGGACGAGCGGACATTCAGAAACAACTTGAAAGTATGCCGGGCCAGCACCTGGTGATTGTGAACTACAAACCGGATCATGAGCCTTTTGCAGAATGGGTTTATAACGCCGCCGACATAGATAAAGCGAAGATTGTCTGGGCGAGAGAAATGGATGCCGCGGAGAATCGCAAGTTGGTCGATTACTTCAACGGCCGTCGGGTCTGGCTATTGCAAGCAGACGAGACCCCCCCCAAACTGTCGCCCTATTTCCCCCGATAAGGCGGACTTCTATGTGCATTTCCGGACCGTGTGCTTCATTTGTGCGTGGAAAGCTCACGTAATTCTCGATCGATTCTCAGACTTATACAAGAGCAATGCGCTGGAAGTATAGTGGTAGCGCGGCACTGAATATGACCCGGATGGCACTTCGCGGGCCTCGAGAACACCTTCCGCCTGCGGTCATCGCGGAGGAGCACAGCTCAGATTGGAACGCGCTTCGAGTTTGCTGCTGGTGTGTGGCCATTGGTCTGGGAGCTGCCGAGGCATGGGCGGCACGATTCACCATGTTTCCCGATGGTGTTGCATATCTCGACGTTGGCGATGCCTTCTGGCGGGGCGATTGGCACAATGCGATCAGCGCTTATTGGAGTCCGCTCTATCCCTGGGTGCTTGGAGCTTTTGTCGGAACCATTAAACCGTCTCTTTATTGGGAATATCCGCTGGTCCATTTCGTTAATTTCTTAATTTATCTCGCTACTCTCGCCTGCTTTGAGTTCTTCCTTCGCACTTTCATCGCGCGACAGCGGAAACTTAATCTCGGCCTGCAGTCCGCGGTAGCGTTGCCAGTCTGGGCTTGGTATGTAGCGGGGTACTCTGCATTTGTCGTGTCTTCCCTGCTTCTGATTACCGTGCGATTCGTTTCGGGTGACATGCTGGTTGCCGGCGTCACCTATCTCGCAGCAGCGCTGATTTTGAAGATTCGGAGCGGAAGGGCAACATGGCTCACGTTCGCTTGTCTTGGCTTTCTGCTCGGCGTCGGATACCTGGCAAAAGCGGTAATGTTCATCTTATCTTTTGCCTTTCTCGCGGTGGCGGCTGCCGCGCACCGGGCTGCGTTGCGGGAATATGCTGACCTCAGTTTATGTCCGCCTCTATCAGCTGCGTCGACGCTGAGAACACGAATGCGTCCCATCGCGGTTGCGCTCGCGGCTTTCTTGCTGACGGCCAGCCCCTTTCTCCTCGCGCTGTCGAAAGAAAAAGGCAGATTCACCTTTGGCGACAGCGGAAAAATCAATTACGAAATGAATGTGAATAGGGTGCAATTTTTTATTCCGGAGGGAGAAGAAGCACAACACCCGGTTAGAAGGTTTTCAGCCCTTCCCGATGCCTTTGAATACGGCGAACCGGTCAGCGGCACCTACCCCCTCTGGTTCGATCCCACATACTGGCATGAAGGTATCAAGCCGCATTTCAGTGTGCTTCAGCAGTTGCGCATCCTTGGCCTGTCTGCCGTCGTCTGCGCGTGGATTTCCTTCAACCTCTTCCTGGGCCTCAGCCTAACAACGGCAATCCTGGTGATATACCTTCTGTCGCCAAGCATCTCAGAATGTCTAGCCAGGGCACGCTCTAACTGGGACATTTTGCTGCTGGTTGTGTCGGGCATCGGGCTCTACTCGTTTGTCGTGATTGAGCCAAGATATGTTGGCGCACTATTCTGCCTTTTGTGGATAGTGGCTCTTTCCGGAGTTCGACTTTCTCTTCCACTGGTGTCCAGGCGGCTGATCGCCGGGTTGATGTTCGGGTTAGCGGCGGTAACCTGTCTGATCAGTGGATGGCAGACAGAACGCGCTTTCAGAGGAATAGGGATAGCGGACAAACATATTGCCACTGCAATCTGTTCGCGCGTAGCGGGGATCCTTCAGTCTCATGGGCTTCGGCCGGGGGACAGGATTGCGGTGATCGCGACGTGGCTAATCCCCAATCAGGAAGCTTCCTACATTGCAAGACTGGCGCGTGTACGAATCGTCGCCGAGGCACGCCCCCACGGGTTTTGGACTGCGGACGCCAGGACCCTGTGCCGCTTTTCCGGCGAACTGGCGTCGGCTGGCGTGAAGGCGATTCTCGCCTATCAACCCCTTCGAACCAATGTTGGATGGGAGCAGATCGCAGGTTCGGACTACTACGTGTCATGGATCCCAAAAGGCAGTAATTGTGATTGAAGTCGGTCCTGACAATCTTGGCCGTTGTCCTCCTGGCATTCGGCGCAGTGAATCGCGTACCACGATGCAGGGCTACCTGTACAAATGAAACCAGTCGCGCAGCAAGAAATACTCGTTAATCGGCTCATCATCCCGGAGCACAGGGGACCTTGGCGCCACTTTCAGCAGGTCTCGCAATGGAAGCTCGTGGGAAAGAGCAATCTGGAACTGTTGCTGTATTTCGTGTGCGGGTCCCCATTCTAGGAAGTCGGCAGCCGCAGATGCCGGCAAACGCGCCGCCAGCGTAGAACTTGGAAGCTGCGGGAGTGCCTGCAGGCTTGCCAGAAAATGAATGCCCAGGCCTTCGTACGACATGAAAGCACGCACAAACGGAAATGACTGCGTCAACGCTTTTGTAATCGAGTTCAGGGTAGTGGCATCGCCCATTGCTGCCGGATACCACATCTGCAAGATGCCGTCCGGTTGCATATGCTTTTTGACGATCTCATAGAACTCTCGCGAGTAGAGCAAACTTGACCCCGGCGCTGCGGGAGGAGGAGGAGGATCAACCACAACCACGTCGTAGCTTTCGCTCGAGCCGTCCATAAAACGCCGGCCATCGTCAATGACAACCCTGGCCATTGGCGAAGCACGCACTCTGTCGGCATCGGCATGGAAATAGCTGAACATGGCAGGCACGCTCGGTACCAAGTCAACTGCCGTCGTGGGAATGCCCCAGGAGAGCATGGAGCGAAAACTGGTACCCATTCCGAAGCAAATTACCAGCCCCTTGCGAGGCGGCCGGGAAAGGAATGCCAGTGGCAGATGCGTCATGTACTTGGTGTCAGGAGTAAGCGTCGTCATCCCAAAACCGTTGACTAACAACTCCCGCCTGAAGCCAGTCCCCGCAGCAACGACGGTTGCAGTGTAGTCCCTCCGAACGCGATGTACCGCAAATCTGTCTGCGTAGTCATGGCATCCCGCGAAAATCGCGATCGCCGCGAGCGCCGACAACAGAAGTTTAATTTTGGGATTTAGACCTGATCTCTTCAAAGACGTCTCTGACCGTTGCCTTGCAAAGGTAGTAACAGCGGCAATTGCGAACAGAGGAATAGAGAGCGCCAGCACCGACCAGCGTTCACCGAACGAAGGCAGAAGCCAGAACCCAGTCACCAGGGGTCCGAGAATAGAACCAACAATATTTGCCGTGTATGCATTGGCGGCAGGTCCGGGGTCGCCCGACGAACGGGAATCGATGACCAACGGCGTGAGAAAACCCAAGAGGGCGCAGAACATGACGATGCCAGCAAGGCGAAGGCCGGCTAACTCCATCGCCCCCAGTCTGAGGGGCACTCGTGGGTCGGCCGTCAGCACCGGGATGGCAGCAAATACTGCCAACAAGCTCCAGGCGGATGCGCTCTCCGCGATCGGATGCGAATAAATCCATGAACGATAATCCAGGGATCCGACAAATGTGGCCAACAGGTACACGGCGACGATGCCCGCGAACGTATACACCACATTCCCCAAATATGGCGTGAATTGCCGTATCCACACCACCTCCATACCCATGCTGACCAGACCAGTCGTGAATAAAATGACGAGAACAATACCTTTCGGTAAACCGTAGATCGTTGTCGGCTCACTCGGGTCACGTTGTGGCAAGCTGACAGCGTCCGTCTGAGCGGCACCCGAAACCGAGCGACTGACTACGAATGCCAAAGCGGCCAAAAGCAGGTTGAGACTACCTGCAACGTAGAGGGTCTTGGTAAAACCCAACAATTCGATAATTACGAAAGCTGATCCGAGTGCCCCCAGAAGCGCGCCGAAAACATTGGCCGCGTACAGGTAACTGAAAGATCGATGGCATGCAACGGGATGCGTTTTCTTGATCGCCGCCATCAGAAGCGGGAAGGTGGACCCCATGCAGGTACACCAAGGAACCAGCGTGAGCGCAAGCCACACCCCGGCGAATAGGTAGTAACGGGAGCTTTGCCAGGCGGCAAATGTACTCACTTGCTGTAACAACAGCCGTCCGAGCCTCAGTTGATGAGGTACTAACAGCGAGGAGACAAACACCAGCAGTTCCGCCAAAGAATAAATACGTAGAGCTGCAGCTCCGCTGATTTGAGGCTGCAGCAACGCGCCCACGCCCCAACAGCCGAGGCCCAGGCCCGCCATAAACATGGAAACCAAGATCGACACAATAGCCGTGTTTACGCCGAAACTGGCCATTGCCAGGCGGAGCCACACGACTTCATACACCAGCGCGCAAAAACCGGATATCGCGAACAGGAAAAAGTAAAAACGCATCTTCGAACGAGACAGGCCACCGCCTGCAATGACCGGCTCGATCGCGTTCAGAGTTCCAGACATCCTCTGTCCTCAACTCGAGTAGTGAAAGTATTCGCGGGCACTATTACGGAACAGTCGAACTGCACAGCAGTGGCGCCAAAACAAAAGGCAACGCGGGCTCCGCACGGCGATTAGAGGCATAGAATGCAGTTCAGTCCTGTGTACCAGATAAAACAATTCAAGGGCGGTTGGTCAAGTCCTTTGGAGAGACCCGGCACAAATCCTGCTTAGATTCACGAACCAGTCGCATCCGCGGCTGAATAGGAAAACGCCGGGGTATGAAACCAGAAGCGCAACAAACGGAGCTTGAAACGAGCCGCCTGTCGGTTTTCAGAAGTAAGGGACCCCGGTTTTTCAAAACCTTTCCCCCCTGATTTCGGTTCTCACCGGAGCGCGTTTTGTGTCGCCTAACAGGAGGACGGATGTATGTCTATGCAGTGCTCCTTCGTCTCAGAGATTCTACTTAATAAGAAATCGCTATTTGTAAAAAGTTTTTGAGTTGATGCCGGACCTATGGGAAGGGCGCCGGTTTCCGCAGACCTTCTTTTTTCTTTGCTTTTTGTGTGTTTTTGCACTGCAATCCAGTTTTCTGCGAAAAATTTTGCGTTAGGATTGCCTACCAACGATGATCTGCACCTCGGTCGACCTGTGGGATCCCCCCATTGCGACGACTTTCCATGATTCCGGCGTGCAGATGGTTTTCTCATTGGCTTCCGCCCTTGGCCAGGCTGGGTTTCAGGCGCGGGCGATAGGACTCGCCATCAATCACCAGATCATAAGCGTTGCTGGTGAATCGATCGATGGCACTCTGCGCCCGCACCGGATCGGCAAACGTGGCCAGCCATTCATCCGGGCCACGATTGGAAGTCACGATCATCGAGCCGGTGCGATAACGCTCCAGCAGAATCTCATAGAGATCGCGACTTTCGGTGGTGTCTAAGGCATCAATAGCAAAATCATCGAGCACCAGAAGATCCACGGAGATCAGCTTACGCAGTTCTGTCTCATGGCTATTATCGAGCCGCGCGTGCTTCAGAGTCTTGAGCATCTGATCGGTGCGCAGCGCCAGCACACTAGCAGCGCGGCGGCAGGCGATATGTCCGAGCGCATGGGCGAGAAAGGTTTTGCCCACGCCCACCGGGCCCACGATTGCCACATGGGCATGGGCTTGAAGAAAACGCAGGGAGACCAGCTCATTCAGCAAGGCACGATCGAAACTGACCTTGGCTGTGGGATCCCAGGCTTCCAGGTGCATAGTGGGATCGAGGCGCGCCCTCTGCGCCCGCAGGGAGACCGCCAGGCTATCGCGCCGCGACACTTCATCGTTGAGGAGGAGCAGTAGCCAATCTTGGTGAGGCATCTTCTGTTGGCGAGCGAGCACGAGCCGGTCGGGCAAAGTGTCCAGCAGGGGCGAGAGTTTGAGCCTGCGGAGCACGACTTTCAGATCAGGACTAATCACTTCGGTTGTCATTATGGAGTATCTCCTTTTGTTGGTTTTCCGAGGTACGTTCGTGGACGACGAGCGGAAGAGCATACTGGCTGGCGGGCCGTAAGAAGCGTGGTGCGGGAAGACCTGCAGGGGATGGGGTTGGCGCAGAAGCCGTGGCCTGCTCGAGCATGCGTTTGAGGCGTGGGACATCGAACATCTCGGCCGCCAGGGCGAGGGCACAGACTTGATTGACCCGTGCGTCTCCATAGCGACGCGCCAGGCCCAGCAGTGCATAGACGCGCCGCATACGCGTCCAGGGCAGCGGGTTATCGAGCAGCGCTGCCGCAAAACGGCCGACGGCATCACCATGACTGGCGGCCTGACGCTGCAGGGACTGAATATCTCGCAGTGCGTAAACCCGGCGTTCGAGGGGATAGTCCTGCGAATCGATGGAGCGGCCGCCGGGTGGTTTGCGGGGATGAGTTTTGATCAGCAGGTTGCGGTGGTAGAAGCGGACGATGTGTTGATCGGCACGGGCAGAGAGGATCTGACCCTTGTAGGAGGTGGGGAGTGAATAAAAGGCTTTAGCCACGAATGCCAGCTGATCGCGGGCAACTTTGGGGTGGCTCCACAGCGGGATGTCGTAGGCGGTGGTCGGCGGAGGTAGCAGCATGGACTGCTCCTCGGCTTCGAAGTGTTCCCGCGGTCGGCGTTGGGTGCGGCTGTGCAGGCGCTCGCCATATTCCTCACGGCACCAATGGCAGGCGTGCACGCGGGCATCGTTCAGTGTGGCCAAGATCTCGCCGGCAAAGCAGTCATCGCGTACCGTGGGCACGGCCCGCTCCACGCGTGCCTTATCCCGAGGATGGCGCACGCGAGCCGGGTCGATTTGAAAACCTCGCGCTTGGGAGTACTCGAGAAAGGCCCGGGTGACGCGTGGCGTGAGCGCATCCGGTTCGGCGATGATGGCCTTGGTGTTATCTGGAATCAGGATCGAAAAAATGCCGTGAAAGAACTGCCAGGCGGCTTCGCAAGCCTCAATCGCCCGCATCGTGGTTTCTTCGAACGTGGGGTAGACAAAGCGATAGCGTGAACGCACTGCGGTAAAGATCCAGGCACGAAAGCGGCGGGGTCGACGCTTCGGTAGCAGGGGCAGAGTAAGCCAGCCGACCCAACCCGTGTCCACTTGCAGTTCTTTTCCGGGTTCGCCGTCGAGTATGGGAATGGTGGCGGCCGTCTGCCCAAAGTGCAGCTCCTCGATGGCAAAGCGGTACAGCGAGGGGTAGGCGATCAGCACGTTCTGCCGTGCTAGGAGCTTACGGATCTTCGTAAGTCGTAGTCCGGAGTTCAGCCAGCCCTGAATTTTCTCTCGTTGTTCGTGGCAGCGAGTCCAACCCTCGCCGCGAGGACGACCTCCAGTCGGTTGCAATGGCAGCAATAGGTCGCGGAGCTGCTCGTCGGTTATGGCGGTGGGCGGCGG
Source organism: Acidobacteriota bacterium (assembly GCA_019241535.1). Lineage (GTDB taxonomy): Bacteria > Acidobacteriota > Terriglobia > Terriglobales > Acidobacteriaceae > Gp1-AA145. The sequence goes on along the minus strand of JAFAWX010000201.1, from coordinate 13,034 downwards.
CTCCAGCCCGACCGCTTCCGCCGCTCGTAGATAACGGCGAACGGTTTTGGGATCGAGACCGAGCCGCGCGGCAATCTGTTTTTTCGGCAAATGCTCCCGCCACAGTCGTAAGACTTCCCGCAGTTCGATCATGGTGACCTCGCGATACATCCACGCCTCCTGCCTGGCATTGGGCCCAGGGCAGCAGACAATTACCACGTGGTCCGGATGAGGGGGGAAAGGTTTTGAAAAACTTCACTCGCCAGGGGGGAAAGGTTTTGAAAAAATCCTCAGGAAGGGGTCCCTACGTTTTGGAAACTGACACAGGAGGTGGGCCGGGCTGGTAGATAATTATAGGATGCCTTTCACCCCGGCCCACGCTGCCGCCGCATTACTATTTCGCCGCACTCGACTTGTACTCTCAGCCGTCGTGATCGGAACTTTAGCCCCGGATTTTGAATATTTCCTCCGTTTTCAGCCGGATGGCAGATTCGGGCACACGGTTTTGGGGGCTTTGTGCCTGACATTGCCTTCGGCCTTGGTAGTGCTTTGGATGTTTCATGCAATTCTCAAACGGCCTACGGCAAGGCTACTGCCGGATGCAGTACAGCGCAGGTTGGAAAACCAGCTCGATGAGTTCCGCTTCGGCGGAGCAGGGAGATTCTTTCTGATCGTTGCATCGATTGTGGTAGGGATTTCCACTCACATATTCTGGGATTCCTTTACGCATTCGGGCTCTTGGTGGCCCCGGCACTCGACATTTCTGCAACAACATGTTCCTTTCCCTCTGCTGGGGCGCGAAACGTTGTTCCGAGTTCTGCAGCACTTGAGCACAATTGCTGGACTCGCTGTAGTCACGGCCTGGTTAACGGTCTGGTACCGGAGCACGCTGCCGAGTACAGAGCCGCTTGATGTCGCAATCTCCGCCAAGCGGAAGGCTCTGACCTGGGCGGCTTTATCAAGCATTGCATTGCTTGGGGCGCTCGGGCATGCGTTTTTTGTGATCGGAATTCCCGTAGAACGTGACTCTGCAAAACTGTTCCTTGGCAGCGCTGTTGTCACCGGAATCGCTTTGCTCTGGTGGCAGCTTGTCTTATACGGCATCTGGTCGTCTCGAAAAAATGCCCCGGGCAGGCTCGAAGCCATGCGTTGCGGGGACAAAGTCGAAGTGCGGTGAACCGTTCGATAACGCCTTCGGTTTGGTCTTTTGCGACGAGCAGGGACAGCAGCCCACTTTACAATCGGAATGTCAAATTGCTGGATCGTGGGTTGTGTCGCAACCCTGAGTCTTGTCATTCACAATACTAGGCAGCAGAAACAGCGAGTTACTATGTTAACTCTCTCACTGTTCAGAATTCTTCGCTCTCTTCCAGGCCCACACCACACCATGTCACGGTATTAAAATTCGTAGCACAACGCGTACTCATCCGCGTAACCAGATGATCAAGTTGGCAACGAAACGGAGCAAGTTGTACGTCATGTTTGTAGGCGTTTGTGTCTGCTTTGGATGCGACGTCTCTCGCGTTCCATTTACACGTCCGTGGCGGCAGAACAAGGCCTGCGCGGTGGCTGGAAGGGAATTCTGGAACCAAGCGCTGTCTAGCGATTTGGGGTATCAAACCCGACCGGCAAAGCTAAAGGCATTCTATAGCGCCAAGATTCACACTTGTGTCCAGGCGGAAGTCAATGAGTTATGGTTCTTTTACGACATCAGGGACGTGACCCACGGATTTCTGAAGGATCAGCAGCTGCTCTTCCACTGTGATCGCGATGGCGTCGACAACGTTATACTTTCGAAGGCCTGGCAAGCTCGCGGAAATTCCGGGAAAGGCCAACGTTACCGCGAATGGCTCGACAACGGGGAAGGTGGCCCCCCTCGCATGTTGATAGCACCGCATCGCCTGTACACGAAGGCGGACTGTGAACGTATGCTGAATCGCAAGCTTAAAGAACTCCGTTAATACAGTCGCATTGCTGATGCTTCTACCGGCTGTTGATTCAGGACGTGACTACCTGCGGGTCATTCGGAAGAGTCCTCAGAGTCAAGAATCGAAAATTCCTGTCGACCGACCCTTCCGAGTAAATTGGTCAAACCGCATTCGACCAGCCATACTTCTGGTTAGAGCATTTTTTCCCTGTAGACAAAACCAAACGTCCCCGTTCGGCGATTCAATGACTCGCGGGAGCACTGGTGTCCACGGGTGTAAAGAAACCGAAAAGACCATGCGCCTCATCGCTTATTCCAGCAGTAAAGAACAACCAATTGCTCGGGCCGGCCCCATTGTCGTTGCCGAAGCGAAGCGCCCAGAGGCGGTCGTTCTGAATGGCATGTCCGTTAGCGTCCCGCAGGAGCCCTTGAAAGCGGCCGCTGTTGGAGTCATAAACGGCAATTTGCCCACTGCCCGCGTTGCCGATAAACAGGTGGTTGCTGAAAAAGCCGAAGTTAGCCGGCGCAAACGCAACCCCCCAGGGTGCGTTCAGCCAGGGACCGTGCTCCAACCGTTGGAGCAGTTTGCCTGTGGGAGAGAACTTGTCTACAAACCCGAACCCCGGGAAGTCGAAGTCATCGTGCTTTGCGGCGTTCTGCTTGGCATAGGTCACGTATAGATTGCCATTGACCTGCTGCACGTTGAAGGGAGCAAAACCTTCGGGGATTTCACGGTCAGAAAAGGCCGACACACCATCTTCGCCGGCGAGGTTTACGGGATTGAAGTTAGTGTCATAAACCTCGATTCGCCCGGAACGGATATTGGTAACGTACAGGAAGGACGGCCCGCGCTCGGTCATCTGTGCGATGGTCGCGCCTTTGTACACAGCGCCCGCGCCAGCGGTGGGATTAGCCGAGTTATCGATGACCACGAACGCGTCGTGGGCAAGATCGTTGGGATTAACTCCGGGAGCCCAAGCCACAATTGTGCCGTCTTCGGTCACAAATGTGAAAACTGCCGCGGCCTGGGTGTCCTTCACATGAAACGTGAAACCCGATCCTCCGCTAAAAACTATGCCGGTCGGAGTTCCCGTCCCTTTTCCCGCGGCATCGAGCGGGGGAATATCTACTACCAATGGCACGATCGCACCCGAGTTGCCGTCATATAGAGTCGACACGCCGCCGTTATTGTCCGACACCCACCAGGGGCTCGTGGGGCTGGAAATCAGACCCCAAGGGTTAAGCAGGTGGCTGTCCACAGTTGGGGCCAGTCCCGGGATATCAGACACGAAATTGGTTTGTTGATATTGCTGTGCTGCGGTAAGTGCGCTGAGAGCAAAAATTGCTGCAAACGTGCAGACGAACATCGCGCATAACTTAGAAAATTTTGGCAAATTCATTTCCATCCTCCATCGTGCGCCACCTGGGCAAAAGCGCGGTGACGATTCACGTCACGTTCGAGAGCCTGCTGCCGTTCTTCCATTCGTGGTTTGGTGCACGGTACCAGAATGAAGCCTCAAACCTCAGCTCCACGCGTGCGCCAACAGTAGGACAACAGCGCCGGTTCAGTTGTCACAAGGGTGTAAAAATCCTGTTCATAAATGGTGAGCGGAGACGAACGGCAGAACTACATAAGCTGGAGAAGTTCACGCCGTCGGTGTCCGAGGTCAACGATGGCGGGGACCCGCGGCAGGAATCGTGTCGAAGTACAGCGGCGATACGAGTTCTGTTGCTCCTGTTAGAGCTGAGTACTTGGTGGATTCGGGTAAAACCCTTTATGGGGCGGGTTATTCAGTGCGCAGCAAAACATCTCTTCATCGTGACTCTAGATGCCAAGCAGTAGGTGAGATGGCACTCACGACTATCGTCCCCGCGTGAGTTACCGCAAGCTCGGGCGCGGTGCGATTTCCCTGCCCGGGCCCACGGCTATCTTCTCGTGCTCTCCAAGGGTTCACGCGATCAACGGAGCAGTTACTCAGTGGTTCCCAGCGATTGCCGGGAACCCACCGAGGTCTCGGTACTGACGCTCAATTACCTCCGCCGCCGGGCTGGAAATCCGCGGCCCCAAGTTGCCAAAGCAGGAATGCGAGCTCGTCCGCAAGTTCCGCATCATGCTGCGACTTGGTCGAGCCCAGCCCATGGCCGGCGTCGTAATCCACTCGCAACAGCACCGGCTTACCGCTGCTGGTCGAGGCTTGCAGTCTCGCCGTCATCTTGGCCGCCTGCCAGGGCGCAACCCTGGGGTCGTTTACCCCGGTGGTCAGGAGCACGGCGGGATAGACGGTTTCCGGCTTTACGTGCTGATAAGCGTCCATGGCGTAAAGTGCCTTGAAGCCGTCCGGTTCCTTTACCGTTCCAAACTCCGGAATATTGGCCGGGCCGCTGGCCATCAGCTCTGAGCGCAGGGAGTCAGAATCGCCTACGCGAACCAGTGCGGCGCCAAACAGTTCCGGATGCTGAGTAATCGCGCCGCCAATCGTAATGCCGCCAGCGCTCGTGCCTTCACCAGCTAGATGCTCGTGGGACGTGTATTTATGTTCAATGAGATAACGGGCACAGGCGATAAAGTCGTCAATCGTGTGCTGCTTGCTAAGTTTTTGGCCGCCTAAGTGCCAGTCTTCGCCGTATTCCCCGCCGCCACGCACGTGCGCCACGGCAAAGATTCCCCCGCGTTCGAGAAAGGCGAGCCATGTGGGACGAAAGCTTGGATCGATGGTGATTCCATAGGAGCCATATCCTTCCAGCCAGGTCGGATGCAAGCCATCCAGCGCCAATCCTCTTTGATGAATGATAGACAGCGGCACCATTGTCCCATCGGCACTCTTTGCCTTTACCTCTTCGGACTCGATCTGGGAAAAATCGACCGGCGAAGGCGGTGCCAGCCCCGTGTCTGTCAGTTTGCGGCTGCTTGCATCAAGCGCGTACCACACCGGCGACTTCGTCCAGGAAGTGAGCTCGAACCAGGCGCCTGGGGATGTGGGCTCAGTAACCAGCGACTGAATGGCACCCTCAAATGGCAAATCTACAGGCTCGACCGACCCGCCAGCGTACGGCAGGCGCCGAAGGCGCCCGATGCCGCCATCAAGATCCTGAATGTATAGCGCGTCAGCGGCTGCATCGATGTGCGTGATCACCACCTGGCTGGCCGGAACCGCGAGGCTTGCCTGGGCGATGTCGGGCTTGCTCAAACTGGTGCGCAGGACCTTAAACCGCGAGGCGTCTTTGTGGGAGAGGAGAAACATCTGGTCGCCGTGAACGTCAAGCCCAGTCACTTCATCGTTGACGTCGGCGACCTTTTTCCAGGCGGTATTTGCTCCGGGGTCGGCACTGAAGGGAATGGCGTAAACATCAAATTCATTCTTTACGCCATGAATGACCAGCCCGACCAGATATTTGGGCGCCCCCGGGGAGTAGGCGAGAACCGAAAAATCATCCTCGGTGACTTTAATTCCCGGGTTAACCCCATACCCAAACACCAGGGGGTCGTTGTCGGGATTGTTGCCGAGCACATGTTTATAGACTTTCAGTTTTTGGTACTTCGCCGTGGGGGGGGCGTTCGGGCCAAGCTTCTGCGATCGCGTAAAGAAAAACGTACGTCCATCCGGCAGCCAGTTTGGTGAGCCGAACTGGGCGCGGTCAATGGTATCGGGCAGCACTTTGCCGCTGCCGGACTCAAGCACATGCAAAACGCTTTCTTCCGATCCACCCGGGGAAATTCCATAAGCCACATATCTGCCATCAATCGAAGGTTGAAAGTAGTCGATGGAATAATGTTTGCCATCCGCGGTGGTCAGCTTCTCCGGGTCTACCAGCAGGCGCTCGGGTGCGTTCAAGGTGTCGCGGACATAAAGCTTCCGGTTATCGGAACCGGGTTCGGTTTTGTAATAAAAATAATGTCCCCCTCCCACTTGGAGGCCAGATACGATCGGACTCGCATTGTCAAGCGATTTGACTCGCTCGAGAAGCTGGTCGCGGCCTGGAATCCGCCCCAGCAGGGTGCGCGTGTAGTCATTCTGAGCTTTCATCCAGGCCACCACTTCCGGGTCATCGCTTTTCTCTAGCCAGCGATAGGGATCGCTCACTTTGGTTCCGAAATAGTCCTCAGTCACATTCCGAACCGGAGTCTTTGGGAGCGCAACCTGAGCCATGGCACAGGAAAACAACAGAAAAATAGCTGGACACAAACGCATCCCTCTCATAGGAACTTCCTTTCAAGAAATAGAGTATGGCAAAGATCCAAAATACCTTGTCACGTGTACGGGAGTCCAGTTAGGGACTACCGATTAGACGCAGCCTGCCTCGGTTCGGCTCGCCCAAATCTCCATTCCCCGGTTATGCTGAGTGCCTCGACCGTCGCAAGGGGAGAACTTCGACGCCTCGCTTTGCAGCTCGTAGTGATTTGCCGAGCATTCGTCCCATGCGGCGGCTGCTTTATCAACCTCACACGCCCCAGCTGACAAACCGTGAAGTTCGAGGTTTATGCCACCCGAGTGTCTAACAACGGTGCGGCACGGCTAGGTTCCGTGCTTGCCGACGGGTGTCTGTCTAATGCTGCCGCCCTTAGAAGGTCTACGCGTTAGGCATGCCAGTTTTTGTTCTCCGTAAACCATTGCGTTCTCAGGCATTCACGTTAGGCACAGTGCTGGGCGCTCCGGACCGACCACAACGCCCATGCATCGACTGGCGGAATTTCTCTCGTTCCTCAGGCGTCATTTCGGTCCAGCGTTGCATGATGCGGCGCCGCCAGTGCATGTGCGGGCCCCGGCGGCCACGGAAGCCCCCAAACAGAATCTTGCTAAGAACCAGGATCCCCGCGGCTTGCCAGAAGGTGATCACGTGCCAGCCAAACAGTGCAGGAGTCAGCCAATTCCACAGTCGCATGACCAGAAAGCTCACGATTGCAAGGATCAAGATCGCGATCGCCACAAATTTGAGCACTCTTAGAAGTCTTCTCATTTTCCTCTCCTCATGTCTTCATGAATTCGTCATAGATGGCCTGGAGCCGCTTGCGAAGGTGCAACACTGCGTAATGTTTGCGCGAAAGTAAGGTATTGACGCTTTCGCCGCTTCGGGCGGAAATTTCCTGGAAGCTGTACCCCATGATCTCGTGGGCAACAAAAGCCTCCCTCTGCTCCTCAGGCAACTCGTCGAGCGCCGCGTCCAATTCCTCCGCTAGTACCTTTCGCATGTACACTCCCTCTGGCCCCGCATCGGGGGAGGGAAGCAGTTCCTCCAGAGTTAACGAGTCCGAATGGTCAGCCACTCCCGCAGACTGTTGCCGTACCGCTTCCCGCTTCTTCCGGCGGAAGAGATCGATGATCCGATTACGGGCCACGCGGAAAAGCCAGGCCGTAACCTGCTCGATTGGCTTCATCATGCGGTAGGCTTCCACGAGCTCGTAAAAGACGTCCTGCAGGATGTCTTCCGCTTCGCCGGGGTCGTCCACCCGCTTGCGGATGAAGCTCCGCAGGCCGGCGTATTCCCGATCGACAGCTTCAGAGATCCGCTGGTCTGGTTGCCCCATCGGCCACTGTCTTCTGAGCGCCTCGTGCATCTAAATCAGTAGACGTTAGCGCGAGCCAAATATTTTAGGGATTCTCGGATGTCCGTATCGGGAATTTGACTCGAAACTCATCTCACGTATGGGGAGGGCTAAAACCACCATGCCGCGATCAGAACCAGAACGTGCGCCGAACCCTTTCGCCCGAGCTCTGCGTTTATTGGCTAAACAGGCCCTGATCGGTCAAAATAGAGGTATGAATGAAGTACCTTTGGACCCTGGAAGCCGGCTTACGCATGGACTATCGCCGCGGTTACGCTTTCGGGCTGCCATGATTCTCGCTCTGGCGGCCGATGCGGCTCAGATCGTTGTCTTTCCACTGTTTGCCGAAGGTGGCGCCTCGCCCGCCGACGACGTGCTCGATATTGCCATGGCAGGCGTGTTGTTTCATCTGCTCGGCTGGCATTGGGAATTTCTGCCGGCCTTCCTAGGCGAGCTTGTGCCAGGCGCAGATCTGGTGCCCTTTTGGACACTGGCCGTGCTTAACGTTTATCGCAAATGGAAGCAAACCATGGTTGCGGACCAACCGGCCGAGCGGCAGCGGCGAGTCTTACAGGGCAACTAATTTACCTGGGCCACGGGCGACACGAGAGCCCAAAATTCCGGGGCCAAAACAGCTGCGAGCACCCAGCGGGAAGAGCACTTGCGAGCTTTAACGGCTCGCAATTCGCCAACTGAAGCTTGCGTTGTCGCCACACGCGCGAATGTTCCATCTGGGCAACAGAGCCTGGCCGCCCGTACTAAGGAACAAAAGCAGCTAAATTCAGCGCGCGGTAAGGCTTCGAGGATGGCCGGCGAGGTTCGGCGAGCTTGCGTTCGCCCTCATAGCCTTCCACGCAATAGCAGAGCGCATGATCGAAGAACTGCTCAAGCAGACAGAGCAGTTCCATCTCCCCATAGAGCTCAATTGGCCCTCTGAGGAAGCCTTGTTTTTGGAGGAAATCCCAGAGAAATTCCTTGGTTATGATGATCCCCCAGCAGCAGTCTGCAAGCGCCACATCTTCACTCGCGAGGCGGGCACCGAAGGCACGGTAGCGAACCTCGATCTCCATGCTTGTCTTGTGCAGAAGCCAGTCGCTCAGGTGCTGAAGTAATTCCTCAGTGCCGGCCAGCAGCTCGGGCTCGGGAAACTTCCGCATCTCCCGGGTATGTGGCGAGCACAGAATTTTCGCCACCAGGCTGCGCGCGATCTTGTCAGACTCGGTTTCAATCAGGCGAACCAAACGCAACGCAAGCATGCCATCCTCCTACTTCCGGCGCCTCTGGGGCTCGTGGCCCGGGGGGCGGCAACACGTACTGCCTGTGATGTCCAGAGCGGGAAAGCTCCAGTCCCACCTTGGACTTGCCTCAAGCAAATTCATTCCCTGGCTACTCCCGTACTTGTCGCCTATAACCCCGCGCCGCCCATTTTCAGCGCTTGCGAATTATTCTGAAAATCGATCTCGTCAATCGCTAGCGCTTTTCCATGCTCGCCCCGCTTGAGGACAACTGCGTCCCGAGAGGCAGGTTTTTTCAGTTCGATAACCCGGGCCGGAACCTGGGCCACAAGATCATGATGTTGAAGGAAACGGACCTGTACCGCCGGTCCATTGCCGCTCCAATCGACCTGGTAATCGCCGGGCTTCAGTTGGGTGGTGCCGATCCAGGCAGGGCTGGTTAATTCCAGGTGGCCTTTATCAGCTTCCTTTGTGGCCGCAACTACCGGGAGCGACGCGAGGGCGGCAAATATCGTAAGAAGGGTCAGAAACTTCATCGTGCTTACCTCCGATTGACCTCTGAGACTTTTCCAACTGTCTTCAGTTCTTAGGTGCTAGTTCAATGGATGCGTACAGTTGACCTCTGGTTGCTGAAAATATATCGTAACACGATGTTATTGACAAGTCGGTCAACAGCGTTCTCGAGCCAAGCCGATTCGTTCCCCGCGGCTCAGAGCTCGACAAAACTCCGGATCAGTGTGTAGGCGTTCTCGGGCGGGGGGTGATTTCCGGGGCGGTCGCACAGGAGCACCTCGATGCCGGCTGCAGCCGCCGCATCCAGCTCTCGGGTCACATCCGATAGAAAGACAATTTCTTGCGGGGGACGTCCGAGCGCGCGGGCAATCTTCGTATAACTCTGGGCCTCGAGCTTGCCCCCGGTCGTGGTGTCGAAATAAGCCGAGATGTATTTCGTAAGATCTCCCGCCGTGGTATGTGCAAACAGGAGTTGCTGTGCCAAGACGCTGCCCGAGGAGAAAATCGCAACCAGCCTTTTCTCGGTCTGCCAACGCTTGAGAGCGTCGGGCACATCGTCAAAGACCCGGCCCACAAGCTCTCGGCTGGCATAACCTTCTTCCCAGATTTTGCCCTGGAGCGACTTCAAAGGCGTGGATTTGCGGTCGGCCGTGATCAACCAGTCGATATAGCGGGCGAAAGAGCGGGGCGTTCCGCCGTTTGTCAGCGATGGGGGCTTTCGGCCGAGACGTGCGTCTTGGGCGTGCTCCCGGCGAAGGCCCTCCAGATCGAAGATTACCTCCGGCAAGGATGCGTGTCGCTCGATAAATTCTTCGGCGTGCGAGCGTGCGTAAGGGAAGGCAACCTGGTGAACGAAGTCCAGGGGAGTAGTCGTGCCCTCGATGTCCAAAAGAATTGCGTCCCGTCGCTTACCAACGCCAGTGGTCACCGCCTAACCGGCCCGCGGAATATAGGACGGTCCCCAGCAGACCGGCTGGTAATTGCGATCGACTCCGCTATCGGTATAGTGCGGCGTCCAGCCTGAGGAATCCTGAAACAGGCGAATAGCTCGAATCCTTCTTTCTGCGCAAAGATCAAACCAGTGCCAGGTTCCGCGGGGCACGCGAATCAGATCACCCGCCTCTACTTCAAGGGCGGTCAGCGAACCACTGCGGGGATGGATATGAAACAGACCCCGACCCTCAACGATGAAACGCACTTCATCTTCGTCGTGCCAGTGCTCGCGGCTGAACCGGGTCAGCATGGCTTCGAGGTTCGGCGTGTCCGGACTCACGTCAATAATGTCGGCGACCACATACCCGCCACGTTTTTTCAGGGACTCGATTTGCTCGCCGTAGGTGGCAAGAATCTGCTCAGGAGGTGCATCCGACGCAAGAACATGCATTTTTTCCCAGCGTTCGTACTCTATTCCGATGCCGGCGAGATAGGCCGTTATGCCCGCGGTGTCGAACAGGCTTCGATTTTCCTCCGCAATCCTGACAATTGCCATTCTCTCCTCCGGTCCGAAAAGCCCAGTTTATGAAGCCGATGAGGTCGTGGCAAGACGGCAGCGGCCGACCACTTCGAGCAGAAACTCCAGGATTTCGAGGTGCCGTTTAGCCTCCTCCTCTACCCTACCCCAGGTGTAAAGCCCGTGTCCGCGCAGCAGAAAGCCGTGAGCGGCGGGACAGTCAGCAAGAGTTCGCTCGATGACCGCGGCCAGTCTCGTCATGTTCTGATCGTTGTCGATGATTGGCAGCCACTCGCGGTGCGTGTGCGAGGTGACGCCGTCAAGACCCTTGAGCATTTCATAGCCGGCAATCGAAACACCTCCGCTTTCGGCGTAAAAGCCGGAGACCAGAGTGCTCCAGACCGAGTGGGTATGCAGCACGGCGCCAGCCTGCCGTACCCGGGCTACGGTCAAGTGCAGTGCAGTCTCGGCCGATGGTCGACCGTGACCCTCGAGCACCTTTCCATTCGCGTCTACCCTTACAAACTGCTTCGCCGAGAGAGCACCCTTATGCAACCCACTTGCGGTTATAGTCAGGACCAGGGGCGTGCGAGTTATCACGGCGCTGAAGTTGCCGGAGGTTCCAAGGGCCCAGCCTCTTTGATAGCAGCTACGGCCAAGCTCGACCAAAAATGCCTCGCGAGAATCGCTCGCCATGGTTGTCGGAGAAGGTTGCGATTGCCAGTTGATTTTACCGCCTGTGCGAGCTAGAGCGCAGCTTTGCAGCCAATGTGGGCCGAACTCAGGCGGAATGGTTTCGAGGGAACGTCCATGATCTGCGCGAAGGCTGTGATTGTGGAATGCGGTCTCCCGATGAGAGAATCCTAGCGTCATGCCGAGGACCAGCCTGCGAACCAGCAGCTTTGGCGAATCGGTCATTCGCGGGATGACCCGGCTAGCCGACGAATGCGGCGCAATTAACCTTTCCCAAGGCTTTCCCGATTTCGATCCCCCCGAGCCGGTCCTGAGAGCTGCGGAACGAGCCGGTCGCCACGGCCCCCATCAATACGCCATCACCTGGGGCGCACTTGAGTTCCGCCGTGCCCTCGCGCGCAAGCAGTCGCGTTTTATGGGCCTTGAGCTCGACCCCAACGAGCACATGGTTATCACCTGCGGCAGCACCGAGGCCATGATGGTTGCCATGATGACCGCCTGCAATCCGGGAGATCGGGTAATTGTTTTCTCTCCCTTCTACGAAAACTATAGCGCCGATGCCATTCTGTGCGGAGCCGAACCCGTTCATGTGACCTTGTATCCTCCGGATTTCCGCTTCGATCCCGAAGAACTGCGCGGCGCGTTTAGGCGGGGCGCGAAGGCTTTGGTACTGTGTAACCCGGCCAACCCCTCTGGCAAGGTTTTCAGCCGGGATGAGCTCATGTTCATTGCCAGTCTGGCGGAAGCGCACGACACCTTTGTACTCACCGACGAGGTTTACGAGCACATCGTCTATCGACCGCGCGAGCACACCTACTTCGCATCGCTTCCCGGGATGTTCGCGCGAACTCTCTCCTGCAGTTCTCTCTCAAAGACTTACTCGATGACCGGCTGGCGCCTCGGCTATGTCATCGCCACACCGGAAATTATCGGGGAAGCAAGAAAGGTGCACGATTTTCTCACCGTGGGAGCTGCGGCTCCCTTACAACAGGCAGCGGTAACGGCGCTCGAGCTGCCCGACAGCTATTACGGCGAGTTACAGGCGCTCTACACGAAAAAGCGGGACGAGTTCCTCGAATATCTCCGCGCCGCCGGACTGGTCTACACGGAGCCGCAAGGTGCTTATTACGTTATGGTCGACATTTCGGAATTTGCCTGGGCGAGCGACCTGGCGTTTTGCGAATGGCTGGCTCGCCAGGTGGGGGTAGCGGCGGTTCCCGGATCGAGCTTTTTCCACGAGCCCATAAACCACCTCATCCGCCTCCATTTTGCAAAGCGCTCGGAAACCCTTTCCGCCGCCGGCGAGCGCCTTCTCAAAATCAGAGAAAGAATGCCCCGGGCGTCCTATAACGCGCGATCTGAACCGGCAAAGCTCTAGAATGAAGCCGGGGTCCGGACGCGACTCGGGGCTGGAGCTGACGACACTTGATCACCGATTGCCACATCCATATTCAGCCGCTTGAGATGCTCCATCCTGAAGCCCTGGCGCTAATGAAGAAGAAAAGGCCGAATTTTGCCCAAATTGCGGAATTCTCCCGTCAGCCCAAAGCCTTTCTGGCCCACCTGGACGAAGCCGGCATAGACCGCGCCGCGCTCATCAACTACGTGGCCCCGGAAGTTATGGGGTTCACAACTGAAGTCAACCAGTTCATCGCCGACTATGTGAAAGCAGATCCCAGACGGCTCATATCCTGC
>JAFAWX010000029.1 GCA_019241535.1 Acidobacteriota bacterium | reverse complement strand
TAAGTTCGACCGCCTTCAATGCGCAACGCCGGATTTGGCTACCCGTGCGATCGATGGATATGGGCTTCGGTCATGTGCCTCTTCGCCCAGCACCGTAGGCCTCACATCCGCTTCTTGTTCATCGGCTCGGGCGTTTGCTCCACGGCTTCCTTCCGGCCTCTCCTCGCGAGGACGCCGTTGCCCTTGGCTATGACTTCACCTCCATCGGGTTGTCAAAGGGACTTTCACCTCAAGCTGTCGAACATGCTCAGTACACCACGAAAAAGGACACGGTGTCCGCCGTGACCTCCATCACAGCTTATGCTTATTACCGCATATTCCTGCAAGAGCTAAAGCCGCTCAGGTTTGTTCTTGTTTCGGCATGGCTGAAGCCAAGCCCATATCTGCGTCCCAAACTTTATTGCCGAGCTATATGAAATCAGTAAACGACTGTAAACCCGTCGCTTTTCTTGATTTCACGAATTGAGGTATCAACTTTCAATTTTTGGACTCAAACCTTCATGATTTGCGCAGACGCACGAGGCCCTGCCGTCCTAAGGGCGCCTTAGCTGCATCCCGAGGTCGAGCCACAGCTCATGCATTTGTAGCAGCTGCCGTTTCTCACCATAATAGAGCCACAGACGTGGCAGCTCGGGGCGTCACCGAGGTCAACCATTTCCGCGAGCGCGTCCGCCGCGTGCAGAGGCCCGCTGGTAAGGTTTCGGCCCTCGGGTTTCGGCGGAGCATTCGTGGTCGCGCCGTTCTGGTCAGCGATTTCCGACGGCTGGCCGACTCCTGCCAGCCTCGGCCTGAGATTCTCGAACAGTAGCTGCTGTTGTCCGGTAAGAAATCGAAGCTGCAGCCAGCGAAAGATGTAGTCCATGATCGACTTGGCGAAGCCGATATCGGGGTTGTTTGTCCACCCGCTTGGCTCAAAGCGCGTGTGGGCAAATTTCTCGCACAGAAGCTTCAGCGGCACGCCGTGTTGCAGCGCCAGCGAGATCGCGCATGCAAAGCTGTCCATAAGGCCGGAAACGGTCGAGCCTTCTTTGGCCATGGTGATGAAAATTTCCCCCGGGCTCCCGTCCCGATAGAGGCCGACCGTGATGTAACCTTCGTGCCCGCCCACATTGAACTTATGGGTGATCGACATGCGCTCGTCATCCAGCTTGTGGCGCACGGCGCGGGGAGGGGCGTGCTGGTCCTGTTCCTCCAGAACCGGTGAGGAGATCACCGCTCGCGGAGTGCCGGCGGGTTCGGCTGTCTTTGTTCCCGCCGCCGACAGCGGCTGAGATTTCTTGCAGCCATCGCGATATATCGCAACCGCCTTCAGGCCAAGCTTCCAAGCCTGAATGTAGGCTTCCATAATCTCCTCTGTGGTCGCCGCCTCCGGCATGTTGACGGTTTTAGAGATTGCCCCGGAGATGAACGGTTGCGCCGCCGCCATCATCCGCAGGTGTCCCATATAGGGAATGCTGCGCGTGCCTTTGGCGGGCTTGAAGGAGCAATCAAATACTGGAAGATGTTCGTCCTTCAAGTTCGGTGCGCCTTCAATTGTGCCTGTCGCGTCAATGTAGCTGACCATGGCGTCCACCTGCTCGTGCGCATATCCCAGCTTGAACAGAGCCGCAGGCACGGTATTATTCACGATCTTGATCATGCCGCCGCCCACTAATTTCTTGAATTTCACGAGCGCCAGATCGGGCTCGATGCCGGTAGTGTCGCAATCCATGAAGAAGCCGATCGTACCGGTAGGGGCAAGAACGGTCACCTGAGAATTGCGATAACCGTGCTTTTCTCCGTTCGCCAGAGCTTCGTCCCAGCAGGCTTTCGAAGCCTCGTAAAGAGCGCCGGGCACGTTGTTGCGGCCGATGTTGTTGACCGAGGCGCGGTGCATGCGGACGACGTCAAGAAAGGGCTCGCGGTTGATGTAAAAACCAGGGCAGGCGCCCCGGTCCTCAAACCGCTCGCCATGGCCGAGATTGGTGTCAGCCAATCCCTTGCGGGTGGGCTCAGTCGCGGGACAAACCGGTGAGCAAAGCTCCGCGATGCGGCTTGACTGCAGGTATGCTTCACCGGACATGATGGCCGTCAGGCAGGCGGCGTAGTCCCGGCCCGCGTCAGAATCGTAAGGCAGGCCGCAAGCCATGAGAAGGGCGCCCAGGTTGGCATAACCCAGTCCGAGAGGCCGATAGTCATGGGAATTCCTGGCGATCATCTCCGTGGGATATCCGGCGTTGTCGACGATGATCTCCTGCGCAGTGATCAGGATGTCGACGGCATGGCGATATGCCTCAACGTCAAAGGTACCGTTAGGAGCAAACTTGAGCAGGTTTAAGCTCGCCAGATTGCAGGCCGAATTATCTAAGAACAGATATTCGCTGCACGGATTCGAGGCGTTGATCCGGGCCGTGTTTTTCGACGTGTGCCATCGATTAATCGTGGTGTCGAACTGCATGCCAGGATCGCCGCAGCGCCACGTGGCATCCGCAATTTTGTACAGCAGATCCTTGGCTTTGAAGGTCTCGACCGGACGACTGTCTTTCACCGTGCGCGTGCAGAAATCGGCGTCCCGCAGGACGGCATACATGAAGTCGTCGGTCACACGCACGGAATTGTTCGCGTTCTGGAAAAAGATGGAGGAGTAAGCCTCAGAATCCGGAGACGAACCGTCGTAGCCCATGGCGGCCAGGGCGTGGGCTTTGGCCTCCTCCTTGGATTTACACTCGATGAAATCGACGATGTCGGGATGGTCGACGTTCAAAATAACCATCTTGGCGGCACGCCGCGTCTTTCCTCCCGACTTAATTACGCCGGCAAAGGCGTCAAATCCCTTCATGAAGCTGAGCGGGCCGCTGGCGGTTCCGCCGCCGCTGAGGGTTTCACTCGAAGAGCGCAGCGAGGAGAGATTGGTGCCGGTACCCGAGCCCCACTTGAAGAGCATACCCTCGGTCTTGGCGAGAGTGAGGATCGAATCGAGCGAATCTTCGACCGAATTAATAAAGCAGGCAGAGCATTGCGGCTTGCTGTAACCTGTAACGCCGAATTCCACACGGTTCGTAACCGCATTCCAGTGCCAGTTTTGGCTGTCAGACTTGGGTTCGATTCGGTCGCAACCTACATTGAACCAAACCGGGGAGTTGAAGGCGGCATGCTGGCGAATCAGCAGATATACAAGTTCGTCATGAAAGGTGGCCGCGTCTTCGGAGCTGCGGAAATAGCCTTGTGCCGTCCCCCAGTCGCGAATGGTTTCAGCGACCCGGGTGACCAGTTGGCGAACCCCGGTCTCGCGCTCAGGCGTACCGAGCTGGCCGTGCAAATACTTGCTGGCTACGATGTTGGTGGCCGTCATCGACCAGTCTTTGGGAACTTCTACGTCCTGCTGCTCGAAGATGATCTCGCCTTTCGAGTCGCTGATCGTGGCGGTGCGCTTTTCCCACGCCACCTCGTCGTAAGGAGAAACAGACGCTTTCGTGTAAAAACGGCAGAAGGTCAGGCCAGGAGCTTTTGATTTCGGCACGCTCGTAGCACTTGAAGGCGCAGCAGTCGATGTTTTGGTTTGTATCTCGGCCATGTCTTTCTCTCCTACCAGCAATTTCATCGCACACGGGCAATCGGTCGAACTCCGCGCATCGCCGTCCGCCTCGTTAGAAGCCGGAAGGGAGCGATGCCGGCCGCCGAACCGTTTCCCGCAACTCTCGATTTTCAACATCCTTTCGCAGCCCCACGGACGGCGAAGCTTCGGGTCCAACCACGGGGTGGGCAAAATCGGAGGCAACCTCGGCGCGAAACCCGAAGTGCTCGCGTTCCATCACGAACAAAACCTGGCTCTTTAGCGCATGCCGAAGATGGCGGCAGAGAGCGGATCGCTTATTAGAATCTTCGATCACCACATAGCGCGCGAAGCAGCGTCCGGAAGCAAGCTTTCGGCGCGCCGGATTACCCGGCCAAAAAAGGCGTGCCAGCTCAATTCCGAGGTCCTCCGTATCGGTAACCTGAAACAGTGCCAGCATTCGTTCGCGGTCAGGGGAGGCGCCGGTCGGTGGCAGCGAAGCTCTGGGGGAGTTTGTCTCCTCTGCTAAAGCGAGAACTCCCGGCCGGCCGGGAGCAAGCAGCATGCTGGCAGTCGATAAGCAGCCGAACCATCCTGACCACACAAGATGAGATTCTTTGGAGCTGGTAATAAGCCCATGCCTGGCCAGCAAAGTGTCTACCAGGCGCGTAATGTCTTCCATCTCCAGCTCCTCTTAGCCTTGGTCGAGCTTCATTCAGCGGGACGCAAACACCGCCTCAAGCCCGACTTCCTTGACTGCCAGGAAAGCGCCACCTCAGCTGCTGCAACGAAAAAGGGTAAATTGCGTTACGCCAAAACTCCCGGACCGCCGGGGTAGCGGTCAACGCGGGGGATGGTTTGGGCGACGCCATAATTACCCGGCCAGAAGCGTCGCCCGTTGTTTGTCTCTTCAGGCGCCCTCCCTGACGCGCTGGCTTCCTACAGAGACTGAAGCCCGCCGCGGGAGAAAAGGCGACTGGAATTTACTGCCTCTGGGATAGCAACAGTACTGCTGTATGTTGTGTGTGTCAACAACAAATCACAATATATTGTATCGCATTGAGTTAACTGGGTAAATGCGGGGTGAACATCAGCTTGGGGCCTTTTTTTCCACAAAGTAAGCTAAAGCGCCACATTGCCGCTGTTTGGTTGCGACCGCAAGGTCGGGGTGAGAGACGGAGAGATTTCTTCGAGGACTACGTAGACATCCTCGAAGATCTCCCGTGGGGCCACACGCAGAAATCCCTCCGAGTACTCGACCAGATAGTCTCCGGGTTTGCCATGATGCTCGCGGCCGAGCCCATCGGTAAAAACCAATGCCCGGGTTAGCCGTTTTGCACGAACCAAAAAGCGAGTGCGATAAACATTCCAGTCATCGTCGGACATATTTTTGCTCCAGACTGCAAGAGGCGAGGCCTCGAGACTTCAACCTTCGAGCTTTCAACTTCGTTTTGAAGCAGTGAGCCTGTGGGCTGGAATTTGGTTCGAAGTGATGTGACTGTACAGGGCGAAAGCACGAAGGGTCAATTCTCAAATTTTGGTGCAATTCGCGAATTGGTTTGCTGAGATTCCTGCCCCATTCGCGGATAGCGGTCCTTCAAAACCCGCCAACGGCGCGCAGTTCCGGACTGTGAGGGCAAACGCCGGCGGAAAAACACCTTTTTTAGGGTGGGATTATCCACATGTCAAGCACAGGAAATGCAGAGCAGTCATCAAGATTTGATCGAGCGCATTCTCCCTGGTGTGGTTGGCCGATAAATTCAGAAACATCGAACCAACATACTGCGTGATTTTTTCTTACCCGACCTGCGGCTAGCTCAATTTCGTGGGGCTGACCTTTTTCGAAGGAGCCGGTGCGCCGAGCATTCCTCGGTCATTTTCGCGACTGCCGGAAGGGTTTCGAACCTACTTGCTGGCGGGCCGCCCACTTGGGTAATTTCTACCGCTCGCGACGATGGGCCTCGACGATCATGAATTCACTCCATGTTTTCCCGTCCTCAGACTTCTCGCCTCGCCACGTGAACTGCCCGTTTGAGATGTTCGTGTAAGTGGCACGGGTAAGGGCGTGCGCAGCCACCGGCTCTTTGAAGGTGTAGGTGACTGACTGGCCATCGAACTTGATGCCGCCAAGCTCCGGCGGTCCGAGATCTACCCAGGTTCCTGCCAGCGCATTCAGCCATTTCAGATTCCAGATACTTCGGGTGACATCATACGTGCGGAAATTCATGCCGAGCACGATCAACTCCCCCGAGGAATTCATCATGCTGTATTCGTCCGCAATAGCATAGCCGTCGAGAATGAAGCGCCCAAGCCATCTGGCTGCGAACGTCTGCCATTCTCCATTGGCCAATCTCACTCTCGCTTCGCATTGCCATATTCCTATGAGGAAAGCAAATCGCGTCAGCGCTGCCGGTGCATTAGGGTTTGCTCTACCGAATTCCTGATCAAGGTAGCTCATCATACCTTCCGCCACGCTGGCGCTTCCCTGGGGGTGACTGTGTCATCAGCATAAGCATTGCCGGAGTTCATAATCATCTCGCTGGCCAGAGTACAAGCTTCCGCATTTTTAGGAAACAGGGTTTCGACTACTTTCCTCTTCAAAAGCGCGCCGACGACATCGTTCTGCTGGTAAAAACTGCTAGCAGCGTGGGAGCATCTAAAGGCCGAAAGTTTACAGGAGGAGGTCTTATGGCGAAAGATCCGGTTTGCAATATGGATGTCGATGAGACGAAAGCCGAATTCACCTCCGAATATGGTGGCCGCAAATACCACTTCTGTTCCGAGGATTGTAAGGACACCTTTGAGGACCAGCCGGAACGCTACGCTACAACTGCTGCGTAACGCCGCGTAAGGCCACAGGGCACAGATAGTGGTAAAAACAGACAATCTGTGCCCTTTGAAAGTTCTTTCAGCGCCCCTCGATAATTTCCCGGGCGGCCCGCTTGCCACTCGCGATCGCCCCGTGCACGGTACCGTTGTGCCCGGAGCTATCCGTCGCCTCGCCGGCAAAAAACAGTCTGTTGCCGAGGGGCGCGGCCAGCACCGTTTGGCAGCCTTCGCCTCCCGCCTTCACATAGCTGTAAGCTCCGCGCGAGCATGGATCGTTGTCCCAATCGTGGAAGTACGCCGCGCGGAGGTGAGAGCGGACATCGCAAATCTTGAGGCCAAGCAGCCGGCTGAGTGAATCAAGGGCTCGATCAATAACCTGGTCCCGATCCAGTCGGGCGAGGCTTTCGGCAGAACGGGCCGGAGCCCATCCGGTGATGATTGGCAACGGTTCGGGCATTTGTGTCCACCAGGTGGGAAACATGTCGTCCCGCGAGAAAAGAAAGCTCATCCGCTCGAGCGTCTTTGCTCCCCGGCCGGGACGCAGGCCGTCCCAAAAACGCCGGCGAAAACACAAGGTGACGCGAACCACCCTTCCCATGGCCAGTTTCGCCACTGCGGCCTGCTTGTCCGCACCCAGAATGGGGTCGAAACAGACGAATTCCTCGCCAGCCTGCAGCACTCCCAGAGGAAGCGTGATGAGAACGCGCGCGGCGGCGAAGGTGATCTCTTTCCCTGCCGAACTGGCAGTGACCTCAACCCCGGAATGCCAGTCGATGCGCCGGGCGCTGGTCTTCGTGTAGAGGGGAACACCGACCCGGTCGAGTTCTCGCCTGGCAATCTCAACCAGCAGTCTGTACCCGCCCGCAATGCGGAATGCACGGTCGCCTTCGATCTCCTGCTCGGCACTACGATTGTGGGCGAGCCAGTGCACGCTGACCTGACCAGGATCGGCGGCGTTAAACCCGCTCACATACCCGGTAGCCCACTCGCGGGCTTTCG
>JAFAWX010000229.1 GCA_019241535.1 Acidobacteriota bacterium | reverse complement strand
GAGGCACGCCTTAGCCGGGGGAGTCGGCCCGAGGCGCGGGCTGGGAAACTAGCGGCTGGTCGCGAAAGAATTGCTCGCGGTGTTCCCGATCGCGAAATGCCTCGGTTCCCCCCGGGCGCGACGTGGATAGTGCTCCCGCCAGATTGCCATGCGCAAGGCAGGTCTCGACGTCCGCGCCGCGAATGTAGCGGGAAATAAATCCCGCGTCAAAGCTGTCGCCGGCTCCGACCGTGTCGATGGCGTCTACCCTTAACGCCGGACTTCTGAAGAGCTTGCTGTCGGACCGCGCAATGGCCCCGGCTGCGCCGAGTTTCACCACTACCAGAGGAACCGTCTCCGACAGACGGGCGGCGGCTTTTTCCACGTTTTCCTGGCCACTGATTTTTACCGCTTCCCTCTCATTGGGAAGCAGCAGGTCCACGAACGGCAATGCCTCCCATAGGCCGCCCTGCCAGCGGTCGTCGGGATCATCATTGGTGTCGAGAGAGATAGTAAGCCCCGCCGCTTTCAATCTCTTAAAGAGTGCAGGGATGTGCGGCCGCAACGTAGTCTGCAGATAGAACGAGGAGAGGTGGAAATGGCGAGCCGACGAAAGATAATCGAAATCCAGGTCTTCAATGGCGAGGCGGGAAATGGTACCGAGATAGGTCAGGATGTTGCGCCAGCGGCCATGGTGGAGGATGACGGTTACCCCGGTGCGCGCCCCATCGGTCGAGCGTCGAATGGTCGAGACATCGACCCCGGCTTCGATCAGTCGCTCAAGCGCAAGCCGGCCCATGGAGTCCTCGGCGACCCGTGAGGCGAACCCCACCCGGTTGCCGAGAGCCGCCAGATTGTGAGCCACGATGGCAGAAGATGCCCCAAGCGTGATGTTCATGTCGCTCGCCAGCAACTCCCGCTCTGGCTGAAGCTCGGGGGGCAGTCCATAAAGTACTAGATCGAGGTTGAGTTCACCGGCGATGGTAACGTCGAATCGGGGCATATTGGTGACGGAGTTCGTCCTCCTAGAGAGTTGATTACCCGGCTCAGATATCGAGGCCGGTCAGGATTGCAGTCCTTTTGTAATGCGCTGTAGAAACCTTTTTAGGTGACCGGCGAGAACAATTGGAGCCGGGCCTACATACTCCGACAAATCGCAATCGACCTCGATAACCATATCGGCGGCCGCGCGTATCCGGGCGTCGAGGTGGCCGGCCAATCACCAAGGTTGTTTCGCCCCGGCTTTTCACTTCCGCCAACAGAACATCTCGCGCTTCGTAGCCCGGGGCCGATAGCAGAAAGCTTATCAGCCTCTCCCGGCTTACGATCGACGTTTCGGCACCTGCCGGAACTCGAGCGTGTGAAAGCTGTGCGCATAGGAGCAGGACATGACGCTGAGCTTCAGCGCACGCAACCCATAATAAGGTCGCTGTCCCTGGCAGAAGCAACGGGCCTGAACGAGAATTCGGCCAGCGAATGAGTGGCCGCCGCGGCGATCTCGTCTGAGGGTTTGCCATCGATCGCGTTTAGACAAGCGCCACCTCGATGCCCAGTTTCTTCAGTGTCCTTATGTCCGATTTGGGAGCCCCGCGGTCGGTGATCACGTGGGCTAGTCCCCCGGGAGGAACGATCTGCGCCAGGCTGCGGCGGCCAAACTTGCTTGCGTCGCAAACCGCCACCGCCTTCTTGGATACTTCAACCATGACGCGGTTGACTTTCGCCTCCAGCAGATTTGGCGTGCTCAAACCATAATGTACATCGAACCCATCGACGCCCAAAAAGAGCAGATCTGCGCTCAGGCGGCGCAACATGTCTTCGGCCGTGGGGCCGACCAGGGAGAAGGAATTTTTTCGTAACGTGCCGCCGGTCAACATCACCTCCACATCCGCTCCCGCGAGCTCGGTGGCTATGTTTAGGGCATTGGTCACGATCGTGAGATGGTGAAAATTTCGTAAGGCGCGGGCAATGGCCGTGGTGGTGGTTCCGGAATCGAGAATGACCACCTGCCCTTCTTCGACCATGGCCGCGGCGGCTTCGGCGATACGAAGTTTTTCCCGCCGATGGAGTTTCTCTTTCTCCCGCAGCGTAGGATCCGCCAGCACTCCTGGGCGCGAAGGTAGTGCGCCGCCATGCGCGCGATCAAGCCAGCCGTGAGCCTCGAGAATTTCCAGATCCTTGCGGATCGTAACCTGCGAGGTTGCAAAATGCTGCGCCAGATCTGCGACCAGAACCCTGCCGTCACGGTTGACCAGGTCCAGAATGGCCCGTCGTCGTTCTTCGTTAAGCACGCGCAACTCCAAACCACTCGCCCGATCTGCGGCAGAAAGCAGACCTTATCCTTCGCTACTTTCTATAACGTTCGCTTTCGCCTGTCCACAGCTCAAGGAAATTTGCGGCAAGCGGCGATGGGACGGCAAAAGCGTGAGTCCGCATACGAACTGGCCCGCGGAACCGGAACATTTTGCCGGGGAGAATCGCTGAGCGCCGGAGGGGAGACACAGCCTTGGCGGTCATCGGTTATAGCCGTGGGGTTACGGGTTGTCAGAAACAACGGCGCGCTCCGCGCCCAAGAAGTTCCTTTTCCCACGCTCCCAACTTCCGTGCACATTATTTCCACAGCGACAGTCTGCGCATGCTGTTTCGACACCCAAGTTCATGACCAAGCTGCTTTGTCAATTGCCCGGTGGTGGAAAACTGGGCGGCTCGGAATGGGGTATCATCTCTGCCGTTGACAAAAATTTCAGAGCGGCTAGAATACGCGACGATTTCAACATCTGAAACTTAGCGATGACCACCGAAACTCTCGATTCCGTTCTTCTGCACACCGACTTTTCTGACCTGGAACTGTTTGCAAGCGGCAAGGTGCGAGATGTGTACCAGTCGGGCAGCGATCAATTGTTGATCGTCGCCACCGACCGCATCTCCGCCTTCGATTACGTACTCGCCACTGGCATTCCCCGTAAAGGGCAGGTACTCACGCAGCTGTCGCTGTTCTGGTTTGATTTTCTTCGTGAACTGGTTCCCAATCACCTGATCACCAGCGATGTGAGCCGCTATCCGGCCGAAGTCCAGGTCTATGCGAACGACCTGCGGGGGCGCTCGATGCTCGTCCAGCGGGCGGATATGTTCCCGGTCGAATGCGTGGTGCGCGGATATTTATCCGGCTCCGCCTGGAAAGAGTACAAAGCGAGCGGCAGTGTTTGCGGCATTCAGCTGCCTGCGGGGCTGCGCGAATCGGACGAGTTGCCGCAGCCAATTTTTACGCCCGCAACCAAGGCGACGACCGGTCATGACGAGAACATCTCCTTTGACGAGATGCGGCAGTTGGTGCCTCCGGAGGATGCCGGCCAGCTTCGTGACCTCAGTCTTGCCATTTACGCCACGGCGGGCGCCTATGCCCGGCAAAAAGGCATCATCATCGCGGACACCAAATTTGAATTCGGGCGCACCGCTGCCGGTATCACCCTGGCCGACGAGGTGCTTACTCCGGACTCTTCTCGTTTCTGGCCGGCCGACAAGTACGAGCCGGGCATGTCGCAGCAATCCTTCGACAAGCAGTACGTGCGCGACTATCTCGAAGAGATCCGCTGGAATAAGCAGCCTCCCGCCCCTCGGCTGCCGGCGGAGGTGGCGCGCAGGACGAGCGAAAAGTACGTGGAGGCATACCGTCGGCTTACGGGGCGTGAGCTGGGTATGCTCTAGCGCCGAGGATCTGCGTGAACTGGGCAGACTGGATCATCCTGCTGGTTCTGCTCGTATCCGTCCTGCAGGCGGCAAGCTCGGGTTTTTTCCAGGAGGCGTTCGGAGTTGCCGGGCTGGTGTTCGGCTATTTGATCGCCGCGTGGCAGTACCGGCGGGTGGCGAGACACTTCGCGGCTTACATCAGCTCGGAATGGCTGGGAGCAATCGTGTCGTTCCTCGCCTTGTTTCTCGGCATCATGATCCTGGCCGGAGTATTGGGCAAAATCGTTCGTTGGGTGGTGCGGGAGGCAGGTTTGACGGCGCTGGATCGGTTCTTCGGCGCTGTGCTCGGGTTGCTGCGGGGAGCCTTGTTGGTGGCAATCGTGCTTCTGGGAATGACGGCTTTTACCCCCACTTCCGGATGGCTGCGGGGGTCCGGACTGGCGCCGTATTTCCTCGTGGTTGGGCGCGCCGCCGTCTGGCTGGCACCCGCGGAATTACGCATGCAGTTTTATAAGGGACTGGATTATCTGAGAAGAGCGCAGATGCCGGCGAAGTGAGCGCCGCCCGTCTATCGCAGATGAGAGTTGGCCGCTTTAGCGAAGAGAGAGATTCCGTGAAAGATCAACTTGAAGCGCTCGTACAGCAGATGTATCGCAGCAATATTCTGTATTCGGAAGCGGTTCGCGAGTTCAAGCGCCGCTTCATTTCGACGGTGCTGGAGGAAAACAAAGGCAACCAGTGCCGGGCGGCGCGCCAACTGGGAATGCACCGCAATACCCTCAGTCGTACGATAGACGAGTTGAAGATTGATGTCCGGCAGTTCCGGGATGGCACCAAACGACCGCCGCGCAGCGCCAAGCCCGGCGCCTACGAGAAAAAGATGGCGCGCTGATCCGTCTCCGAGGGTCGCCTGTGAGTGCCTTGCCCTTGACCGCTATTGCGAGGGTTGCGTGCGGCGCGCTGTCGGACGGTGGCGGACCGGCGGTTTCTTGGTCGGCGTCTCCCCACCCTTCCGCAAGAGTTTTCCCGTTTCCATCGTCATCATGAACGGGGTCGCCGCGAACGACGTAGGTGTGCCCTCAAAATCGAAGGTGTCCCCGGCTTTCGGCAGGCGAGCGGCGGGAATGGGTCCGGTCATGGTGAGGGTGATATCGGCTCGCTTTTGCTCGATGTCATCTTCGCTGGCCGCGATGTGCAACTCGGTCGGGCTGGCCGTTTCAATGACATTGCCTTCCATCTGCAGGGGCACGTTCTTGATCACGCTCCAGACCTTGTCCTGATCCTCCGGGGTGCCGGCCGCAAGGACCAGCTCCCATTCCCCAAAACTCAGCTGCTTAATCTGGTCCGGAGTCTTATCCTTGATCAAATCGTGGGCCTGCTGAGTGGGAGTGGGAGGGACGTACTTGGTGATGGTGAAACCTTGAGGAGGAGTGGGATTGGACTTGGCCGCGTTGAGCACGTCGGTCCAGCCTTCCTCTGACCCGTGATAGTTTTTGTAAACCTTCTGCCCGTAGTTCTGAATTTGCGTCTGCGCCGCCGAACCTGCCGGAGCCAGAGAGGCGGCGCGGGCAAGATAATAAATTCCATCTAGGCTGTCAGGAGGATTAGCCGAGAGATAGGCGGTTGCAAGTGGATAGACGTTCTGCAGGTCATTAGGCTCGGCTTCGACGGCAGCCCGCAGGTAAAGCTGGGCATGCTGAAAGTCTTTTTGTTGCAGAGCGGCGAAGCCGCAGCCGCCGTTAAAAATGATCGCCACTTGCTTTTTGAGCTTGTCGAAATCGGCGTCCGACATACCGGCCGGCTTCTGATTGGCTTTTAATGCATCGAGGCCCTTAGAACAGTACTGCTGCAGATCGGCCAGGTTCTGCTGTACGTTTTGTTGATTCATGACTCCCTGGCGCGCCAGGAAAGTGAGCAGGGCCAGAGCCCGCAGGTTGTTGGGATCGGCGGTCAGCAGCCGCTTGGCCACCTCGACCACTTTGGCCTGATTTCCCGTCTGCTGGTAGGTGCCCATTAGCTGTTCGAGCGCGCTGGTCTTCATCACGCTGTTGGGATATTGCGTCAGGAACGCTTCGAGAGCGCTGGCCTTCGCGTTCGGGTCCTGCTGCTGGACAGCTCCCACGTAGGCGTTGTATTCGGCCGGATCTTTAATAGTCGGCGCCTGTTCACCGCCGGCTCCGCCGGGGGCTGGGGGAGGGGTTTGCGGCTGAGGCGCAGTTTGTGCAGCGGCCGCCATGGCATAAACCAGCAGAATCGCCAGAACACTTGTTTTCATTCTTTGCTCCTCGGCTCTAGCAAATCTAATCTCAGGATACCGGTCTCGACGCCGAACCCCTCGATACGCGAATGGTTTCAGCGTAGTCTGTTCGTCAAAGATCGACACGTATACTCGGCACGCCTTCCGCCCGCCAGGGCGAAAGCATCGTTCCGGTGAGCGGGATTATATGTATGCGTCCCCACTTACGCAAGCTTCTCTCGACCGGAGCGCCGTTCGTATATTCGATGCTAAAGTGCATGAGCTTGGTGGTTTCGCGACCCGATCTCTATCTTTGGAGCAGTCTTATGAAAGCGACGACGAATCTTTCCGGACAAGTTGCCCTGGTTACCGGCTCAGGGCGCGGCATTGGCGCCTCGATTGCCCAGAAGCTGGCCTCTCTCGGAGCTGCCGTGGTCGTCTGCGGCCGCACCCTTTCCCACCTCGAGGCCATGGTCTCAAGCATTCGTGCGCAAGGGGGAGAGGCGCGGGCGCAAGCCTGCGACGTCAACGATCTTGCGTCGGTCGAGAAACTGGCAGCGATGGTCGAGCAAAACTTCCATCGACTGGACATTCTGGTCAATAATGCCGGCGTCGGCTCCTTTGCCGGGCCCCTCCATGAAATGACACCGCAGGCGTGGGAAAAGGTCCTGAACACAAACCTGCGCGGCGTCTTTTATTCAATGCGTGCCTTTGTACCCATCATGATCAAAAGCGGAGGCGGTCACATCATCAACATTTCCTCGCTCGCCGGCAAGAACCCGCTGCCGAACGGCGCCGCTTATGCTGCTTCCAAATGGGGACTGAACGGGCTGAGCTACTCGGTGGCCGAAGAACTGCGCTCCCGGCGAATTCGCGTTTCGCTAATCTGCCCCGGCTCGGTCGACACTGAATTGGGCCCGCATGACGGAAAAGACGCGAACAAGATGCTTAAGGCGGAGGACGTGGCGCACGTCGTGGCCATGCTTGTCGCTCAGGCGCCGCAGTCTTTTGCCAGCGAGGTCCTGTTGCGGCCCACGGAGAAGCCCTAGCCGCTCACTTCTTAAAGAGGTTTTCAAAAGCCCGGCGTGCATCGTCAGGGCGGGAAGTGCCGCCAGTCGAGGTTTGTTTTTCTACCCGCTCGCTGATGCGATAAAACTTGCATTCGTTGCGCGCGTCCTTCTTGGCGATGCGCTCGAGTATCGGCTGCATGCACTCGAAACGCGACGAGGGATCGAAATGGGAGCACTGTTTGCAGGAGTGCAGTTCACAGCCGCATTTGGGACACCGCTCCAGGGGTTCAGAGACCAGAGCGAGCAAGGCACCGCATTGCGCACAGCGGGAGACCGTGTGCGTTCCCGGCATTTCGATCGGACGCGGGCCAAACGTGTCCTTGCGGGTGGGTCGCGGCTCGGCGCCTTTCCGGGTTTCTCCCCCGCTGTCCTGATATCCGCGTTGACGATATTTGCGTTCGGACAAAACTGCTCCTGGATTGAGACATTTTCTCGCTTGCGGGCCGGCGACACAAGCCCCGCACCAGCCCCGGCCAGAATTGTATTTCCCCAGCACGGGTGCTACCATCCGTCTGTTGCAATCATGGTGGAGGGCTAGGTATGTCTGACCGTGACGGAAGTCCCGGGCTACTATGGTTCATTGCCGGAATTGGAATCGGCGCACTGGTCGCCATTCTTTACGCCCCGCAATCCGGCAGCGAAACTCGCGAAATCCTGATGTCC
>JAFAWX010000062.1 GCA_019241535.1 Acidobacteriota bacterium | reverse complement strand
CCCGATGACGCCAGTCAATTCCCAAAAAGTGTGACGTCGAGTACAACTTTCGTGTTACTTTACAAGTAAACAAAATGGTCGCTGGTTTATTGATGCAATACGAGAGACAGGCGTCTCAGAGACGCAAAGCCGATTGACATATGAAATCGGCTAAATATCCTTGTCCGGGTCTTCTTGCGGCGCTGGAGGGACCGACGCCTGGAGGGCTGCCATGCATTGCGGGCCTGATGAGATGATCTCCCCCAGCGAAATCTTGACTCTCACGCATTTTGGGGCGGCAAGCACAAATCGCCGCCGCGCGGACCATCCTGGACCGCTTAATCGTTAGCAAGCAGCCGCTTCAGCGTCAGTTCAACCCGTAACCCGTCTTAAGCCCAAGCCTGAACGACCAGGAGCAACACTGCAAGATCTGGTAACTAATGAAACGACTGACCTCAACAGGAGATAATCGCATGCGGGCAATGACTTTCGCTGCCGCGGAAAGACGAAAGGCTTCCCGATATCGCTTGCGCCTACCAGTCCTTTTCAGCTGGATCCAGGGCGAGCAATTTCATACTGAAGGGGGGTTTACGCGCGACGTTAGCGCGAAGGGCCTCTTTGTGACTTCCCGGGTGGCACCACCCAGCGAGGCACCCATCAGGCTGGAGGTGGTCCTGCCTCTACTTGCCGAGATGTCGCAGAACGCCATGCGGGCGACGGGACGGGTGGTGCGGACGTTTAGTGCGAGCCAGCCACAGGGATTTGCTATAGCCGCCGAGTTCTGTGGCGACGAGACCGACCATACAATTGTGGAAAACCCGGTTCTACAGGGCGTTAGCTGATTTCGTTCTCCCGCCCGGGGCGCCCATTTCCACGATTGAGTTTTGCGAATGTGCACCCCGCTGGTGACTCCCGAATCGCCGCGCTGGCTTTGGAAACTTGGTCGGCGCGGGTCTGCGCTCTGGTTGAGACCGTGGCCTTGATTGGAATTCGACACCTGCTGAATGTCCGTCCTGGCCCGGCAAGAAACCCTGGCTTTGGCTAAGGACGTGAAAGACAAGCTCCACCCGGTTGGCGACCCCTAACTTCTCAAAAATCTTGAACATGTAGTTCTTGACGGTATGCTGGCTAAGTCCCAGAGCTTCAGCAATTTGCCGGTTGGTCTGGCCCTCGGCCAGGCAATGCACAACTTCCCGTTCGCGTTTTGAGAGTACCGCTAGTCCATTTCCCTCGAGCGGCTCAATTCGCGGATACGCGGCTAAAGCCGCGAGAACGAATCCCAACTCTTTGCTGTTCGCCCAGATCTGACCATCGTTCACGGCTGCGATGCATTTTGACAGCATCTCGAGGGGGGCATTCCTTGAGAACACGCCAGAGGCGCCCGAGCGGAAGGCATTGACGACCACATCCGGCCGACTCGAGTCGACGAGCACAACGGCCTTTGTGGCAATCTGCTCCGCCCGCAATTGCTCAAGAATTTTAAGTCCCGTTAAGGTCTCGTCGTCTTCTAAACGAGCACTGATGAGAAGGATGTCCGGGCACTCTTTACGTATGGTCCCCGCAATTTCTACCGGGTTGGAACTGAATGCCAGGACCTCAATGCGTGGATCGCGGCCGATGGCTTCTGCTAGAAGCTGGCTACTGATAGGGCTGCTTTCTGCTACAAGGACACGGATACTGGTCGAATGAAGTGGCTGGCCAGATTGCATTATCTCCTCCTCGGAACGCGGAACTTACGCTGACTTAGCCGAGTAACTGTTTCCAGCTCAAGCTTGGCAAGCCTTCGTTTGTCGCGTCACATCGGGGAAGAGAAACTGTGACGAAACTATGGAGAAGCGTTGTACCAGCTGCTCAAAGCGCAAGTCAAGCAAAATGCAAAGTAAAATTTTCAAATGTTGCAAAATCTTTCACTGAGAACCCGTTTTGCCTTTACCGGAATTGCGGCCAAAATCGATATTTCGAACCCAGGTTTCCGGCGGAGAACTATAGACCAGCAAGTCCGTAACCAATCCGGTAACCGTGGATTGCCTAAATCATTGTGCACATGAGAGTACTACGATGTCGCCGTTCCAGAATGTTCCCCATCGCGGCGCGCCTTGAATGGGAATTTATTCTCTATTCCTTTAGAGATTTTCATCTCTGACCCTCTGTTCCGCAATATGGGAGAAGCCTGTCCCGGGCAGGATGAGTCTAAATGGCATTGGGTGTTCCTGCATCTTGCAGGCTTTTGCAAAGTCCCCTAGAGTCCGAATTTCACCGTGTTCTTATCCAGAGCGACGGGAACTTTTTAAGGGACACCAATTGTGACCCAAAGGGCGGAGCTGTGAGCACACAGGCGAACCAGCTTAGCTGCATTCCTTCATGTTCCCCTTGCTTGGACGGCTACTGGTACGCCGTGCAGACCCGCTCCCGTCATGAGAAGCTGGTCGCCTGTCATCTTCAGACCCGGGGCGTAGTTCATTACTTGCCGATCGTCATTGAAACCCACCGCTGGAGCGACCGCCGTAAGCGGCTGGAATTGCCTCTGTTTCCCGGTTATGTTTTCGTTCGCGTCGTCGACTCCAATCTCAGGCGGGTAGAGGTCTTACGTACTCCCGGTGTAGTTCGTTTCGTGGGACACTCGCCGTCGGGCACCGTGGTTCCCGATGAGCAGATCGAATCAATACGGAAGCTGATCGAGGAAAATATCCCCTGGGTATCCCATCCGTTCTTAAAAGTAGGGCAGCGCGTCAGAGTGCGCGGTGGTGCGCTTGACAACTTGGAGGGCATCGTCGTGCGGAGAAACGGGGAAGATGCGCTGGTGATTTCTGTCGATGCCATCCAAAGATCGCTCTCGGTTAGCATTAAGGGATACGACCTCGAAGTGGTCTAATTTTCATCACATCACTAAAAACCCCACACGGGGGTCAAAATCAGCTTGCCGCGTCTCTTGCTTATA
>JAFAWX010000071.1 GCA_019241535.1 Acidobacteriota bacterium | reverse complement strand
CAAGACCACTACCTTTTATACGATCGTTGGTCTGATCCCGCCCGATACGGGCAGAATCCTCGTAAACGAGGAAGACATCACCGACTTGCCCATGTATCGCCGGGCGCGTCAGTTCGGGATCAGCTATCTCCCCCAAGAAGCATCGGTGTTCCGGAAGCTGACGGTCGAGGAAAACATCCTTGCCGTGCTGGAGGCTCAACCCGCCTCCTGGCACGAGCGTCGCGAAACTATGGAGCAACTGATCGATCAACTGGGGCTCGAGCATATTCGCCGCAACCGGGGTTACGCGTTATCGGGTGGGGAACGAAGAAGAGTCGAGATTGCGAGGGCGCTGTCGATCAGTCCTAGATTCATTCTGCTGGATGAGCCGTTTTCGGGAATCGACCCCATTGCAGTGCTCGATCTGCAGAAAATTATCAGCAATATGAAGGCTTCAGGCATCGGGGTGTTGATAACCGACCACAACGTTCGCGAGACGCTGTCGGTCACCGACCGGGCCTACATCATTAACGAAGGCAAGATCTTCCGTCATGGAACCCCGGAGCAGCTGGGAAGCGATTCCGAGGTACGGCGAGTTTATCTGGGAGAGAGTTTTTCGCTGGTCTGAGCCGAGTTTTTCGGAGCGGACCGGCTGCGGAACGAACAAATATGGTTTTGCTGCAGCCAAAACTGCATTTAAAAGTCTCACAGAGACAGATCCTGACCCCGGGCCTGGTGCAGATGGTCAGTGTCCTCGCCCTCAACAAGCTTGAGCTCAAGGACATGATTAATGCCGAGATGGTCGAGAATCCGGTGCTTGAGGAGCTCGAGGATACGGTTCCCCTCATCGACGATGTCGGTCGCCGGGAAGAAGAGCGTGAGCGGGCATCGGCTGAAGAGGCCACGCAGACCACGACCGACAACAAAGATTCCTTTGCGGAAATCGATTTTGGGTCATTCTTTAAAGATTATCTTGACCCTGGTTTCCGCAATCCCGGGGAATTTGAGGAGATTGATCGGCCTTCGTTTGAGAATTTTCTGTCGAAACCGAGCACTTTGACCGACCACTTGATGTGGCAGCTGGGCTCGATCGGCACCTCTCGGGCGGTGCGCCAAGCGGCGGAGCTTGTCATCGGCAACCTCAACGAGGACGGCTATCTGATCGCGAGCGATGAAGAGCTGCTTGGCCTCGTGCCTCCATCCTCTCCGGAGAGCGATCTGGCAAAAGCCGAGAGCGTCGTGCAGGAGGCGGTTGCGCTCGGCCTGGAAACGTCAGCTGCCGGAGCCGAAGATCAGTCGTTCTCAACACGCGAAGATCTTCGCGCTGATGGGACTGAAACCGTGCCGGGGGACTCAGGCTCGAGCCGAGTCTTTTCTGCTTCGCCAACGGTTGCGGCTGTGCAGCTTGCCCGGGAAGAAACCAAGCCTTTCTTTAAGCAGAGCTTTACCCCAGAGGATCTCGCCGAAGCCATTGAGATTGTGCGTCAGTTCGATCCCTCTGGTGTCGCCTGCAGAAACGTTCGCGAGTGCCTCCTCTACCAGCTGCGTTATCAGCAGCAACAGCTCCAAGGAGATGGAAACGGATCAGGCCAGGTCCTTACGGACTCGATTGCCATCGTCGATCAGCATCTTCGCGCCCTGCAGAACAAGCAGTACAAAGAGATATCGCGAGCCATTGCCCGTCCCATCGAGGCCGTCTCGACGGCGCTCGAATACATTCGCACGCTCGACCCTCGCCCCGGCCTGCGCTACAACAAGGTCCAGGCGCGGCTTATCGAGCCGGATGTTGCCTTCGTAAAGCATGGGGATGAGTGGATGGTCGTCATGAACGACGATGACGTGCCCACGCTGCGCCTGAATCCCGCCTACCGGCGGCTACTCACTCGTGAGGGAAATGATCGCGATACGCGGAATTATGTGAAGGAACGCTTTAAGAGCGCCATCCAGCTCATCAAAAACATCGAGCAGCGCAAGCAGACGATCATGAAGGTCTGCTATGCGATCTTGCATCGCCAGAACGAATTTCTTGAACGAGGCATTGACGAACTCAAGCCGATGATGATCAAGGAGGTGGCGGAGGAAATTGGCGTCCATCCTTCGACGGTCAGCCGCGCGGTGGCCAACAAATACGCCCACACTCCACAGGGCGTCTTTGAGCTGCGGTATTTCTTCAGTGAAAGTGTAAATGGCCCGGAGGGCGGCAACACCTCTCTGCTTATCCTCAAGCGGCGGGTGAAAAAGCTGATAGAGGACGAGGACGCGACCAAGCCGCTTACCGACGAACAGATCACACGCATCCTGCAGTCACAAGGCATTCAGGTCACACGGCGAACCGTGGCCAAGTACCGCGAAGATATGAGAATCCCCAGCACGCACCAGAGAAGAGTCAAAAAGTAAGCCTCAGCGCGTTCTCCTGCCAGCAGGAGGAGGTACCTTGTCTTATTGATCGTCTGCGCAAGGCAGTGCCGATTCGAAACCTTTCGGGAGGTCTTGATGAGGGTCGAATACACTGGCAGGCACTACGAAGTTACTCCCGCCAACCGCAAAGAGGTAGAAGCCGGCTTAAGCAAGATCCGCAAGGTGCTTCGTGACCGGTTTGAAACGAAGGTGGTGCTTGCGGTGGAGAAGCACAGGCATAAGGCAGAAATCACCATCAGCTCGCGCATCGGACCTCTGGTCGGCCTTGCTCAGGCCGGCGATATGACTGCCGCCATCGGGCAAGCGCTGGAGCATCTTGAAAAGCAGGCGCTCAAAAATAAAACCCGTATCATCACCCGCAAGCGCCGCCTTCACAGCCAGTGGAATGGAAAAGCGGGCGATGAGCAATCGGGGCGAGCCCGATCGGAATCGGATTCGACCATGGTGCAGAAGTTTCCCGCCGTTGCCAAAGGCATGGAAATTCACCTCGTGCGCACCGGCGACGCCGTATCGCTTCGTCCCATGACCCTCGAGGAAGGGATCAAAGAAGCCCACTTTCGCGATCGGGACGTGTTTGTCTTTCGCGACCCGAAAGGACAGCTGATGATTCTGCACCGCACCCGCGATGGCCGCATGGAGCTGATCGAAGCTCCTTAGTAAAAGACTGATTCGAAGAATTTAAGATCCCGCTCCGCGTGGCAAGCTGTAGGGTGATCAACTCCGGCCGGTGGTTTTCTCCTTGTGTCCGACGGATGCACGGGATCACCAGGAAGTGTCGCACGTCGAATCGTTGACATCGCGGTTCGAGTCTCACTCACCTTTCGCCGATCCCCCCTTCTTTTCCACCAAAAATCACAGTTCTGTTGTCACCGCCCATGCGCTAAAGTGCGCATTGCGCTCGTCGCGGTCTCGAAAAGGTGACCAGCGGACCGATCGAAGAAAGTGACTTGCGTCTGCCCGAGATATCACGCCGGAGCCCGCTTGCGCCCTGGAAGGCGCTTGTCAATGCGATTGTCAGTTTCTACGGGCGAGGGGACTCTGTTCCGAGCCGGCTGGTGCCCGCTAGCGACTCGATGTTGGGCAGCGCGCCCTGTGCGTCTGGGAATTTCTCCGCTCAGAAACTGATTGCCGCAAGCGCTCCCGGACGGGCAACGCTCGAGAGTGCTCTGGTTTCGCTCGAGTCCGCGTTCGCCGCCAGGAAACGTCAGCAGATTTCAAAGACGGCGGTCGCAGCCGTGTCCGCCTGCCGGCAGTTTCGTCCGGACTGCTGTGACAAGTTGTGCGAGCTGATTGTGGCGCGTGTGATCGTCCTTCACTTGCCGTTTCACGAACTCCGGGAAAGTATCGTGGGACCTCCTCGCGGTAGTGCCCGCTGGTATCGATTGCTGGCCAGAGCTCTTGAACAGACGGGGATCTGCGGACACATGGCCGATGCACTGATCGCCTGGCATGAATTTCGGGAGTCCGCACTGAGAGAAAACTGGTTTCGATCGGGCACGGCTGAAGATGGAGGGTTGTGGCTGCACATGGCCGAGCTAGCCGCCTCCATTCCCGCCCAGGCATTCAAAGATCTGATGTGGCCCGCAAGCAGGCAGCTTGGCACGTCGAAAGCCACTGCCATGCCCCAGCTGTTTTCGCCGCAATGGCTTTACGAGAAGGCCTGCGCTGCCGATCCCGATCCGGAGGTTTTCCGCTCGTGGCTCAGGTGGGCACACAGGCAGCCCGACAAAAAAGCGGCCGAGCGGGCCGCAGAAGCATGGCACGAGGCGCGGCCGCAGGATGTCGATGCTTTGTTGTGCCTGATCCAGACGAGCGAAAGGCGCTGTGCGTATCAGAAATCACTCGATTACCTCGCAAAGGCCGAACGGCTCGACCCCCTTAGTCCCGCCGTACGGCGGGCAAAACTGCGGCTCATGGTAGCAACGTCGCTTCGCCACCTCCGGCAGCGCAAATTTGATCTGGCTCTGGCAGAAATTGAACGCATCGAACAATTGCCAGCGCTCGAGTGCAACCTGGCTCTGCTAACGAGTGCGCTGCGCATGGTGCTTTCCTCGCTTCGCGCCGGTTCTGATCAAAGCGAGAACAGCACGGAAGCCGAGGCCTGCCGCGCGGACCCCGTGGCCGCTTATGCTCTCAAGCGCGCCATTGCCGCGGAGGTCCTTCTTGAAGACGGCAAAGCCGTGTCATTCCCGCCGGATGTTAATTCCGACAGCACGGCGGCACTGCTTAAGGCGCTTGCGAAGGCTTGTGCCTTAGGTGAGTGGGCAGGAATCCCTGTGTCCATTCCCGAACTGTGGCAGGGCCGGTTGCTGGCGACCGTCATGGCGGAGGGTTTTACGCACGACACGCTCGAAATGCTGCTCATTGGCGAAGCGGCAATTCGCAGCCAGGACTTTGAGCTAGCGTTTGCGGTCTCCGCGGCGGGGATGGCGCAGGACGGCGCCGACGGCCGCTTCTTGTTTCTGCGGGCAAGGGCTCTGCCGTCTTCCTCTGGCGAGAGACGCTATCGTTGCCTCACGGCAGCACTGGAGCTGGCACGGCGGGAGCGCAATACCGTCCTATCGGCCAGCTTGCTGGATTTTTTGCACGAGTACCTGACGAAGCGCTATGAAACTGATGGGTATTTTCATGGGATGGGACCGGGAGATTACGCGATCGGCGCCCCACGCCTCAACCAGCTGCTTGAGGAAGAGCGCGCGGCCAGGCGCTTCCCGGTGCCGGCGCCGCGGGTGCCAGTCGAATGCGCACCCGTCGAGCACGCGGCCGCAGGCAAATCCTTTGTCCAGGATCTTCCCGATTTTGATGAAATCATCCACGCCATGCCTCCAGAAGTGCTTGCTCAACTGACCAAAGCGATAGCTCTGGGCGCCAGTCCTCTGGAAATTCTGAAGTATGCTTCCGCGATGAAATCTGGCGATGGAAGGCCGGAAAAGGTCTTCGAGTTCCTGCCTACTGTGGCTGCCCCTGAGCTCAAAGAGCAAAAAAAGGTGAAGTCCGCAACCGGGGAGCCGGTCCAGCGGCATCTGTTTTAAGCATTGCAGGATGGAAAATCGAACCCAGCGTCAAATTCCGCCAAGTTGGCGTCTGCGAAGATGCCCCCGAGGTGCTAGCAAAGTGGGAGCGCCCGTCCCTTTCAGGGGGGCCTTTTGAAGAAAGGTGGCCAACCGCGACTGCATTTAGAGAAGATGGAGACTCGGCCTGACCCGTTCGGAGTGTGGGACAATTTCCGGTTGAGCCATGGATGTTGCCTAGCTGGGGCTTGCAACGACGACGAAAATGGGCCCAAGCCAGTGTGGTCCGAAAGCAAAGGTCGCCCATGAGTTGAACCCGCAAAGTACCCCGTTTTAGACGAATTGCTCCTGCGCCTTGCCTCGGATGGAACCTGCGCAAAAATCGAGGAGCGGATTACTATTGACGGGAGGCATAAAATTTAGCCTATGATCTTGAGCGGATGGAAAGAGATTGCCCGCTATCTTGGTTGCGGCGTCCGTACGGCACAGCGCTGGGAAGGCGCGGGACTGCCTATCCATCGCCCCCTGCCCGGTGGCCGCAGTCATATTGTGGCTGAAACCAGAGATCTTGATTCGTGGCTGCAATATAGCGTCGCTTGGCGCTCGAAGAATGACGATCTCCTTATCCACCTCGAACGGGCTCACAAATTACGCGCCGACCTGCAGAGGGCACGACAGGTGATGCACGAAAGGATGGAAGCTCTGAGCAAGGGAGTGGCTGCAATATGTGCTGGGATCGAGCAACTGCAACGGGAACTTCCTTATGAGCGAAGAGCAAAAAACCAGCGTTCCCAAGTTGCCTGACACCGCATGCCGCACAGAGCTGTTTAGCCGGATTAACTTCCTCCAGCAACGCGCACTCAGCACGACTCGCAAGGAAAAGCGAGAGCGTAATCGTCAATGGTGAAAAACGCCTGCGATGGTTTGGTATCGTGGCCCCAAGCATGCAAAACATCCTCTCCGTGTAACGCGCGAAAGTCTTCTTTGAGTGATCGTTTCTGACGGGCCGCCTCAAACAAGCGAAGTCCATTCGGGAACCACGCTGAAAGGTGGCCGGGGGGCTGCCGGAGTTTCCCCAACCTGGTCGATCAGCGCAGTAGAGGTGTTGCCGATAAA
>JAFAWX010000139.1 GCA_019241535.1 Acidobacteriota bacterium | reverse complement strand
GAATGACCGCCGGGCTCCGGAGCGTGCGGTTGTTCAACGCCATTGCTCCCCGGGGACACGAAGCATTGATCTTTGAAAGGCTCATGAACCGAATCAACACCAATATGCGCAAATCCGGCAGCAACGCAATCATTTTTCATGACGAAGGCAAGGACTATACCAAGCTGATACGCAGGTTAGTCATCTTTAATCCCATCCAGAGTATGTTCGGATCCTGGCCCGAGGGAAATTCCTACAGGAATATTCCCCTCGAGCACATCCTCGAAGACATTGTCTTCAGAAGATCCGAGAGGTCATATTTCATTCAGCTGGCCGACTTCTGCGCGTTCGCCCTGTTCAGATGCGAATATCCGCTGGAGTCGCGAAAAAAGTACAGACTGGATACCGCCTTTCAGGAGCTTCACGCAATCTGCATACCACAGTGCTTCAGCAAAGACCCCAAACGGCTTGGGATCATCCGCCACATCTAACGTAACTAGACTAGCCTTCACAGCACCGTGCGTATGGTCCCTCAGAGCGGCTCTGACGCAAGCGGCCCGTGCCCTCCGGACACGAATCACTTTTGGTCCTTGGGGTGCTGCTAGTGGGTGAGCGGGCTTTTATCCTTGTTAATCTTCTACGGCGCGAGCCGTCATCTCCTGCACGGGTTCACCGCCCACCATCTGCTGCGCGATAATGAGCCGGCGCGCCTCCCCGCGCATTCGGGGCAGGCGGATGCCGAAGATGGCCGCACCTCCTAGGCCGGCAACCGCTCCCATGCTTACGGCGATAGGTGCCCCCAGCCGGTCCGCAGTCGCGCCGCCGAACAGGGCCCCAAAAGGGGCCATACCCATGAACATC
Source organism: Acidobacteriota bacterium (assembly GCA_019241535.1). GTDB lineage: Bacteria > Acidobacteriota > Terriglobia > Terriglobales > Acidobacteriaceae > Gp1-AA145. The sequence continues at coordinate 7,743 of JAFAWX010000139.1, read as the reverse complement.
ATGGAATACACCGCCATTACCCGCCCCCGCAGATTGTCTGGCACCATGGCCTGAATGAGAGTATTTGATGAAGACATCTGCAGCATCATGCAGAATCCGACCGGAATCAGCAGGCCGGTCGAAAGCCAGAAATTGCGCGAGAAGCTAAAGAGAATAAGCGTAATGGCGAATCCCGCGCAGGAGAACGTGACCCAGCGTCCCAGCCCCTGAACACCGGTGCGCGTCGCCAGCGTGAGAGCACCGAGTAGCGCACCCACTCCCGTCGCCCCCATCAGAATGCCCAGTCCGCGGGCGCCGCCGTGCAGAATGCGGTCGGCGAAGATGGGCATAAGAACCGTGTAGGGCATAGCCACCAGGCTCACCAGGCCTAGCAGAAGCAGCAAGGCGCGAATCGGTGCCGTGTTTTTTACGAAGCGAAATCCCTCTAGGATGTGAGCCAGCGGCGGGCCGGTCGGGCGTTCGCGACGCGGCTCGACCTTCATCAAAATAAGTCCGATGATCACGGCGATGTAGCTGACCGCATTGGCAAAGAAACACCAGCCCTCACCGATCTTCGCCACCAGAATTCCAGCGACTGCCGGGCCGACGATTCGGGCGCCGTTGAACATCGAGGAATTCAAAGCAATGGCATTCATCAAATCTTCTCTTCCCACCATTTCAACCAAAAATGCCTGGCGGGCGGGAATGTCAAACGCGTTCACAACGCCAAGCAGTGCTGCCAGAATGAAAATGTCGCGAACCGTGATCCTGCCGGAAAGCGTCAGCGCGGCCAGAATGAAGGCGAGAACGAGGGAGGCAGTCTGGGTGCCGATGACTAGTTTCTGGCGTGGGTAGCGATCGGCGGCCATCCCTCCAAGTGGAGCAGCCAGGAAGACCGGGATCTGGCTGGCGAATCCGACCGAACCGAGCAGGAGCGAGGACCCGGTCAGCCGGTACACCAGCCAGGACTGGGCCACGTTCTGCATCCAGGTGCCAATGAGCGAGATGAGCTGACCGCTGAAAAAGAGCTGGAAATTACGGTGACGTAGCGCGCGTAGAGTGGTTCCGAGCAGGCCGCGATCCTTGGCAGCAGCAATTATTTTGGGACGATCCGGCTGAGGTGTGTCAAGGGAGACCACGTGGCTGGGTCTATGATGCGGCGCATACCGACTGCGATGCAACTTTGCAATCGATCGCTGTTCACTTTCTTGTGACTGGCTGAAACGCCTACTTAGGGCGTAAAGTGGATAGCAGTTTTCATAATGTCCAGCGCAGAGCCAATGCGGGTCGAGCGTCGAGGCGGTCACCGTTTTACTGAATATCAGGTACCGGTCCTTCTGCGTACTACCAATGATTTGAGAGGGGCCGGGTTCACGCTCGATTTGAGCTGTCGTGGCGCGCTGCTGCGAACCGATTTTCCGCTCACTACTGGTCAGATCATCGAGATGAGACTGGTCATGCCGTCAGAAATCACGCTGACCGAAGATATGAATGTTTGCTGCCGCGCACGGGTGTTGCGTCTCGAAAATGACCGTGGAGATCGGCCGGCCGTCGCCGTAAAGATCGAACATTATGAGTTTTTACCGCGGGAGATCAATTCGGCGCCCCACACGGCAGACGAAACTCATTCAATCACGTCCTGATGGGTCTGCCGTCGGCACACTGCTCAGCATCCTGCACTCGCTTTACCGGGCGCTGCCCGGTTTCAACGTGGCCGATACGGAAGCAGTCGATTTGAGTGGCGCACACCCGGTTCGGTGTAGCACGCCGCAGCGCGCTCGCGCCTTTCACCATATCGAGCTCGCGTTGCCACCGTTGGCAATTCGTTGGAGCAGGCTATCCCATTGTCTCGTGAGCCGTGCCCGCCCAATCCCGCAAGTTATGGATTTCGTCAAGCCGGCTGGACAGCCTTACCGGGTTGCGCCCGGTTTCGGCTTTTGTCCAGCAACGCTCCCAGAAGCCGGGCAGTGCGGCGTCGGGCTCGTCGCCGGCCATGTAAACAGCTGCCTTCTCGAACTCTCGCGCCAGCTCCAACAGCGGCGTGTTCTTGCCACGTGTTCTTGCCAGGCTTGACATCCGCGCCACGTGGACGAATTCTCCGTTGCGAGCAGCGAATCAGATAACTCGCTCATTAACGGTTCTGTGCTCCGTGCCAGATACGGAGAATCTGAATGGCTTCCGACTGGATCACCCGGTAGACCACGACGTAGGGCGTGTTGGGAATCACGAGTTCGCGGGTTCCCTCTTCGATACCCGTCCTGCCGGTGTACGGATGGTGTCGCACGATTGAATGGCATCGTAAATGGTGCGGCAAACTCGGTTGGCCGTGGCAAGATTGCGCTTCTGTTCGATGCGGTAGGAAATGGCTTTGAGGTCGTTAAGGGCTAGTTCCGTCCAGCGAATGACTATCAGGTTCGTTCCCGGTCCTCGAGCCACAGACGTACTTCGTTGTCGCCTATAAGCTCTCCTCGGTCGGCCTGCTCGATGCCCGCCTTCACGGCGGCGCGGAATTTCTCCTCCTCTTCCATCAGACGCAACGCGGCATCCTTCACGAGATGCTCGGTATCAGTGCCGACATGAGCGGCGATTCGGGAAAGCTTCGCTTCCTCTTCAGCTGTGAAATGCACTTCCATGACGTCTTCAGGCTAGGGGTTGGCCAATGTTCTGTCAATGGACCTGCCGCGAACTCCGCGAGCTGCACCTCACGGGCCAGCCGCCGAACGGATTCATGACTATTTATACCAGCTATTAAGAGATGGAAGTCAGCTAGGCTTGTTCGTGCTTCGAGGATCGAGCTGTAGCGTCCTTAGTAGTGACGACCTAAACGCACTCAAAACCAGAGGTCGAAAATGTACGTGTCTTGCAGTCATCCAAGGTACGCTAAACTCGTCACCTTTGGCAGCTCACCGCCGCCTTGTTGCCCCCATTTTCTGAGGCACCGAAAGCCTTCTAGCCTTCACAGTTGAGCCAATTAGTCTGGGCAGCCGAGCTCGATTGGAAACCGAGATTCAAACTCCGTGATCGTGCGTTGCGAATCTTTCATCGAGCCAAACACTACATATTGTGTCGAGCTGAGTCAAATGGATAGCCCTTTATATCTTGTAGTCTCAGCAGATTGTTGCCACTGGGTATTCAGTCGGCACAGTTCAGGTCGAGGCGGTGAGCGTCTTCTCAATTGTGTTATAGACAGCCGCCTGAGTGCACACCTCATACAGCCAGCCGTCGGTCCATTGAGCGAAATTAAAGGTAGAAGCCTCAACCCGAGGAATTTGGCTCCGGCGAATTACGATTCGGCGGAAAACGTCGGAACTTACCGGCACCAGGCCGCTGTAAAAACATGCTTCTTCGCTGCCCCAAAGCCGCGGGAATTCAAGCGAGCAGGTGGCGAGCGAGATTTCCTCTCCGATTCTTTTGAATGCTGCCTCGCTGATCCGAATGCCTCTTACGTTGAACCTTATAGGCTCGAGTTCAGGATCGTCCCCGGCGCGGAATTCATAGGCGTTGAACGGCATCGTCAAACCGACCATGGCCTTCGACATGCGCTTGTCGCAGGCAGAAAGGCGATCACTCTCATTCAGAGCCTCGGAGATCATGATCTGATGGTCCCCGTCGAGCAGATAGGTGGGAGGCGAGTTCTGATAGGCGATGCCGATACCCAGCTCGAGAGCGGGCAGGCCCGCGCGCTCGAGCAAGTGGTTATATCCTCCAACGAGCTCCAGCACTTCGCGGGCGAGGACGCAGGCGCGTGAAACCGACAGCTCCGGCTCCCCTTCCCGCTCGAGAATAGCCAGTATGATGGCATCTCCCTCCACGAAAACTTTGCGGGCCCCATATTTCGCGAGCAGCTTGGTTACCGGATCGTAGAAATTCAGGCTGAAGTAGGAAGCCGGATTCATACCCCGCTCCGCAAGCGAACGGGTAACGCGCGAGGAATCACGTACATCCGCCTTCACAATCACGTGGCGGAGGATCGATTTTCCGCGCTCGGATCGGGCTTCCTCGGGCAGCAGGAAATCGTAGAGAGTGCCGTTAACCTTAGACAGTTCCGACAAACGCTGGTTGCTGACCACATTGATTTTTTCGAGCGCCTGGTTGAGAAGCTCGAGGCGGCGCAGGTCACGGTAATAGAGCATGAAATCGCGCAGCAAGCGGGCCGCAACCTTTGTCCTCTGGGTAGCGCCGGCCTCATTTACCCGAGCAGCGGCGGCAGCGATTTTACCCAGCGAAAGCTTGCCATGGGCCTCGACCAGGCGTTCGACCTGCTCGCGTTGCTTGCGCATGATCAGGGCATATTTGAGTTGCTGCGGGTCGAGCAAAGGAGTGAACTCGCGCAGCAGCGGCAGCACTTCGTAGGACGCCAGGGCTAAACCAAGAAGGCCGTCGCGCTCAAGAAGCTCCCTCCAAATCTCCAGGCGTTCCTTTTGTCCCCGCTCGGCTGATTCCCCGCTGCCCACCAGTTCGTGGGCATTTTCTGGAGCGCTGATCCAGCCCTCGAACAGCGCCGTATCACAACTGTCGCTTTCCGGCACGACGGTTTTGAGAAACTCGAAAAGGAGCGCGCGCACGTTGCCGAGCGAATCGGGATCGTTTTCAAAACCGCCGGTGAGGACGTAATGCTCGGCCTGAAGGTAGGAGTCCCGGCCCTCTTCAAGGAAAATTAGCCGGTTCAAAAATACCTGATAGTCGGCGGCCTGCTTGTCCCCGAAAAAACAGCGCCGCATGGGGGCGAGCATTTCCCGGTCGATTTGCCGTAAAGTGCGAAATAGCTCCTGTCCTACCTGGCGCAGAATGTGCTTTTTTCTTACCAGGTACGAAGCGACAGTCTCGCGATACTCGAGTGCCTTGTGCTGACGTACCCCATCGTAGGCCTTGAGGGTCGCACGACAACGCTCGAGCACGGCGGCGAATTGATTATTCAACTCGGCGCGCAAGAACTTGATGATGGCGGCGCGCCCGAGCAGATCGATCGTCGGGTTTTGTTCCACCTTGGCCCGGTTCAAGGGGCACTTGTGCAGCTCCGCCAGCAGCTGTTTCAAATCCGGATGCTTGCTCGAGAAAGTCGCAGACAGTTTCAAAGCTTGATTTCGGCCAAGATCTCCCTCGGCCGAGGGATTAGCGGTCATAACACTTCCCACATTGCCGTACTGCGCGATAAGATTGGCAATGTGGCGGCCGATGGCAGTTGCAATCCCGGGGCTTAGCCACACGTCGTGGCGCAGGTTATCTATCCCCACCTGCAGCCCATCGAGCGGAAGGACAGGATGGTAGGTGGTTAGCCGCGGCGGTTGCGGCGGCTCCGCTGATGCGATTCTGATAATTGGGATGCGAGGCACGATCGGTATCACCCTGGTCCCAGCTCAGCACCTGTTGTCCAGCCATTCCGTCGACAGAATCTGGCGCGCTGAGCTGACCAGGTTGCAATCAGAGTACTATGCATGCCGGTTGGACGCGGGTTACGCAAGTTATACGGCGGACGGACGGTGTACTTCCGGGTATGTGGCAAACCCCGCGTCAGAATTTCAGGAAAATTCCCCGTCGGTATAAGACCGCCATAACTGCCCAGCAGAGGCCTACAAATACCAGCGCATAGGCCAAAGAGGCATTCGCCGGACTGCCAAAAGGGGCAAACAAGCGGAAATAGAGATATCCCTGGAGGGATATCGGCGCCCCGGCTCGAGCCACGTGAAGGGCATGCAGCACCCCCGCCAGGGCTTCGGAAAAAAAGTAGGCGGCAATGGCATTCTTTCCAAACACCAGGATAGGTTTGGTCCAGGAGCCATGATGCCGCTTCACGTCCGCAATCCAGTAGCAGACCGCCAGGCCCACCAGGGCAAGCCCTGCGGTGAAGATCACATAGGAACTAGTCCAGAGTTTCTTGTTTATCGGAAACCATAGGTCGAGTGTGCGCCCCAGGGCTATGGCCGCAAGGCCTACGGCGGCCATGCCAATTGCCTTGTTTTCCGGAGTCTTTGCGCTTTTAAGCCACTTGCCCGTCAGCAGCCCGGCCAGGCAGGTGGCCAGGGCGGGAATTGTGCTCAGGAGCCCTTCCGGGTCGCGCGTTCCTTCATAGAGGTGGCCCATGAGCAGTTTTCGATCGAGCCAAGCCACCAGATTACGGTCAGGATCGAGCAGCGGGATATCGTGCATTGGTACTCCGAAGCCGGGTACGGGTACATACCTCATAAGCAACCAGTAGGCAGCCATGCAGGCGACCGCGACCGCCAAATGGGTGCGCCATCCCGCCCAGAGCTCCAGGACTGCGGTGATCACGTAGCAGATGGCAATCCGCTGCAAGACGCCATAAATGCGCCAGTGATCGAGATGGTAATGATTGGGAAATCCGTTCAGAAACATGCCCATGGCAAATAGAGCCATTCCCCGCACGCAGACATGTTTCAGGAGTTCGACCCGATTTGCTCCGCGCCTCAAGCGGGAGGAAAAGGAAAAAGCCATGGCCACGCCGACGATGAACAGAAAAAAGGGAAAGACCAGATCGGTGGGCGTCCACCCGTTCCAGGTGGCATGGCGGAGCGGCCAGTAGGAGGATGCTCCGTCGCCCGGGTCGTTGACCAGAATCATGGCGGCAATGGTAATGCCCCGGAAAATGTCGAGCGAAAGCAGTCGGCCTGCCGACTGCGAAATGCTCTCGATGTCTGTTGCCAGCGTGCTCGTTTCCAAAGATACGCCGCTCCGCATTGTTGTCTCCCGCCCGAAATGTCGTCTATCGGTTCTCGCCGGCCGTCCTATGTCCACCGTCCAGTGTAGAGAAATCAACCTCGGGGTGTTTTTACCAGCTGGAATTGCAAATTGAAGGAAACTTGACGCTGCCATCCGATAGCATAAGAGCTGGATGAAACTTTACATCATCGGAGGGCCGAACGGTGCGGGAAAGACTACCTTCGCGCGGGAGTTTCTGCCCCACTATGCGGACTGTCACAACTTTGTCAATGGCCGATTTGATGGCTAAAGGTATGGCGCCTTTTTCCCCGGAAACCGCCGCCTTTCGGGCAGGCAGGGTGATGCTCGATTACATTGACCAATTTGTAAAACGACGTGTTTCGTTCGCCTTTGAAAGTACGCTTTCCGGGAGAAGCTACCTCGGCCTGGTTGATGAGTGGAAAAGTGAAGGATATGAAATACACATTCTATTTCTGTGGGTCAACAGCGTCGACGTTGCACTGTCACGCGTAAAAGAGCGAGTCCGAAAAGGCGGGCATGAGATACCTGAAGCCGTCGTCCGTCGTCGGTTTGACCGCTCGATACGGAACTTCCTTGTCGATTATCGCCATGTCGCGCATAACTGGACTTTATTTGACAATTCGGGCTCACAACCCAAGGTAATTGCCTATCAGGGTGACCCGGACGGATTGTCTATAATCGATGAGAGAACTTATCAGACGTTGCTTGAGAGCAGGTTAATATGAGTAAGCCTCCACCAGAAGTTTTGCAGCTGCCGATTTGGAAACGCGCCGAAATTGCATTCAAAGTGGCCGTAGCTCGAGCCATCGAGGAGCATGCCCGCCTAGGGTTTCCAATTTACATTTGGCGCGATGGTCGTGTCGTGGAACTCTCGCCTGAAGAAGTTCTCTCCGAAGCAGGGCAAGGATCTCACAACCGGTGACCTGAAGGATCCCGCAGGAAAGATGCACAAACCCTAGAACGCATTTATGGGACTCAACAGAACGCATTCTGGTTGCGCGCGTACATTGATGTAGCTTTCCTCGAGGGCATCGTCAGACGGATCGGCCAATGGCATGCGGAATG
>JAFAWX010000038.1 GCA_019241535.1 Acidobacteriota bacterium | reverse complement strand
TTGCCGTCGAGCAGCAGCATGAAAACGTCATGGGCAATCTTGGGATACTCGGACAATTGCGGGGTGATCAGCAGTTCAGTCATCTCTGGCAAGGGAAGCTTTTGCTCGACCTCCCGCCACTTGGTGAAAAAGTTCTTGATCTTCTGCGCCACCGCCTGTTGACGGGCAGTGACGGCGAGATATAAGACCATCTCCGGACGGGCATTTGAAAGCAGCTTCCAGGTGCGCGAGGGAGTGGCCGCCTCCTTGCCTGTCAAGCGCTTGGCAAGAGACTTGGCATTATCCTCGAGGTCCCGCCAGGCCTCGGCCAGATCCCGGCGCGGCAGGGCCTTGCGAATCTCCGAGACCTCTCGATCGCTGAGACGGGCGGTGAGGAAGTGCAGCACTGCGGGCGCTGGGTCTGGAGAATATCCCAACTCGTTCATCTGCTGCCGTGTCTTCATCAACTGCACCAATCCCGTCGTATCCACCTTGGCCGTCGTCCAGTGCGGGCTCAGAACCTTCAGCCATCCCTCTTTTTCAAACACCCTAATGACGTTCAGGGGATCATCTTCGTGGGCCAGTTGCTCGGTTTCATAACCTACGGCCCGGTTGGCAATGTGCTCGATGTAGTTGTTTTCCTTTGCCGACTCGTAGCGGGCCAGGGTGCGCTCTTCAAGTGTCCAGTGAAAGCGAGCGGCGAAGCGGGACGCGCGGATCAGGCGGGACGGATCCTCGAGGAAGGCGTAATTATGCAGAATGCGCAGCAGCTTGGCTTCGATATCGGCGGCGCCGTTAAAGGGATCCATCAACAGACCGCGCGATCCTGGGTTCAACGATAACGCCATGGCGTTGACTGTGAAATCGCGGCGTCGCAAGTCCTCAATGATGGTTGCCGGCGTTACCACCGGCGGCTTGCCGGTCTTCTCGTAACGTTCAACGTGCGCCGCGCTCACCTCGGCACGTACCCCGCCAGGCAGGGTTACATACAGTAGCTTCAGATCGTCCTCAGTGCCGCCGATCACAGCGCCGGCACGCTCGAACTCCTTCTGCAGTTTGAGTGGATTGCCCTGAACGGTGAAGTCGAGATCGCGGATGGGGAAACCGCTGATGATGTCCCGCACCGCCCCGCCGGTAAGATAGACGTTCATTCCCGCCGCGCGAGCGATGTCCTGAACTAGGATGACACCCTTCTGCTGACTGGGCGTCAGGCGTAGTTCCATCGTATATATGTAGTCAGCCATTCTCGGTCATGAACTGCTGCCTACCCCCGCCCGGCCCCGGAGATTTGCACAGGCTGTGGAAATCCTTCAAGGTCTGTCGTGCAAGTGGTTAAATATGAACAACTTAGTTTCATCTCGCGGGGTCGAGTGAAATACAAAAAATAACACAACGTTATTATTTTGGCTACTGGGAAGCTGGATACCTGAGAGTTTTCTTACCGGAAATGCGAAAATCGGTTGGGAAATATTCAGGAATTTGACCATCGGATTGGAAAGTGCAGAACCTCGCTCGAGTTCGTTGCCCTTGCTAGAGTACGCAATTTCTTAGGGCTTCAATCGCATGCCTTCGACCCACAAGAAGGTCATAGTTCGCAAAATCGACCGCGACACAGTCAATGGCTATGTTGCGCCCTCGCGCTTTGTTCATGAGGGCAAATTGGAGCTGCTGAACACGGCGGGCAACGTGGTCGCGATCGAGCTTTCTGACATCAAGTGCGTCTTTTTCGTGCGCGACTTCGCCGACTCCGATTCCCTGGCGCGCAAGACCTTTACTACCCGCCCCCGTGCCGAGGGTCTCTGGGTACGAATCAAGTTCAAGGATGGGGAGCTTCTCGAGGGTCTCATGCCGAACGATCTGAGCCTGACCAGCGCCGAAGGTTTCCTGATCAACCCACCCGATCTGCGCTCCAACGTGCAACGTCTGTTCGTGCCCCGTACGGCGCTCGATTCACTGACGGTGCTGGCGGTGATCGGCGCGGCGCGGCGCCAGCCGCGAGGTGCGGCAGACACACGACAAGTACCCATGTTCGGAGAGTAGGCGCAGGTGCCGGTTCGCTGCTGGTTTTGCTCTTCCGGTAGCCGCTACAGCTTTGAGACAAACGAGAGAGGCCGCCTGCTGACTCAGGCACCTCTCTCATTCAACTATGGCCTACCCGGCGTTGGGGTGTAACACGCGGAATGTGTTCCCCCCGTTAGACCAAACCAGTACGAGCGCATCCTGTCCTTGCGGAATACGGGCAAGATCAGCGCGCGCATCGGCGGCGGATTGGACTGCATGGCGGTTTACTTCCAGGATGACGTCACCGGATTGTAGTCCGGCGTTATCGGCTGAACTGCCCGGGACTACCTGATCTATAACCGCTCCTCTCAGGTTCGAGCCGGCACCGATCTGCTGCCGCAGTTCAGGTGTCAGGTCGTCCACTGCGAGGCCCCAGCGTGGCTTCCCCTTGGCCGAGCTCTCGTTCTGCGACCCGTTTTCACGGTCTCGCATGGCCTCGAGCGTGACCGGCAGAGTGACGCTCTTGCCATCCCTGAAAACATTCAGGCGGATCGTCGTGCCCGGTCGTTTCTGGCCTACTTCGACCTGCAACTGCCCGGCATTATCGACGGCTGCACCGTCCAGCTCGGTAATGACATCGCCAACCTTGAGTCCAGCTTTGCCGGCCGGTGAATCCGGTTCGACTTCGGTGACCACGGCGCCGGTGGCGTTTGTCACGTGAAAGAACTTGGCTTCATCCGGGGTGACATCGCTGATGCCAATTCCCATATAGCCGTGTTCCACCTTCCCGTTATGGATCAAACTGTCGATGGTCGGACGCACGATCTGCGTGGGAATGGCAAATCCCATGCCGGCAAAGGCACCGGAAGGCGAGATGAGAAAGGTGTTGATTCCTACCACCTCGCCGCGCGCATCGACCAGCGGGCCGCCTGAGTTCCCCTGATTGATGGCGGCGTCGGTCTGGATGAATTCACCCGGCGCGCGCCGGTCGCTGGAAAAAGGATTAGGACGGTTCAACGCACTGACGATTCCCCGAGTGACGGTAAAACGAAAGCCCAGGGGATTCCCGAACGCCAGCACGGTTTGCCCGGGATGAAGCCTGGTGGAGTCACCCCAAGGAACACTGGGTAGATCGGACGCATTGACCTTGATGACCGCCAAATCCGTCAGCCGGTCGGCACCGATCAGCTTGGCGGGAAGAACGCGGCGGTCGCTCATAGTTACCCGGATATCTACGGCGCCATTTACTACATGATTGTTGGTCACGATGTAACCGGCGGGCGAAATGATCACGCCGCTGCCAAGACCGTGTTGAATCTCGGGCCGCGGACGAATCTGCTCGAAAAAGCGGTTGCCAAAGGGGTTCGCCCCAGGCCCAAAGAACTGCTGGGAATCGTCGTTGTCGTTTTGATTGCCGGCATCGCCGCGCTCGGGCGCAGCCTTCGAGGTGACGGTCACGTTTACAATCGCCGGCGTGACGCGCGCCGCAACTGTTTCCATGGCCTGATCGAGCGCTAGCAGCGCGCTGACGCTCCCCTCGCTAAGCGGTCCCGCTGCCGGGGTTGCCGCTGCCGCACTTGCCGGTTTCGGGAATTCGTAACCGGCAACCGCCAGCGCCACGCCCACGGCAAGTATCGCGAGAAGCAGGCGCCGCGCCGATTTTGTTTTCAATCGTTCGTACCACATTTGCATGACTAGTCTCCTTTTGAAACTAATTCTTTAGTTGTTACCGCCCAAAATTTTTTCTAGATCGAGTTCACGATTATGGTTTCCTCCACATCTGCGTGCACCATTCCCTGAGACGAGATCTGCCACACGGACAGAGACCACGACTGGCCGGGAGCGTCCATTTGCCTCTTCTCAACCAGGATCAGCATTCGCGCGTACGGCGGGCGCGACCTCGTGCTCGCAAGAACCACGCGCGGCGCAGGTCTGCGAGAGGAGCGGACCGGTTCCGGCTCGATCGCCACTGCCTGCGTCGGCCAGCGACGCGGAGCCCTACTTACGGCGGGCAGAACCGAGCTCCTGGCCACGAGCTGCGGCAAGCTGGAAGCCTGGGAGGTGGTCGCAGGGCCGGAGCGGTTGGCGAAAGCAATCAGGCGAGGGGCATAAGGCATGGCCATGAAGACGACAGCCGTTAAAGAGCCGACTAGGCCAATCGCGGGCCGCCAGACCGAGTCCTTCTCTGCCCGATTGGATTTCAGGATTTCCCCGATTCGCAGTGAGATCTGACCGATTCTGCCCAGTGCGCTTTGCGCCAGTGAAAGTGCTCTGCCCAAGCGCATCTTTTGGGCGAAACTTTTTTCCGCAACTGCAACCAGAGAGCGGGCGTATGCGTGGGGATTCCTGGTTTCCCGCAGCACGATCTCATCGCAGGCCATCTCGCGCTCGAGCGCCAGCCGGCGCTCGATCCACCACACCGCGGGATGGAAGAAAAACAACGCCTTGAGCATCTTCTGCAGCAGGTTCGTCCAGTCGTCCCAGCGGCCGAGATGAGCCACCTCATGAAGAACAATGACCTTCAGTTCTTCAGGCGTAAACTCCCTCAACGTCCACTGCGGCAGGATGATAGAAGGCCGAAAAAAACCGACAGCGCTAGGCACCTGAACCTTGTCAGAGACGCACAGCGTGATCCGGCGCCGGCCAGCGGATTTTTCAACCACGCCCAGCAGTTGGGAATCAGACAGAATTTCTCGCGATTCCCGCTTTAAGCGTCGCACCTGCCCGACGGACAGGCCAAGGCGCACCAGGAACAGAAAGGCAACTGCCGCCCAGATAGAAAACAGAGCCGTTGCCCAGGTAGTTGAAAGCGTCAGTTGCGCCTTCTGCCATGTCGAAGGCGGGGCTGACCGTTCGAGGAGGAAAGGCAAACCGACAACTCCGAGGAGAGTGAAAAACCAGACGACAAAGCGCAGGATGGAGCTGCGGGCGGCAAAAATGCGCAGCACAATCGAGCACAGAAGAGCCAAAGCTACCCCTTCGGCCACGCTGTTCAAAGCGCGTGCAGCGGAGATCTGCGCCATAGTATGCAGGTCGAATGTCATGACCTGTCCTGCCTCTCCAGCATCTTGCGCAACCGCTTCAACTCCTCATCGGCAATCTCATCGTCTTCGAGAATGTTGAGCACCAGCGCCTGGTGAGAGTTGCGAAAAAAACGGCTCACCAGGTGACCTATCTCGGAGCGCATCGCATCCTTGCGCCCGATCAAGGGCTCATAAACGTGCGCTCGTCCGTCTTTGACGTGGCCAAGGTACCCCTTGCGCTCCAGAACGCGGACGGTAGTCAACACGGAGTTGTACGCCAGGGGAGGTCGATGCGCGAGACCCTCAAGAATCTGCTGCACCGTTGCCGCGCCCGTTTGCCACAGCACGTTCATAATGCGCAGCTCGGCTTCGGTCAGCGTCGGTGTTTTCCGTCGCGGCACTGGGAACCCTCTTCCTGTTTTTTTAGACTCGCGTGTGGATAAAAGGTCAACTAATAATTTAGTTGCTTACCCACGAAGAAACGTTGCTCGCCGAGGCCAACTGCGATTACAAATCACTCTGCAATGGGCCGAGATGGCGGCGCGCAGCTCGCACTCAATGAGTTAGGAATCTGAATTCGCACCGACTGTATTTTCAAGTACATGCAGGGCTCATCGCGCGGCTTCACTGGGTGGTACCCCGGGCGTGCAACAAGCCTCCCTTCCTCGAATATGCCCGGCAAAAGCGCTTTGATCCAGCTCCTCCTTTTCGTGCAAGTGTCCATTATTGCGGACCAGCAGTACCAATGTGTCGAACGTCTTAGGCGTAAGTGCCACGATGTCCTGGCCGCGGGTTAAGTTGTGCTCGCTGCTAGAATCAGGGCACCGCTTCCGGTAGTGGCTTCTCCCAGGAATTGGCCGAAGGGAGCCAACAAATGCTGCCAAAGCGCTGTAGAGGTGTGTTCTCAATTTCCCTCCTTTTGCTCGCGGTGGTAGCAACACAATTGGTTTGAGCCCGAGAATAGCTCAGGATAGCGAGGGAGTTCTCCTCAACGGAACATTCACAGTACAGGCCGAATTGCTCACAACATTAACAACTTGCGCCGCTGGGGATACGAACTGCGCTGAGTGTCTCAATAGCGGCGGCATTTTTGTCGACGGACATGGGATTGGTGAGACATCACTGGGTCCCCTCTTCTTTCAGATCCTGAAATGCTTCAACCCGGCCAGTGGCTCGTTTGGAACGTACGAAGGAAATTTTACCTTGACCGCTGCTAATGGAGGGGATTCGCTCACCGGGACCTATACAGGACCAAACGACAACGCGGGAGACGCCTACGGGTTTGGGGCGTTCAGTGGCAGCGCTCACGGGTGGCACCGGTAGATTCAGCGGGGCTCACGGGACTGAGACCTTCACCGCGGAGGCCGGACCCCTCACGGCTGGACCGAACCCGAACACCGTGATGTTGATGGCGTTCTATTCAATCCGTGGAAATATCGGGTCCTCAAATCACTAGAGTTCACATAGAGCCACTTGGGGTCACTGGAAGTCATAACTGAGCAGCAGTTCACCTCAGAAGATTCATTCTTAAAGCAACTTACGTAATCCGCGTGATCGGGCCGACAGTTACTCAGAAACCCTTAGCGATCTCAGGACTAAGGTTCCGTGGCGAGCGCGGACGAAACGTCTCTTCGAAAATGCAGATCTCGACGGCCGGCTCTATGCGCTTGCCGGCTCGAACCGTCCCGGACGCCAAGCGCGTGAGGAAAGCGCAGCAATCATAGCCGCGCACTCAGGGCGGCCGAGCGGATCCATTGGGGCTTTCCTGGCCGAGCAGGGCTGCATTCCTACTGCCTAGGAACGGGCCTCTTTCTCCCTAGTCAACAATTCCAGGTTAGCTGCCCAGTCCACCCGTTGGGAATGTGGTTGCGAGCTTACTTGAGAAGGCAGAAAAGTCGTGTGCTTTAGAATGTTGGCTGAAGCGAACTCGAACCGGCCAAGCCGCCGCTATCACATGAAATTATCGACCATCAGTTCTGCTCTGGGCACACGGATCGAGAACGGCTCGCCGGAGACGGAAATTACCGGCATTGCGGGCATCGAGGCCGCCGGGCCAGGCCAACTCACATTTCTATCGAATAGCAAGTATTCCTCGGCCGCGCGAAGCTCACAGGCTGAGGCGGTAATTGTTGCGGAGGACATGCCGCCGCTTCAGACAGCCATGCTGCGCAGCAAGAACCCTTATTTTGATTTTGCCCGTGCCCTCGAGCTCTTCTACCGTCCCCCCGATTACGCGCCCGGAATCCATCCCACGGCGGTCATCGACCCGTCTGCCAAGATCGGGGCCGGCGCGCATGTCGGGCCTTACGTAGTCATCGACGAACATGTCGAGATCGGCCGGGGCGCGGTGCTGCTGGCCCATGTGGTGATCTACCGCGGAGTCAAAGCGGGCGACAATTTTCTCGCCCATTCGCATGCTGTAGTTCGCGAGTTTTGCCGGCTGGGAAATAACGTAATCCTGCAGAATGGCGTTATTGTCGGCGGAGACGGTTATGGCTTTGCCAAGGATTCTCACGGCCGCTGGCACAAGATCGTGCAATCCGGTCCGGCGATCATCGAAGACGACGTCGAGATTCAGGCCAACAGTTGCATTGACCGCGCCAGCGTCGGGGAGACGCGCATCTCCCGGGGAACGAAGATCGACAATCTGGTTCAGGTGGGCCACGGCTCGAAGGTCGGGCAAGAGACTCTGCTCTGCGCCCAGGTAGGCCTGGCAGGATCTACCAGGGTGGGAAACAACGTCATTCTTGCCGGCCAGGTCGGGGTCGCCGGCCACTGCAAGATCGGGGATGGGGTAATCGCTACCGCCCAAAGCGGGATACCCAACGACGTTGCCGCCAAGGCGGTTGTCAGCGGCTATCCCGCCATTGACAACAAACTGTGGCTGCGGTGCGCGGCAGTGTTTAATCGCCTCCCGGAGATTGCCAAACGGCTCCGCGATAAGTGAAATGTCCGAGATCGAAGCGCCGCTCGCCTTCAGATCCGATACTCCTCAGCTAGGCCGCTATTGATTGTTGCCCTGACCCTTTCCATCAATTGCTCGCGGCTGCCGAATTCTCCCGGCTCGATGGGCGGGTGAAATGTAACTTGCACTGTGCCGGGCTTGATCGAGAATCTTCCCTTGGGAAGAACGTAATGCGTTCCCTGAATGGTCACCGGCACGACCGCCGCCCGGCACTCCTCGGCGAGATAAAACGGGCCCTTTTTGAACGGCAGCAGTTTGCCGTCCCACGAGCGGTGGCCCTCGACATAAACCGTCATGTTGATTCCCTGCTTTACCACCTCTGCTGCCGCGCGCACTGCCCGAATGCCGGCTTCGCGATTGCCCCGGTCAACGGGAACCAGGGATGCCATGCGCATTGCCTTCCCCAAGATCGGGTAGCGGAACAGTTCCTGCTTCACCAGGACCGAGGTACGTCCAGGAATCAATGGCAGAAGCAGCGGCGGATCGATATTGGAGACGTGATTGGACATGAAAATGTAAACCCTGCCGGGATCGAGCCGTTCAAGGCCGGTTGTCTCAACCCGCACCCCGGCCATGCGCACACCCGTCCACGCGCCCCATATGCCGAAGCGGTATAGGGGACGAATATCTTTCATGAGCAGCGCCCAGGGAATATAAGCGACCGCGGCAAGTGGAAGTGCCGCTGCCCAGAAGGCGAGCATCAGGATGGTTCGGATCATGGGCCCGCCCGTGATTCCCCAAAGAGCCAGGCAGTGCGGCGCGCCCGATCTTCGGCCGTCGCGTCTTGTCGCTCGACCAACTGATAGACCGTGTGCCTGCTTGTCTCCAGCTTCCATGCAAGCTCACTCCGGGAGCTTCCTCGACTGACCGATAGTCTGACAACAGTTCCCGGAACAAGCCCGGCTATTTCACGATTGACCTGGCGTCCTGGATTTTGCCCATTTACCCCCACGATGATGTCGCCCACTTTCAGCCCGGCACTGTCGGCCGGCCCCCCGGGTTTGATTTCGGCTACCGTAGGCGGCTGATCAAATTGCTGCACGGCGACGAATCCAGGCTCCGCAAACTCGAGCACCCTGTTGCTTACATGCAGCCCTACGGGACCAAAGAACTTATCCCAGGGAATCTCCTCGACCCCGCTGACGTAGTTTCTGAAGAAATCGCTCAGGTCGGCATGGCTTACCAGCTCTGCTGTCTGACGGACGGCTTCTGAATCGGCGAAGAACTTGCCCGCTTTCGCGTACCGCTCATTCATCGAGCGAAAGAGCTCGCGTAGCGACGCGTGGTCATCGCTCGCCTGCCGCATCGAAAGATCCAGCAACACTCCCAGCAACTCTCCTTTGTTGTAGTAAGAAATGCTCCGCTCCGGCAAACCGTAGTACGGATATCTCTCAAGCCAGGCATCGAGACTGGATTGCTCCGCCGATTGGGTTAAATGGGCGGGACGGTTTTCCAGTTCCGTGATCTCCTCCGACAAATGCTTCAGGTAAGGCCCTTCATCGAGCAGGCGGGCTCGGAGGGTGATATAAGAGGCCACGGTACTGTCAACGCCTTCAGAGAACCACAAGGCAGTCGTGTAGTTCTCTTTGCTGTAGTCGATTGGCTCGAGCGATTGCGGGCGAATGCGTTTGACGTTCCAGAGATGAAAGAACTCGTGCGCGGTCATACCCACGATGGTCCCAGACAGGTTCAGAAAATCCTTCCCCGGAAGGCTGATCGCAGTGCTCGAGGAGTGCTCCATTCCTCCGCCAGCCGAGAGATCCGAAACATGGAAAAGGAACAAAAAGCTGCGGTAAGGACAATCATTCATCCACTCGGTGGCGGCTGAAACGATGCGACGAACGGTGGGAATTAGCTTCTCGAGAACTGCGCCCGCGCGGGATTCGGTTCCGGTCTCGGTCTCATCGTCCATGATGAGACGGTATTGGCCGCAGGCGGCAGAAAAATTTCTTTCTTCAAATCTGCCGATCTCTACCGGCGAATCCACCAGTCGGTCGTAGTTGGCGGCGCGAAACGTGCCCGCTTGCTGCTCGAGTGTGGTGGCAATTTTCCACTGCGCCGGGACATCGTGAAATTGAAGCTCGACTGCCTGGTTTCGTTCCTCCTCCGGGAAGATGAGAATTTCCGCCAGATTGAAAAATGCATGCTGGGCATTGAGCTGGGCGCCGTAGGGTCCGGGAATGTCGGCAAATACCTGGTAGGAAATCCGCGCTCCTCGGCCCGTGCCGGCTATCTGCCATCGGCTGGCATTCACCGAGGCGATCTCGAGCGCCTGCCCGCTTGGATTTTGGGCGCGAATCCACTCGACGTACTGTGAGAAGTCCCGCCTCTGATAGAGGGCGTTCCATACCGGCAGCTGGAACTCACGCGTATCCGTCCCCGCAGGAACCTCCACGGTAATACCGAGCAGGTGTTGCTCAGGACTGGAGAGCGACACAACGTAGCGCACCGGGGAAAGAGCAGAAAGGGGAGGGCAGAGACAGGCGAAAACCAGCAGTAGGGTGGACACTGGACGTGTTCTCACCGCGAGGATCTCGTCTCCACTCGCGCCAACGGCCAAGGGCGAAGAGACTTCAGCCGTTCGGGAAGAGATTCGTAGATCCCGCCAAAGCCGCCGTTTGAAAGGATGGCGACGACATCGCCCGGCCGCATCTCGGGGGAGCAGACCCTAATGATCTCTGCGGCATCGGCAAGGACGCGTGCGCGCTGCCCTCGAGAGACGATCTCGGCCGCCACCCGGTTGACATCGAGTCGCTCGCCTTCAGGGATCGATTCCGACTTGAACACGGCAGCTATAACAACTTCGTCAGCCAGCGCTAGACTTTTGGCCAGCTGCTGCTGAAATATATTTCGACGCAAAGTATTCGAGCGCGGCTCCAGAATCGCCCACAAACGCCGACCGCGATAGCGAGCGCGCAGCGCATTGAGAGTCGCGGAGATGGCCGTCGGATGATGGGCGAAATCATCGATGATGGTGATGCCGCTTACTTCCGCTTTTACCTCCAGACGGCGCTTTACGCTCTTGAAGCTGGCGAGAGCCCGGGCGATGACGTCCGGGCGAATGCCGTAGCTTCCGGCCATAGCTGCGGCGGCCGTCGCATTCCAGACGTTATAGTCACCGGCCAGCTCGAATTCCAGTTCCGCCCACGGTCGCTCCCCGCGTAATAGAGACCAGCTCGTGCGCTCTGTATCGAGACAGAGGTTGACCGCGCGCCAGGAGGCTTGCTCCCCGGGGCCGTAGCGTTCGACGGGGCAGAAGGCGCGGGCAACCGAACGGGTGATGCTCTCGCCCGTATCGAAGGCCAGAATGCGCCCGCGCCGCGGAACCAGATTGACCAGACGGCGAAAAGAGGTTTCAACCGCTTCGAGGTCCTTATAAATGTCGGCATGATCGAATTCGACCGAGGTCAAAATTACGGCGTCGGGAAAATAGTGAAGAAACTTGGGCCCTTTATCAAAAAACGCGGTGTCGTATTCATCTCCTTCGAGGATGAAATATTGACCCCTGCCAAGCTGAAAGCTGCGTTCGAAATTCTCCGCAATGCCGCCGATCAGAAACGACGGATGCATGCCGGCCACCTCGAAAATCCACGACAACATGGAGGTGGTGGTGGTCTTTCCGTGGGTGCCGGCAACCACCAGTACTTCCTTGCCGCGCAGGAACTCATCGTGCAGCACGGCAGGCAGGGAGTTGAATGGAATTCGCTCGTCCAGTACCTGCTCGAGTTCCACGTTGCCGCGCGAGATGGCATTACCGACCACGACCAGGTCAGGCCTCGGCTGGAGATTTCTTGCCGCAAAAGGCTGGGCGACGGGAATTCCAAGCGAAGCCAGAAAATCGGACATCGGAGGATAGGCAGCGGCATCTGAGCCGCTCACCTGAAAACCGCGTTCGACGAGCATCCCAGCAAGCGATGCCATGGCGGTTCCACAAATGCCGATAAGATGAATGTGGCGGTGGGTTTTCATGGAGCTCGTTTCCGAAAAACTGGTCAAAAGACCTTTAATCCTTTGTCCTGGCAATCGGGGGATTGCCCCCTCAACCAGATCCGGCGACAGCCGCTTCCAGTGTCTCTAGAATCGCCTGTGACCCTGTCACATTTAGCCTAGCCCTGATCCCGATCGGTAAGGTTCGGTTCAAGCCGGATACGTGCCCGGAGCGCAGCCCGAATGCGACCGGAACCCCGAGATCGCCTACGACGCGCATGACCACCTGCTCGAGCGTATATCCATGATCCGGGACGGGCAGGCAGTCAAGCATCTCGCCAAAGACAATTCCGCGCACCTGGCGGAATTTTCCAGCCAGTTTGAGATGCATCAACATGCGGTCGATCTGGTAAGGTTTCGTGGCCACATCCTCCATGAATAAGATGGTATCAGCGGTGTGAATCTCGTAGGGCGTACCGAGCGAGGCCACCAGCATGGAAAGACATCCGCCGTAGAGAATGCCTTCGGCCGAACCCGGAGCTAGCGGTTTCAAGCCGGCAGTCTGGCCGAAGTTCATTACCCCGTTTTCTCTGCCTTCAAGGATCGCCTCCCAGGAGGAGAGATCGATCCCGTCGGACCTGGCGAAATCCTTGGCCACCATGGGTCCGTGAAAAGTTATCCATCGGGCAGCATCCGCGACGTATGTGAGCAGGGTTGTGAGGTCGCTATAACCAATAAAGATCTTGGGCGGTAACCTTCTCACATCCAGCTGCTCGAGCAGATAGTTCGATCCGTAACCGCCGCGCGCCACCATCACCGCTCCCACGTCGTTCCGCAAAAACATCTCTTGGAGTTCGCACCGGCGGCGCTCGGCCGATCCGGCAAAGTAGAGGTCGTGGTCAAAAATTCCTTCCCCGTAAATCGGGTTGTAACCCATCTGCCGCAGCCGTCGGCATCCGGCCTCGAAGTCCTCAGCTTTGAAATTGCTGGCGGGAGCAACAATGGCGATCGTGTCTCCCCGACGCAGGGCGGGAGGCTTGATGCGCTTTCCTGAAGCGGGTGTCGCCATTCAGGCCAGAAACTCTCCCCGGCAGACGATCCGGGCCGGCCCGCGCAGGAACACCTGTCCATCCCAGCGTACCTGCTGCTTGCCGCCGGGAGCGTGCACGGTCACCGGGGATATCGTTTTGTGGGCAAACATTGCAGCCACCGCGGCGGCGCACGATCCTGTCCCGGATGATTGGGTTTCGCCCACACCACGCTCGTAGAATCGCACTTCCAGATTTTGCCGATCGCGTACCCGCACCAGTTCGACATTGATGCCATGCTTGAAATCATGGTGGCGGCCAATCTCGGCCGCGTCACCCTGCCAGCCGGGGGTGAATTCGTCGCGGAAAAGGACGAAATGGGGGTTCCCCATGGAAACAGGAGTTCCCCGCACCTCGCCAAAAGCTACCTTGATGGGAAACTCCTCACCTAATTGCGGTTCTCCCATCTCGGTCTCAAATTCGAAAAGCGTCTGCTCCCGCGTCGTAAGTGCGCAGGTTTTCACGCCCGCGCCGGTCCGCACTTTTATCTGCTCTCGCTGCCCTCGTTCGGAACAGAGGAAAGCGGCCACGCATCGCGTCCCGTTGCCGGAAATCTCCGCTTCCGAGCCGTCGGCATTAAGCAGGCGGGCACGGATGTCGGCGTCCTGCGCCGGGAACAGCCACTCCACGCCATCTGCCCCTACCCCGTTGTGACGGTCGCAGATGCGGCGGGTGAAAGCCACCATGTCGGCCGGGGCGTGCATACCCTCAATGATAAGAAAATCATTGCCGCACGCAGTTGCCTTGACGAAAGGAATGAGGGTCATTCCGCCTGCACCGGGCCCAGGGCGGCCACGCTCTCGAAGGTTCCGGCCTGCGCCAGAATCGCCCGTACCTGCTCCTGCTGCTTGTGCGTGCCTTCGAATTCGAATCGCACCCGAACGTGGCGGGGTGTCGGCGCACACTGCACGTTTTGCGGCACCGAGCGCAACGGTTCCAGCACCCCATTGATCTCCCGCGTGACCTCCTCTGCGCTTCTGCCGGTCACTTCATAAGCGTAGAGCATGCGCTTGAGATTCAGGGAACGCTCGATTACGCCAAGCAGGATGAGCACCGAGAGTATCAACAGCGTGGCCGCGATGGCGGTTGCATACAAGCCTCCACCAACCGCCATCCCTACCGACGCCACCACGAACAGGGTGGCGGCCGAAGTGATGCCGGTTACCAGATCGCCGCGGGCGTGAATAATGGATCCTGCCCCGATAAACCCGATTCCGGGAATAATCTGCGCGGCGATGCGGGTGTGGTCACCGGTGTGCTGGCCGGCGAGCTGGTCCGACATGAGTGTGAACATGGCGGCTCCCATACAGATGAAGAGATTGGTGCGCAAGCCTGCCGGCCGGTGTTTGGCCTCGCGCTCTAGCCCAATGAGTCCGCCCAGGAACCCGGCCAGCAGCAGCTTCGAAATATCGGCAACAATCGCAGGCATTTTTCTCCTCGTGGGAAGACCAGCAATTTGCTCGGATTTTAACACCGCCTCCGGCGCTCACCTGTTCGGGCTGGCTGCAGGCATTAACGCGCCTGATTACTCTTGTGGGTCCGGTAAATCGTGGCGGGCGGCTCCCCGCTGACATGAATGATGGTTAGTGGCACCAACTCTGCGGCATTCACATTTGAAGCCACCGCATCCCGGTCGCTGGCGACCACGAAATCAACGTAGGCGGCAGGCTGGCGAAGGGCCCTTTCCCAAATGCCAGCCGGATCCCACGGCTGCTGCCAGGGGCGGTGATTACCCTCGTTGATCACCCGAGCGAGGGAGATTCCCGCTCGCTCCAGAGCGCCGACGTGGTCGCCGAGATACATAAGGAAAGAGGAATCGCCCGGCAGTCTCTCTAGCACCGATGCCAGCTCGGCTTCGAGGGCGATACGGCGACGCGAATTAAAAAGCGCTTCTTTGAAGCTGACCGGCCCTGCAATCCACAGGGGAAGATAGCTAACCGCCACCACAACAAGAAACGCCAATGCGGTCAACACCTGCCGCTTCCCTTTCGCCGCCCAATTCAGAAGTCCCTGAGCCGCGATGCCAGTAAGCACGGCGAAAGCTGGGAGCATCTGGATTCCGTAGCGCAGGTTATAGTGCGAAAACGGCCACCACACCGGTACGAAAATGGGAACAGCTCCATAGGCGACCGAGAGCGTGTAAAAAAGCGCGGGCACCCATAACAGAAGCGCCGGCCAGAGCCGCCGCCGACAAAGAACAATAATTGCGCTGCCGAAAAACAGCAGGCCGACCCAGAGCGGCTGCACCCGTGGAAGAGCAAGATTCAGCTCGGCAGCCTTTAAGAAATAGCGAAACGCAGCCGACAAGTGGTGGTCCCCGGGATGGGGAGGCTGGCCGGAAGCGGCTGCCTTCTCCTCGATGGCCCTCGCCGAATAAGGCCCATTGGCAAACTCCAGAGCATTACGATAGATGCCGGCGTTGTATACCAACCAGAAGAGGGGACCAGCGAGGGCAAGGACCAGAAGCTTCACTGCACCACTCTTCAGTCGTTTCCACTTGCCAAGCCAGGCGAGCGGCACGGCAATCGCCAGCATGCAGGCGGCCAGCAGCCAGCCGTCATAGCGCGTCAGGCATGCCGCCACGACTGCGAACCCCGCCTTGCCCAAAGAAGAGGCGGCTCTTGGAACATCGGTTTCGGCCAAACGCGCAGCATCGTCGAAAAAGACCACCGCCCAGATAAAGAACGCCAGATAAAGGGCTTCGGTCATGGCCGTCGTCTGCAGATAAAGCAGGTTGGGATTCAGGGCAAAGACAATCGCCGCCAGATAAGGCGTGAAGTGCGAAGTCCACCCGGTAGGTTTTGGTATCCACTCACCTAACAGGCTGCGCATCAGCCGGAAGATCCCGCTGACGCTCAGCACATAGGCAAATAATGAAGGAATCGAGCCTCCTGCTCCTGTCTGCCACATCCAGCGGGAAACGATGAAAGGCAACATGAGGAGGTGGGGCAGCGGGAGCCATACCGTGCCCAACTGCAACAGACCCGGAGTCCGAGAATCAAAAACTCGACGCGCGATGTTGATATGGGCAACGGCATCCCCATAAAGCAGCAGATCACCATGCCGCCAGTAGTAAAAGAAGGCCGTAAGCGAGAGTGCTGCGGCTAATTGCCTCACAAGAAATGCGTGGACATCGCCGTTCGCCGGCTTCATCCAGCTCTCCGCGGCGGCGAATACCGTTCGGGCATGGAAATTAAGCGCCCCTTAGTCTATAGGCTGGCGGGAGCCGGGTCCCATTCATTTCAAATACATGACCGTTCCCGAGCAAGCTTCGAGTGGAAGAGATTGACCTTTTAGGGCTTGGGTTTGAGTCGAATCTCATAAATGGCGGGCCATAGCTTGCCGGTAACAAACAGCCGCTTTCGCTGTGGATCATAAGCGATGCCGTTCAGGACTGCTTCCGCTCCGGCAGTAGAGGCTGCACTCCGCAGACCGCTGAGATCGATCCAGCCGGTAATCTCGCCCGTGCGAGGAGATATGCGGGCGATGCGGTCGCTGTACCACACATTTGCAAAGATCTCCCCATCCACGAACTCCAATTCGTTCAACTGCGAAACCAAGGTTTTTCCCTCGTGTACTCCAACCCGCCGTTTCTCGATAAATGTGTCCGGATCGAGAATGCGCAGCTGCGAACTTCCATCGCTCATAAACAGCTCGTGCCCATTGGTTGTCAGGCCCCAGCCTTCCCCTGAATAGGCGAAACTCCGCAAAAAACGGAGGTCTTCGAGTCTGTACACGAATCCGATGTGCGATTGCCATGTAAGCTGAATGATTTTGTTCTTAACGACGGCAATCCCTTCCCCAAAAAACTGTGCGGCCAGATCCGTTCTGCGAACAACTCTTCCGGTCTCGATACGAACCTGTCGAACCGATGACCGGCCATTTAGACCTGTTCCCTCATAGAAATAGCCATCGTGGTACGCAAATCCTTGAGTGAAGGCGGCGGGGTCATGGGGAAACTGCCTGATGATTTCGAACGTATACTCGGGCGTGTCCAATGAATGGCGGCGTGAGGACTGGCCGAAGGAAGGGCTTAATGCAATCAGCAGGGCTGACATGAGGAGAACAGCAACCCTCGCGACCATGGCTCTATCTTCATCCCCGAGCATGTGCGCATCTGGTCTCGCCGGAAGCCCGGCGCGAGCGCCGCCCGGAATTACAAGGCTGCCTACCGGTGGAACTGCATGTGGCACTCACTCCAAGTGGGTCAACTCGCGGAAAATCTCGAAGCGCGCATCGATTTCCTCGCGTGTCAGCCGTTCCAGCCGCTCGGTACCAAAGCGTTCCACGGCAAACGAGCCCATGACCCCACCATAAAACAATGCACGTTTGAGAACCTCGCGATTCAACGTCGCCTGGGACGCAAGGTATCCCATGAAGCCGCCGGCGAAGGAATCACCGGCGCCGGTAGGATCGCGGACTTCCTCAAGCGGGAGGGCGGGAGCGCGAAACGGGTGCTTGCCGACGCCAAAGGCACCTTCCCGGAAGAAAATCGTCGCCCCGTATTCGCCGTGCTTCATGACCAGCGCTTGCGGTCCCAGGTCAAGCACTTTACGCGCCGCTCGTGGCAAGCTGGGTTCTTCGGCCAGCATCTTGGCCTCGGTGTCATTGATCAGCAGCACGTCCATCACCTTGAGCGTATCGCGCAACTCGCGATTTGTGCGCTGGATCCAAAAGTTCATCGTGTCCCCGCCCGTGAGCTTCACACGAGAGAGTTCCCGGCGCACCGTCGCCTGCAGGACAGGATGGATGTTGCCAAGGAAAAGGAACGGGGAATCCTTGTAGGCTGATGGAATGCGGGGCTGGAATTTCTCAAATACGTTGAGTTCGGTGAATTCCGTCTTGGCCTCGTTGAGGTTCTCCGCGTACCGTCCACCCCAGCGAAACGTCTTCCCGCTAGCGCGCTCGATCCCGGCTGTGTCCACACCACGTCGCCTGAACACGTTCTCGTGCTCGGATGTGAAGTCGTCGCCAACCACAGCCACGAGGCGCACCTCGGCGAAGTAGCTGGCGGCCAGGGCAAAATAGGTCGACGAGCCGCCAAGGGCGTTGGCTACACTCCCGGATGGCGTGGTGATGTTATCGAAGGCAACAGAACCAACCGCAAGTATGCTCACTTCAGTTGTTCAAGAATCTTTTCAATATTAAATGAAGCTTTTCTTTCGTTTCCCGGGGCATGTCACCCGGGGCGGTCAGAATAGCGTGCTCAAGCGCACGGGCGCAGTGACACGTGCGTTCTTCCGGCATGGCTGCGACTGCCTCGCGCACCACGTTGCAGGCGTTCTCGGCATTTTTGGTCAACACCGCGATGATCTGGTCGACGCTTACCGAATCATGCTGCGGGTGCCAGCAGTCATAGTCCGTAATCATGGCCACGGTCACGTAGCAAATCTCCGCCTCCCGCGCTAGCTTCGCCTCCTGCAGATTCGTCATGCCGATGACATCCATTCCCCAGGAGCGATACAGATTGGATTCGGCTCTGGTCGAAAACTGTGGCCCTTCCATACAGATGTACGTTCCTCCACGCTTGGCGACGACTCCGGCCTTCGTGCAGGCGGCAACGACGGCTGCAGAGAGTTGGGGGCAGACGGGATCGGCGAAGGCCACGTGGGCTACTATGCCTTCGCCGAAGAACGTATCTACCCGGTGGCGCGTCCGGTCGACGAACTGGTCGGGGATCAGGAACTCGAGCGGTTTGTGTTCTTCCTTGAGCGAGCCCACGGCGGAAATGGACAGGATTCTCTGGACGCCGAGCTGCTTGAATCCGTAAATGTTCGCGCGAAAATTCAGTTCGCTTGGCAGGATGCGGTGCCCGCGTCCATGTCTTGCCAGGAAAGCGACCCTGTGGGCGGCAAGCGAACCAAGCACATAGGCGTCAGAAGGCATGCCAAAGGGCGTATTCTGTGCGATCTCTTCCACGCCGCTCAGGCCGGGCATGGAATACAAGCCGCTGCCACCGATGATGCCGA
Source organism: Acidobacteriota bacterium (assembly GCA_019241535.1). Taxonomy (GTDB): domain Bacteria; phylum Acidobacteriota; class Terriglobia; order Terriglobales; family Acidobacteriaceae; genus Gp1-AA145. Next base: position 10,369 of record JAFAWX010000038.1, on the reverse strand, counting down.
TTTTTGCCTGTAACACAGCCCTCCTTGGAGTCGAGCGCCAGCAATGAGAACGCCGATTATATCTGTTCCCCAGCTACTCGATGATTGCGGCGTGGCAGGGTCATCCTTACGGCTGCGGAGAGGTACTGGTCCCCAATACGGTACGGCGAAACTGATCGCTGATCGGCGCTTCCAGACTTTCGGTTACAAGCACGGTATCGCCCTTGACATCCACGACCACCGGACCTTCCTCGGTTGTCCAGGTGTGGTCTCCCCCCAGGCTTTCGAGCGTCTTCAGATCGCTAGGCAGGTTGCTCGAGCTCGCAATGGCCATCTTCTTGTATCGCTGCTGAATGCCGCGCGCGTAAATTGCGGCAAACTGTTGCGCCCACCTCGGACTCGCCCAGCGCGAAACGAAGACCAGCCCCAGTGCTCCGGAGGGGTCTCCCTTGACATGCACGGAGTAGTAGTAACCCCCGCGCCAGTTCGGATAGACGTGGTGCGCGACCTGTTCCCCGGCATACTGCTCCGCCAGCACATCGACGTCGAATTCTCCGATGGCTCCCAGGTCGAAGCGGTCGTAGTCTCTGAAAATGCTTTTGAAATCCGGTAAAGGCAGGGGAGCCAGGTGTTCTCCCCGGATGTAGGTCTCAGGCTGCATGATCTCGCGGCTGGTGCGTGGCGGATTCTGAAAGGTGGCACCGAATGCCTTCTCCTTTCCCTCCGCACGCAACAGCTCTGCCTCGAACTCCACCCCGTAGCGGTAAGGGAAGGTGAGCGATTCCTTCAGGAAGATCGGGGCATTGCGGTACTGCACGGAATCCGGGGTTCCGACCCGCATGTCTTCATTCAGGTTGTTGACAATTTCCGGGGAATCGGCGACCGTGCGGTGCATGGGCGCGAGCATGTAATCGAGCAGCACCACCATCGCCTGTCCCTCGACCACGGCCTGTCGGGCTTCGCTGTTTTCGTCACTGGTAATGTCGTCGGGGGTGATTTTCTTTTTTGCGTCGAGATCGGCTGTACCTTTCTTCAGCCACTTATCCAGGCCGAAGGACTGATCCTGGAGCGCGTGGGTCAGCTCATGTGCCAGCACCGGGCGCTGCAGGTCAGGAATAACCCAGTCGAGCAGATTCACAGTCTTGCTCTTCGCGTCGTAATACCCGGCAACCTGCTCTTCGAGCAAACTCACAAGAAAGGTCTGGAGATCGAAATCCCTGGGCAGCAGCCCGAATTTTTTCAGTACCAGCTCCGTGCGCTGCAACCGCTGCACATCTTTGTCTTCCGCCATGTTTTTTTTCAGATAGCTGACCACCTCGTCGCGACTGGCCAGGCGACGCTTCACCTGGTGCTTCCTGGGCAGGGACGTATCTTTGCTGGCAAATTCCAGAATCGTGTCGACATCGTGAAATAGCTGCTCTGCCTGCTCGGCGGTAATCTTGGTTTCGGCCGCCTTTTCCCCCTCCGCTCGCTTGCTGTCGGCTGGGCCGGAGTTCTCCTTTTTCTGCTCAGCGGGAGCTTGTTTTTCTACGCTGTTTGCTGGAGGAGGCTGTTCTTGAGACGGGGTCTGCGATGTCTCCTGGCACCAGCCCGCTCTGGCCGCGAGAAACAGCAGGATGATGAGCAAAACGAGCGATCCGGAATCCCAGCGACGAGACATTCCTTAAACATACTGGGGAATTGAGTATTGAACAAGGCAGCCGGGATTCTGGCGCATGGTCAAGAGCGTCGTCGGCGGCCCGGGGGTGGCTTCGTGATTGGCAAAGCGTAGCCGTTGTCCACGACCGGCGAATGTTAAGCTCCGATGGTTGGGGTCGCCCGCCGTTGTCCGGCGGGAGATCGGTTTCGAGCAGGGACATCGCATTCCTTTTTAGTGGCCTTACGTGCAGCACCTATCAGGAGCAGCATGGGTCTTTACGCAAAACATGTTCTACCCCGTTTACTCGATCTGGCGCTGCGCAATAAGGAGGCAACACGCCTGCGCAGAGAGTGGATTCACCGTGCGCGCGGCCAAGTGCTTGAAGTAGGCGTCGGATCAGGCTTGAACCTGGCCTTCTATTCCGAGGAAGTTCAGCATTTGCTGGGCGTCGATCCCTCCCGTGAGCTTCTTCAAATGGCGCAACAGCGAGCCAGGCTCGCGAGGTTTAAGATCGACCTGCTCGCTCGATCGGCCGAAGATAGGCTGCCACTTGCGGACGCGACGATCGACAGCGCAGTTCTAACCTGGACATTGTGCTCGATTGCAGATCCGCGTAGGGCACTGCTCGAGGTAAAGCGCCTGCTCAAGCCGGAGGGCCGGGTGATATTTATTGAGCATGGCCGCTCTCCCGACTCGAAAGTGGCACGCTGGCAGGACCGCCTTACACCGCTGTGGAAACACATTGCTGGCGGCTGCACTCTGAATCGTCAGATGGTCGATGTAATCACCGCGGCGGGGTTCCGGATTGAGGAACTGGCGACGGAATATATACCCGGACCGCGTCCGATGACCTATACCTTCAAGGGGGTGGCTGTCAGGAAATAGCCGGTTTCTCTGCCCTCCTCTTTTTATTCTCGTTCGCCTGCGCTTCTATGCCTTCGGGGATTTACCATCGACCGAATCTTTCTCTTCGATTAACATGCTCGCATGATTATCCTGAGATACCTGGTCGCCCTGGCTCTGGCAACGCCAATCCCGTTTCTGCGCGCGCAGGAGGTTCCGCAGGAGATTCAAAGATTCGATCCAGCTCTCGACGAAATCGTACCTCCCCATGCCCGCCTGGAACGCGTGGCCGGCGGTTTCAATAAATGGACGGAGGGCCCGGTCTGGACCCGTCAAGCGAACCTTCTGTTTGCCGAGATTCCCGCTAATAACATCGTTCAGTGGATCCCCGGGCAGGGTGCGCACGTGTTCATGCATCCCAGCGGATACAAGGGCTCGGAGCCGTTCAAGGGTCCGGAGCCTGGTTCCAATGGCATGACACTCGATTCAGACGGCCGAGTCACGGTTGCGGGACACGCCGGGCGAAACGTCTGGCGCCTGGAGTCTCTGAGCGCCGACGCCAAGATTACTGTGCTGGCCGATTCCTATGAAGGCAAGAAGCTGAACAGCCCTAATGACCTTGTCTATAAATCCGATGGCTCGCTCTACTTTACCGATCCACCTTACGGGCTGCCTACCCAGAGCGACACGGACCCGCAAAAGGAACTGAAGATCAACGGAGTCTATCGCATACCGGAAGCGCGCCAGCAGAAGCCGGGAGCACCGCCGGTGCGGGAGAGGCTGCAACTTGTCATTAAAGATCTCGGCCGGCCGAACGGCATAGCGTTTTCTCCGGATGAGAAATTTCTGTATATAGCGGAATCGGGAAAGAATGTGTGGCTGCGTTACCCGGTGCAGCCCGACGGATCAGTCGGCGAGGGAGCTTTGTTTCTCGATCCCACCGCCGATAAAGCGCCTGGCGGACCGGACGGTATACGCGTCGACAGAAAAGGAAATGTCTACGGTTCGGGACCGGGCGGCGTCTGGATCATCTCTCCCGCGGGTAAGCATCTGGGCACGGTTAAAGTGCCTGAAAGGGTAAGCAATGTCGCCTGGGGCGATGAGGACGGGAAAACCCTCTACGTCACGGCCAGCACCAGCCTTTACCGCATCCGGCTGAATATTCCCGGCGTGAAGCCTTAAAGCGAGCGCCACGCTCGACTGCGGTCCGATGCGGTGCAAGCCTGGGCGATCGATCCCAGCAAGTTACTCCTTCACACCTTTTTCCGGGTCCCAGGAGCCTTGCTCTCTGCGGACATAAATGATCTGCCCGATGTGATACGCGTTGTGGGCGCCAATGTGGGCAATGGTCGAGTACCAGGACTTGAGCTTCTCCTCGTCTGCGGCGGTGACCGCGTTCTCCCATTCCGTCATTACCTCATCCAGCTGCTTTACCAGCCCAGCCCACTGCTTGCTGTCGAAATTCGTGAAGGTCTCGTCATTTTTGCCGCTGAATGCTTCCTGCTGCTCGCCCTTGAATTTCGCCAGGCTTCGACGATTCCAGAAAACCAGGTGATAAGCCAGCTGACCCACCGAGTGATTGCCTTTTCCGTCAGTCCAATTGGCCTGTTCGGGTGTGAGCCCTTCGACGGCGATGTTGGCCGGTACGAACCATTCCTTGGCATTGTGCGTCGACCGCAGCTGCTCGAGCAGGATGCTCTTAAGCGTGGGTGGAGTTTTCTGCTCCTGGGCGTGCGCGGCAATCGACAACGCCACTACAAAAAAGGTCAACAGTTGCTTCATGGGAATGGCTCCTCGGGGGTCAAATTTTTTACTGACGGCCGGCGATCGTACTGCCGCGCGCAGTATATTTAACCGCTGCGTTGCAGTTGTCACAAGTCTCGAAAGCGTAGAAAAGTTGTTTCAGTGGCAAAAAAAGGAGCTGCCCGGACGATTGCGATCCTCGAATTGATTCCTGCACTCGAGAGGCATGTTTTATTCGTCCCGGTAAAGGGAACGGGCGTCGCGGGTGCCGGTCCAATCGCATGCCTCGATGTAGAGTGAAGCTCACCACCCTTCGCCTCGGGCGTGCTCGGGATCGGGTGGCGGCGGGCTGCGCGTAGCCGGGCAATTCGTGTACAATACGCCTTTTGGGAAGGCTAAATGTTCAAACGCTCGCTGCTGCTCGGACTGTTGCTTCTCATCACGTTCGCCGCAAGCACTCCTTGGTCGATGTCGGCCGAGGAGCAGGAGCGCATACCCGCCTTCCACCGTGCGCCGCCGCCGAAGGGCACGAAGCAAGCGCCCATTTTGGGCAGAGAGCAGCTCTGGGGTACAAATGACCAGGCCCGCTTTCAATCTCATGCGTACGAACTCGCCGCCAGGATTGGTGGCGTGCTGTATCAGCAGCCCTGCTATTGCTATTGCGACCGCATGGGGCATAAAAGCCTGCGCAGCTGCTTCGAAGATACCCATGGGGCCCAGTGCACGACCTGCATGAAGGAGCTCTATTACTCCTACGAGATGACCAAGCAGCAAAAGAATGCCGAACAGATCCGTAAGGGCATCATTCAGGGAGAGTGGAAACAGATCGATCTCGAGTCGGCCGCCACTATGAATTGATCTAGATTGATCGAACTCGGGTCATCGAATCGCTACGATGAACAGAGCAGACACTAACGCAGCAATCATCCAGTGATGATGATCCAATGCCTCCAGGAAAAATTCTGCACATGGCTCAGAAATCTACAACCAAGCACACGCTTGGGAGCGATCCCGAGTTGAACCAGGTGTTGCAGACGTACGAGGCGGGTTTGCGCGCCTTGCAGGAGCACAAATACGACAAGGCCAAAGCGCTCCTGCAGAAGGTCGTGGCCGGCGGCAACCGGGAACTCGCTGATCGCGCCGGCGTACACCTGCACGCCTGCACCCAGCAACTTGAACGCGAGACCATGCAGTTCAAAACCTCGGAAGAACACTATGACTACGTGGTATCGCTGCTCAATCTGGGTGATTACGTAGGCGCCCGCGAGCACCTGGAAAAGCTCGCCAAACAGGTTCCCAAGGCGGACTATGTAGCCTATGGACTGGCAGCCCTGGACTGTTTGACCGGACATTCCGAGGACTCGCTGCGGAATCTGGCGCGGGCAATCGGCCTCAATCCCGCTCTGCGCTTTCAGGCGCGCAACGATTCCGATTTTCAGAACCTGTCCGAAGATCCCCGCTTTACCGAGCTGCTCTATCCCGATCCGGGCGGCGAAACGCCTGTTCCTCCGGAACCTGACGTCGGGGATCTCGGCTGATTTCCATGTCCAAGCCTCGTTCAGGGCAGCCCTCTGCGGAGCCGCGCGAACTGCGCGTGGTCGCAATCGGCGGCGGTACCGGGCTCTCCGCGCTGCTCAAAGGCCTCAAACAATTTGCTGCGGATAAGGCCATCGTCCCGGGAGCGGCTGGGAGAGTTGCCGCGGCGGGCCCGGCGCTCATCACCGAACTTTCGGCCGTAGTCACGGTCAGCGATGACGGCGGCTCAAGCGGCCGCTTGCGCAAAGACTTTCAGATGCTCCCGCCGGGCGACGTGCGCAACTGCATCGTGGCGCTCTCGGAAGACGAAGCTCTGCTTTCCCGTCTCTTCCAGCATCGCTTCGCAAAAGGAACTGGCCTTGAAGGCCACAGCTTCGGCAACCTCTTCCTGGCTGCACTGACGTCTTTAACCGGGGATTTCGGCGAAGCCGTCCGTCTTTCTTCAGAAATTCTAGCCACGCGCGGCCATATCTATCCGGCAACTATCGCCAACATAGAGCTGGAAGCGCTGATGCAGGACGGCACGCGCGTATGCGGCGAAACTAAAATAACCGCCAGCAAAGGGCGGATTGAAGAGCTTTTTCTCGTTCCGCCCGATCCCGAGCCGCTCCAGGAAACCCTTGCGGCCATCGCCCGTGCCGACCTCATTACCATCGGTCCCGGTTCCCTGTTCACCAGCCTGATTCCTAACCTCCTGGTGCGCGGCATCCCGCAAGCAATTCGCGACTCGCCAGCCGTGAAAGTATATGTCTCGAACCTTATGACTCAGGCCAATGAGAGTCTCGGGCGGACGGCTGCCGATCACGTGCGGGCCTTGAATGCTCACGCCGGAATGCAACTTTTCGACTACACGCTGATCAACCGCACTTCGCTTTCCGATGAACTTAAAGCCAAATACGCCCTCGAAGGGGCTACCCAGATCGTCGCCGACCTTGAGGCGCTTGAGGCTATGGGGATCTGCCCGGTCCTGGGCGACTATCTATTCGAGGATGTTGTGGCGCGGCACGCCAGCGATCGGGTTGCAAAGGATCTGCTCGCGCTCGCCGTCCGCGAGGCAGCAGAAAAGTCTCCGTCTTTATCGACCTGAGAGCCGAGACCACGGGTTTCGCGGGAGTTAGAGCCGCCGCCCACTTACCGCCTTTCACATGTGTTCTGACTGGCATCAAACCTTCGAGCGTCGCTGGTAAAGAACATGTTTAACCGCATGCTTTCGATTCTTGGCCTCCTCGCTCTGGCCTGCACAGGACCGGTGCAGGCTCAGGGTTCGGAAGGGATCATCATTGCAGCCGATATAGACCGCTCAGTAAAGCCGGGCGACGACTTTTATCGCTTCGCCAACGGCAGCTGGCTGAAACGGGTGGAACTTCCGCCTGACCGGGCAAGCGTCAGCATCTTCAGCGTGCTCATGGACTTAAGCAACCGGCGCATGACCGAGTTGCTCGCACAGGCCGCCGGGGCCAGTGCTCCGGCAGGCTCCGGCCAACGCAAGATCCGGGATCTCTACCAGTCCTACATGGACGAAGCGGGCATCGAGGCGAAAGGCCTGGAGCCGATAAAGGCTCATCTTGCGGAAATCGCCGCGATTTCCGACAAACATCAGCTCGCACGCGCCCTCGGCACAACCCTGCGCGCGGACGTGGACGCGCTCAACAACACCAACTTCCATACTCCGAACCTTTTCGGGGTATGGGTGGCACCCGATTTTAATGATCCCAGCCATTATGGCGCCTATCTGCTCCAGGGCGGACTGGAACTTCCCGACCGAGAATATTACCTGGGCGGCACTGAACCCATGCGACGGCTGCTTGAGCAGTACCGGTCGCATGTGGCGGCGATGCTCCGGCTCGCCGGCTTTAGCGATTCCGAGGCGCGGTCCGGCCGCATCGTCGAGCTGGAACACGCGATTGCGGAACACCACTGGCCACTTGCCGACAACGAGGACATTCACAAAGCGAACAATCACTGGAGTCCGTCCGATTTCGGGCGAAAAGCGCCGGGTCTTGACTGGAGCGAATACTTCCGCGGCTCAGGTTTGGCCGCGCAGAAAGCTTTCATCGTCTGGCAGCCGAGCGCTTTTGAAGGCGAGGCGGCGCTGGTTGCCTCCGAGCCGCTGGCAGTCTGGAAAGACTGGCTTGCCTACCACTTGATCGAAGCCTTTGCCGACGTGCTGCCCAGGGCTTTGGCGGAAGAGCGCTTCGCGTTTTTCGGCAAGATTCTTTCCGGTACTCCCGAGAACCGTCCTCGCGCGCAGCGGGCGCTGCAGCTGGTGAATGCCCAGGTAGGCGACGAGGTCGGCCGGCTTTATGTGCAGCGATATTTTCCGCCGGAGGCCAAGGCGCGGGCGCTCGAGATGGTCGCCCGGATCATCGCCGCCTTCCGCAAACGCGTCGCCGCCCTCCCCTGGATGGACGCGGAAACCAAGGCCGAGGCCCAGGCCAAACTGGACAGCCTGTATGTCGGTATCGGATACCCGGAGACCTGGCACGACTACTCGGGCTATGACATCGACGAGCATGACGCCTTCGGCAATGTCTGGCGGGGTCGGCTGTTTCGATACCGGCAGCAGGTGATGCGACTGGGGAAAGCAGTTGATCGTCATGAGTGGACAATGACTCCTCAGACAGTAAATGCCGTGAACCTGCCGCTGCAGAATGCGATTAACTTCCCGGCAGCCATTCTGCAGTCACCGTTTTTCGATGCCCGAGCGCCCGATGCCGAGAACTACGGAGCCATAGGATCAGTTATCGGGCACGAGGTCAGCCATACGTTCGACTCCGAGGGAAGCGCATTCGATGCCCGCGGAGCGGTACGCAACTGGTGGACGGCCGCCGACCTCGAGCACTTCAACGCCGCCACGGCGAAGCTCGCAGCACAATTCGACACTTATCGGCCCTTTCCGGATCTGGCCGTCAACGGGAAGCAGACCCTGGCCGAAAATATCGCCGACCTTGCCGGACTGGCCGCGGCTTACGATGCTTATCACCAGTCGCCAGGCGCTAGATCTGTAGTCGATGGCTTCTCCGCAGACCAGCAGTTTTTTCTGGCGCATGCGCAGAGTGAAAAGACAAAGGCTCGCGACGCACAACTGCGCCGGTGGGTAATGACGGACGAGCACGCGCCTCCCGAGTACCGCGCCAATACCGTCCGTAATTTCGATCCCTGGTACGAAGCGTTCTCGGTTGTGAGGGAAGAAAAACTCTACCTTGCCCCGGAAGATAGGGTCCGCATCTGGTAGGCAAAGCGGAGCTTGTCGGCGGGCTACGGTGGCGCCGGGGCCACTTCTACCGTCGCGTGGTCTCAAATTAGCGCGCAGCGAACGTTGCATTGCTCGGACGAGAGTGTTCTCCTAGGTCGCGCCCATGGCCCGCAACAGCTCCGCGTCCGGTCGATTTTCGACTCCCTCACGCCATTGGCATTCCGTCCTTGCTGGCTTTCTCGGCTGGACGCTTGATGCCTTCGACTTTTTCGTGCTGGTGTTCCTGGTCGACACTCTGGCAGCTCAGTTTCATGTTGGCAAATCAGATCTGGTATGGACTTTCACCGCAACCCTGGCTATGCGGCCGGTCGGCGCCGTCATCTTCGGATTGCTCGCCGACCGCTACGGCCGCCGCCGTCCGCTGATGGCCAATGTAATCTTTTTTTCCATCATTGAATTGCTCTGCGGCTTCGCACCAAGCTATCGAGTCTTTCTGATCCTGCGCACCATTTATGGCATCGGCATGGGAGGAGAATGGGGAGTAGGTGCATCGCTGGCCATGGAAGCCGCGCCTCAGAGGTGGCGGGGTGTTCTCTCCGGCATTCTGCAGAGCGGCTATTCAATCGGCTATCTCCTGGCGGCTCTGGCGGCTCGATTCATTGAGCCGCATTTTGGATGGAGAGCCATGTTCTGGGCCGGCGGAGCGCCTGCCCTGCTGGCGCTCTATATCCGCGCCAGGGTTCCTGAATCGGCGGCATGGGAGCAGCATCGAGCACAGACCACGGGCGCCATTCTCGCGGCTGTAAAAGCGCACTGGAAGGCCGCGCTGTACCTGGTGCTGATGATGACGCTCATGATGTTTCTGTCCCACGGAACCCAGGATCTCTATCCTGACTTCCTCAGGTCCAGCCACGGCGCCAGCCCGCAGACGGTTTCCTATATCGCCATCCTGTACAACATCGGGGCCGTTCTGGGTGCGGTCGTCTTTGGCCATCTCTCTGAACTTGCGGGGCGACGCTATAGCATGATTGCCGCCTTGCTGTTGTCGCTGGTTACCATTCCTGCCTGGGCGTTCGCCGGCCCAATCGCGCTCCTCGCTCTGGCCGCGTTCATCATGCAGGCCGGAGTGCAAGGTGCCTGGGGGGTGATTCCCGCCCACCTGAACGAGCTGTCTCCCGACCAGGCGCGCGGATTGCTGCCCGGGCTGGCATACCAGCTCGGTATCCTGATTGCCGCCCCGGTCAATAGCATCGAATTCGCCCTGCGCGCCCGCTTCGGATACTCCTGGGCGCTGGCCGGCTTTGAAAGCCTCAATATCGTCCTGCTGATCACGGTCCTCGCGCTGGGCAAAGAACAGAAAGGACGAGGCTTCGTTCGCAATTCTTCGCCCTGATACGACGCTCGGCCCCGCAGCCGAGAACCGGCACGAATTG
>JAFAWX010000393.1 GCA_019241535.1 Acidobacteriota bacterium | reverse complement strand
GATCTTTATGGACACGGCGATAGTCGTACAACAAATGCCCAAGTACCACGTCCCCAGGACAGGGCACATAACGTTGACCGGTCAATGCCTCGACAGGATGCATACGCCACCCGCGGAGGAGAGCCGCCATACAACGCGCCACATCGGGAGGACCGTGGGATGTCGCCGCGTCCGAGTGCCTATCGCCCGCAGCCGTATCATTCCGATAACGCTCGTCCGCGCGAGGGAGGCCCGCATAACGGAAGAGAAGACAGGGGCGACGAGCACGGCCATCGCTAGAACGAGGGTTCAGCTGCACCGCAATTAATCAATCGCTTGTGCAGGCCGAGGTGCCGATGCCGGTCTTGATCTTGCGGCAGATTCTCTTTGGCTTGACGCTCCCCCAACAGGTGCGCAACCACGAGCTATATAAATTCGGAACTGGCGACAACCTCACCCTTTGATCAAACGAGCGCTTCTCGGCAACGACCCCTCGATCGGGCAGCGGCGAGTCGGCTTCGTAAATCACCTGACGCCTGCTCTGCGAGCGTTTTCACGCGTGCGCCAAGTGTACGCAACAGCCGTTCGCCTTATCCTTGAACTTTCACACCGCCGACAAGTAGCGGTATCGCGGGGGCTTCTGAGGGTTCTTGGCGTCCGTACATGGCGCTCTCGAATTCGGCCTGTTCGGCTTCCGTGAGAGGGAGGTATTGTTGCCGTCGAACGGCAACAACATAGCCTCCAGGCTGCGAAATGCATGCTGCAGCCGTAGTGACGTTTTGGTGTTTGTGTTCGCAGGCGCAGAGGCACCCGCTGTCGGTATAAACGGCGACGAAGTATCTTTTGCTCATGTCGACAAGCCTGCCAACTTCAATTCTCTTAGATTCCAGATTGGCACAACTGTAATGTAACCGCGGTACATGAACTAAAGTAACCAGCCGACGGCTATCCTCCTCCTTGGGGTACTGCGCCTGAGTTTCCCGACGCAGATGCAAACTGTTGCATCGCCGGTCACAGGCGGATGTAGTAATGGCTGAAGACGAACGCTGAAATTGCTTGCTTTCACCGACGTGGACGTTGTCTGTGGCGAAGGCAAAATTAGAGCAGGGAATGCTTACTTAGGCACATACAGCCGCATGCGGGAGAAAGTTCCCGAAATAATGCTGGCCTCCTCTCCACAGTAATTTTGTAACTCCCTCCCTCGAAATGGGAACCGTGTTGTATGCTCCCCCTGAGGCTGGCACGGACCGAAGGTCGAGCTCATTCTGGCGCAGACGAGCCCGCAATGTAGTTTGACCCGGATGCTGCACGGCACAACCCTCCTTGAGGGGCCTCCTTGAGGCGCCTACCATCGAGCTTTTGGCCGCGCGCACTGCGGCAGAAGAGTTTCTCGCCCCAGTTTGTCTCGCGTAATCCCTATCCAGCCGGTTGGCTTCAGGGCACCTTTTTTCTGCGTCGGTGCCGGACCGCTTTTTCGGCCACGGGCGCAGAAGCTCGGTCGCGAGCGGCCATTCCTCGGTTTGGGACTTCAGGAATCGGACAGAGAGGATTTGCCGATACCCTACGCTCTCGCGGCATAGCCGCGCGCACAGTGAAGAGCATGCGCGAAACTCAGCCGGAAGCTTGGTTTTCATGCTCGAAACCTACGTCGGCTAGGATTGGCCGATCGCTCCCCTGTCTACGGTTGCGGCTGCGTGAACTCACGCGACCGCTCGAGCGGCTGCCCTGGCGTATTCTGTACCATCTTTGCTTGCTCATGAACAGAGGTCGATTGCGAGACCTGGAGCAGATCCTGTACGTGGCTGCAACCGCGTACCGTCCGCAGCCGTATACGGGACGCATAACACTGTTCTTGTGCACCGAGCGGCCGCCAGCAGCGGTTTGCGATCCGCAATATGGTTGGGGCAAAATTGCGGCCGGAGGCCTGGAGGTATATGAAATCCACGGCAACCACAAAACGATTTTCCTCGAACCCAACGTGGATATTCTGGCAACCAGGCTTAACTCTTGCATGTGCAGAACATCAACAATTCAGGAACAGCCAAGCCTGCAGACAGCATCGAGCACTGCGCGGAATGCGTATAGCTCGACTGACAGGACACCCGGGCCTGGCAAGCCATTTGCAATTCTTGCTCCTGCTTCCTTAAATCAAGGCCCAGGCGGAAAGCCGAAACGACGGGTATCGCTCGTAGTTCTCAAGTGTAAACCGTCCCCTTCATCGTTCTCGGCGAGTCCTTCGCGGCGGCTCCTTTTTTCGCTGTCATTTTCCATCCTGGTCACATGCAACGTTCTAATAAGCGCGTGTGTCTGGTTTCGTGCTGAGAGCCCAATTTCTCGAAAATTTGCCGCGACTAGGCCCAAAAATACTGCATCAGGAACAATAACGTCGCAAGGCCGAATGCAAGGTGAAGGTGCACCCAGAGACATGAGGTGGCGGGGGAATGTATGGTGAGGCAGACAGCAATGAGGACATCTGAGCAAAGTGCGTTCGGTCGGGACGATGCATTAGATCACATTCTTGCCGGGCTCGAGGAAGCGGCGGCGAAGACGGCTGCGATGTTTGTCTCGATCTATCGAGAACTCGAGGAGCGGCCGGTTGCGCCGCCGACAGACCGGAAGACACTGCGCGCAACCATTGCGGGCACCGTGCGGGAGGAGGGTGTAGGGCTCACGCAAGCCCTGGCGGAGTTTGAGCAATGGCTGCTACCCGCTTCGATGGGCACGCCGCACCCTCTGTACCTGGGACTCGTGAATTCTTCGCCTCTTCCCGCAGCAGCCCTGGCAGATCTGCTGATCTCATCCCTCAATAACAACGGCGGCGCGTTCCATCAGTCGCCTGCCATGACCACTTGCGAGGACGAACTCGTCGCAGCTTTTGCCCACATGTTTGGCATCGACGGTGCTGATGGCATGTTCCTCCCGGGCGGAACTTTTGCGACGCTGCAGGCCATCGTGCTCGCAAGGGTGCGAGCCACCGGCGGTCCGGCCCGATCGGGACTGCGCCTGTATACTTCCGAAGCCGCGCACTTTTCGGTTGCGCGAACGGCAATGGTCGCCGGACTCGCGGCAGAGGATCTAGTCTCCGTTCCTTCGTTAGGGCGCGGTGAGATGGACGTAAACGCGCTCGAGCGTCATATAGGACGGGACCGCGAGCGTGGAATGACGCCCTTCGCCGTAGTCGCCACGGCGGGAACAACCGCTACCGGCGCGCTCGACCCACTCAAAGATATTGCCTCACTGTGCCGGCAACAGAACCTGTGGTTCCACGTTGATGCCTGCTACGGTGGAGCGGCGATCTTGCTAGAGTCGATGCGGGCGCGGTTCGCCGGCATCGATCGGGCCGACTCGATCGCGATTGATCCCCACAAATGGTTCTTCATTCCGGTCACAGCCGCGCTTCTGCTGAATGTCCACCGCGATGTCGCGCAGAGAGCATTCGCTACGACCGCCGGATCATACATTCCCACCGACGGGGAGCTCGATGCATGGCAACGAGGGATTCCCACGACGCGACGCTCGTCGGGCCTTGCGGTATGGATGGCCTTACGCGCCCATGGATGGGGGACCATCCGGTCGGCTGTAAAGAGCAATATCGAGCTCACGCGATTGCTGGAATCTTTGCTCGCCGAACGGGGTTTTCGCATCCTTGAGGGCGGCGAGCTCTCGATCGCCTGCGCCCGTTGGCAGCCACGACTTGGAAGCCCGGAAGCCATCGACCGTCTTCAAGCGGCGATCGCGCGCGAGGTCGTCTCTTCGGGCAAGGCATGGTTTTCGACGACACGTCACGCCGGCTGCACGTGGCTGCGGTTCAACATGGTCAACCTTCACACACGCGAGCACCACGTGCGACGGCTGGCTGATCTGCTTGCCACAACCGCCAGCCACGCAACGCATGAACGGCCCTGATGGCCCATCCTTCGCTCTGCCGGACCTTGACCCGGCATGAAACTGGAGTTTCACCTGAGCTTGAATCCCCAGGCCCTTTGGCTCAGATGAACGGAGAAGTTGATCGTAACTCGAAATTATGGTTCTGCTTTGCTATGCAGTTCCGGTTCGGACCGGCGATCCACTAAATCGAGGTAGGAGGGACAGATTTGCTACCATTTGAGAGCTAAATCGGGGCCAGATATGAAGATCGTTGCGTTTTTCCTCTTCTTTGTCCTGACCGCGCCTGCGGTCGTGGCGCAAGGCTATGATGAACTACTCCGTCATTGGGAATACGACCGGAAAGCACCACTCAATATCAAACAGCAAACACTTCAGCAACGCGATGGCGTGCGCATTTATGACATGTCCTTTGCCAGTCCGGTGGATAGTCGGAGCGCGTCGCTCGGTCCGAACGCAGGCGTAGTGAGTGCCTATCTCGTGGTTCCTCCGGGCCTCGGGCCGTTTCCGGCAATTATCTACGGACATTGGTGCATGCCGGGATCGGACAAGAAGAACCGTAAGGAGTTCCTCGAAGAGGCCATAGTACTTGCTCACTCCGGAGTTGTCTCATTGCTGCCCGATCACGTCATTGTCCATCCCGGCTTTGTCGAGGACAAGGCGCCGTTAAGCGAACAGCAGGTCGATGTCGAGGTACAACAGGACGTGAATCTTCGTCGTGGGGCTGACCTGCTGCTGGCCCGCAACGACGTCGATCGAGAACGCCTGGCCTACGTTGGTCACAGTTGCGATGCTTCTGCTGGAGCGTTTCTGAGCGGCATCGACAAACGTTTCAAGGCCTTCGTCATTATGGCCGGCGACTTGTCGTTGGCGGTCGATGAGACAACGAAAGCGTTCCAGGAATATCGGCAGAAGGTTGGACCAGAGAAATTCGACGCCTTTGCTGCCCGTTATGCCTGGATGGATGAGGGAAAATACGTTTCCCATGCCTCGCCGGCGGCCATGTTTTTGCAATACGCCACTGATGAACCATTCCTGAACGCCGAACTGGCGAAACGATACTATGACATTGTCAGTGAACCAAAGGAGCTTAAGATTTATGAGGCTCCTCATGCCCTCAACCGCGATGCCACGCGGGATCGCATCGCATTTCTGGCAAGGGAGCTATCTTTCAAGCCGCCAGATCCGAAGGCGGTCAGCACGATTCCTGCCCTCACCCAACCACCCTGGCCAAAGCAGAACTGAGCGAAGGCTCCAGAACTATACGGATGGCATTGCCGATTGGAGTTCCCAAAATGTTTCGATTGCCTCTGGATCCGATACGCCTGTTGCCGCCACGGCGCCCGAGAGTTCTTCGGGAAAGCGCTTCGATCCCGCAGGCGCTTACCAGGACGCCCGCGATACAAAAGCGCGATTCAAGTCTGAACTCAGCGACGATACGGCTCGACTGAGGTCCCCGGCAAGTAGATTCCCCTTTGTCCTACGGGTTCCCCCTGCCTAGGACGCGGTGGTGTTTTCATTTGAAGGCATGACTGAATCCCGCGCAGTGTTTGAGTTCTTGGATCTCCGGCCTTGCGATCGCTCGGTGCGGAAGGTGATCGAAAAACGAAGGTCCTTGACGGCAGAAATACTGTGTTCATATTGCCATCTGGCAATGTCCTGAATCAGATATGCAGATCGGGGTTCGAGCAAGACTGAGACCGTCTGGCCACTCTTCCGGTAGCGCCTAAAACGCATCCGACAACTGCTGTTGAGCGAGATTCCAATTATCTTCTCGAACTGGGCCACGTCTCGGTGCCAGCCGATAGGCGCGCCGGGGGGATATTGGGTAACCACGGCTTCTATGATCTCGTCGAACTTCAGATTTGCCCAAGTGGCGGCCCGCTCACGGAAGGGCTGCAGGAAGGCTGGAATGGGCTTTGTTGCCGTGGCACGACGTGAACCAAAGTTGTATTCGAATCCATATTGAATGATGCGTCGGCGTGCCACGTAGCCATGAAAGTTGAAGGCCTGAAACTCGAGCGTTGTAAAGGTGTGCAGCAACCCTCGTTCCTCGGCCCTGGTTAAGAACTCCGGGAAATAGTCAAACCCTTCCGGTAATTCGGAAAAATTCGAAAGTTGGGCGCGGCGCATCGGGCAGGAAGCAAACTCTAAGCGGCTTTGTTCCCAGACAAACCAATTGGCGTCCCCGCATCCCAGTCAGTTGACGCAATGACTGCAAGTTCGTTGGCCGCTTGGCCATAGAAGAAACCCGCCTCGGGCTTACCCGCAAATCCGTGAAGCATAGGGCCCAGAGCAGCAGTAGTTGCTTGCAGTGCGTCGATCGTAGCATGCATCTTGAAGTTGATCGGCTTCTCACCTGTCCCCTGGTAGTCGGTCATGAGAGAAACGCCGGCCACCATAGCGGCATTGACGAACGCAGCAGTCGCTGCGCCCTTCTTGCCGCGCGTAGCAAAAAGCGCGCCCAGGATGCCAAAGTAAGCGGTAACCGCCACATCGAGCCATGCGTGAACTCTGGGCGAAATCAATTTTGGCACTCTTCGAAAGGTGTCTGGAATCGTGCTTTCGTCTACGCTGAGTTGGCCGACTCGGGATCGCAATCGTCCCCCGATTTCTCCAAGTTGGGACTGAATTTGTCCAGCAGTTCGCCGGATCCCATCCATCGTTGCTTCGCTTCTATCACCCATGGGTAAGGCTCTCCTCTTCAATATGAATCAGACAACACGATTTGACGCTGCCCCTGCCGCAAACGGGCATACATGACTCTCTCCCAAGGCGGCGACAAAATATCTGTAGAACGAAGATTCAAGTTTTCTCTACTGAGAGCGAAGGACTTAGCAGGCGTTGTTTTTTTGGACCTGTTCCTTTGTACAGAGCGGCTTCTTTGCCCAGCTGTGCCTGATGTGGCCGCCTGCATTTCGCGGTCTCAACCGATGCCGCCCCGGCGAGACTCTCGCAATCAGCATTCCTGAACTGTCTGGCTGCTCTCTAAAATTCGAGCTACCTACGTGTGCTTCTATGAGCTGCAGCATACAAGCGCGCAATTCGAATCAAACCAGGTCGTGCCTGCCGTTCTAGAGTGACAAACGGTTTCCTGCTAGCGTCACTCAGGCCGGCTCATCATTGGCGCTCATTTCAGATCGAGATTTGTGGTCGGCGGGCAGTTCTGGTTACGTCGTGCAAGCAGCGGCAGTGCCAGAACGCATTCGGGCGAGAAGCCCGTTGACATTAGCCTCCGTTTGCTGTACTTTGCAATGCAAAGCTCATGCGCGATCTGCACAAAGCACTCGGGGACATCAGTAGCATTCGGAGGCAGATGGCCCGCAGCACTGAGTTCCGTGGTTACGGCCCGGCGACCCTGGCGTCTACGGGCGGCTTCGCCCTGCTGGCAGCTGCCTTGCAGGCGCTGTGGGTTCCGGACGCGGAGAACCACGTGGCTGGGTATCTCGGCATCTGGCTCTGGACAGCCGTTCTGTCCGCGGCCTTGATCGGAGCGCAGATGCACACGCGGAGCCACCGCGTTCATTCTGGCTTGGCGGACGAGATGATCCGCATGGCAGTTGAGCAATTTCTGCCCTCGGCTGTCGCCGGCGCTCTGCTTACGATCGTGCTCGTACGCTACGTTCCGCAACAGTTATGGATCCTCCCTGGACTGTGGCAGCTTATTTTCAGCCTCGGCGTGTTTTCCTCCTGCCGCTTTCTGCCTCGCCCAATGGTCGTCGCGGGTTCCTGGTACCTGCTGTCGGGGCTAACATGTATCACACTGGGAGACAACAGGGCGCTCTCTCCCTGGGCCATGGGTATTCCCTACGGGGTCGGGCAGCTGCTGGTCGCGGCGATTCTGCTCCTTGCCGTCAAGGAGGGTAGCGATGAGCACTAAGGCGCGGACCACCGAAGGGCGCTTTGCTTACCAAGGGCTGGATCGAGTAATCCACGAGCGCGCCCGTCTCAGTGTGCTTACGTCCCTAGTCACGAATCCCAAAGGAGTGAGTTTTGGCGATCTGAAACAGCTCTGCTCTCTTACGGACGGCAATTTGAGCCGACATTTGCGCGTGCTCGAAAGAGCGGAGCTGGTCGAGATCGTGAAAGGCCACGAAGGTAATCGTCCGCTGACGGTTTGCCGAATGACTGCTGGCGGTCGCCGACGCTATCTCGAATATCTGGCGACTCTAGAGCAGGTGGTTCGTGATGCCGCCAAAGGTATGAAGCAGGTGCCGCTGTCCGGACTGGTAGACGGGCTGGTGGCTTCCCGGGCTTAGTTTTTTTTCTGGACTAACTTTATGATGCAAAGTAAATCCCAGAGACAAGATCTGCATGTGGCCATAATCATGGACGGAAACGGCCGCTGGGCTGCGCGCCGTGGATTGCCCCGGGTTGCAGGCCATCGTGCCGGAGTCGCCGCTGTGCGACGCGTTGTCGAGCGTGCGCCTGAGCTCGGGATCAAGCGCCTGACGCTCTACGCCTTTTCATCTGACAACTGGAGGCGGCCGGCGCCCGAGGTGCAGAGCATTTTCTGGCTCATGCGCGCGTACCTGCGCCTCGATA
>JAFAWX010000232.1 GCA_019241535.1 Acidobacteriota bacterium | reverse complement strand
ATCCTGGCATTCAAACCACCGCGTCTCCCGGACAGCCTCTGGAGACGATTGCGTTCTGGGTCCACAATGCAGACGCACACAGCCTTCAACACAAAAACGCAGGTCTAATGCCTAACGTTCTGGGAGTAAGCGAACATGCGCTGCATGTGCCGCTTGTCTCTATCGCGAGGTCTTTCACGAAAACTGCGCCCCGTCTTGGCGCGGATTCGATCCCGCCTAGGGGCACGTAGTGACCGGCACTTGTGCCAGTCCTCGAGCCGCAGCTCCGACACATCCCAATCTCGGCCGGACGTATTTCAATCAGCGCGCCTTGGTAGGCCGCACAAACAGCCCTGCGCCATCCAATAAGACGTGCCGTCCTTTTATTCATCGTGTGGCACACCGTACCGTGCTCGCCATGTGGAAACGTCTGGCTTCACATCGGGGCCCTGGGCTTTTCTTTACGGCTGATGCAAGCACAGGCCGTAGGGAACTTGGCCTAACGCTCACCCGAGGAGCCAACGACAGCGGCAAAAGCGATAAACTCGGCTCCCATGTTCTTTTGTTCACTGGCTTAATTTCATGGGTCTGCCAGGGCCAAAGGGGAACAGCAGCCGATATCAATTCACCTGCTCTGCAAACCCTGCTTAACGGTGGTAGTTGTGCTCGCGGATCAAAATTTCTTCAAAAGCAAGTCGCAGCGAGCGCGCCAGATCTGGCAAGGATTGGCATCAAGTCCGTGGAGGCTCGCCCTGGGCCTCGATTTCACACACCGATGACAATCCCTGCGTTGATATTCCGCTAGAATCCTCGAGGTGCGACGGTGTCCCACCTCCGAGTTGCTGGATGCGGATTGCGGAAACCTCGGCGAGGTAGCTGGCTCGCTCGAGGACCTGCGGTGGTTCAACCGATGGTTCGGGGGAATATCGACCGTCCGCAACCTGCTGAAAGAGGTAGCCGGGCGCACACGTCAAAGGGAGTTTTCAGTCCTGGAGGTGGCCGCCGCCGAGGGCTACATCCCCCAGCTTCTCACCCGCGAACTCCGCACCGCGGGCATACGCCTGGAGATTACACTCCTCGACCGTCTGGCTTCACATCTTCCATCAAACGGCAATTTCGCGAAGATTGTCGCTGATGCCTTGCACCTGCCCTTTCCAGAATCAAGCTTCGATCTTGTTTGCTGCTCGCTGTTTCTGCACCACCTCTGCCCCGATGAAGTGGTTCAATTTGCCCGAGAAGCGTTACGGGTATGCCGCGTCGCGCTTCTGGCGCACGATCTCATCCGCCATCCCCTGCATCTCGCGCTTGCTTATGCCGGCATTCCTTTCTACCAGAGCCGCCTCACTCGAAACGACGCGCCAGCGTCGGTTCACCAGGCCTACACCGTCCCCGAGATGCGAGACTTGCTGTACCGGGCCGGGTCAGGCGACGTCCATATTGAGGAACATTTCCTGTTCCGCATGGGAGCAGCGGCATGGAAATAGGGAGCCGAGACGCCCCCTACGACCTGATTGTGATCGGCGGCGGCCCGGCCGGATGCGCGGCGGCAGTCAAAGCCAGGCAACTCGGTCGAAGCGTATTGCTGCTCGAGCGGGCAGCTTTTCCGCGGCACAAAGTCTGCGGGGAGTTCGTATCTCAAGAATCGCTGCGGGTGCTTGAGCAGCTGCTTGTTCCGCAAGACCGCGGCTTGGTCAGCTCAGCTCCGCGAATTGCCGCGGCCAGGTTGTTCCTCGATCGAGCCAAGATCCGCGTAGAGATTCTGCCGTCCGCCCTGAGCATTACACGCTTCGAGCTGGACGAGGCGCTATGGCGCTCATCGATGCGCATGGGCGCCGATGTTCGCCAAGCGACGACCGTGCGGGCCGTTGAGCTTCAACATCCCGGTTCGGAACATGAGTCCCGCTTTCGTGTGGTCACCGCCACGGAATCCTTTTCCGCAAAAGCCGTCATCAATGCCAGTGGACGCTGGTCATCGCTTACCAGCGGCGCGAAGCGGGCATCTTTGACCGGGGAGCACTGGATTGGTCTCAAGGGCCATTTTCGCGAGACCTCCCGCCCGGCGTCCGTCGATTTGTATTTCTTCAAAGGTGGTTACTGCGGCGTGCAGCCCGTCGGTACCAAGCATCAGGATGGGGGAGAGCTGGTGAACGTTTGTGCCATGGTGAAGAGCGGTGTTGCACGCAGCTTGTCGCAAGTCGTCGTCCGCGACCGGAGGCTAGCGGAGCGCAGCGCAAAGTGGCAGCCCGTCTCTGAGCAGGTTAGCACCTCGCCGCTCCTGTTTCACCCTCCCGAGCCGGTCGAAGGCAGCATGCTCCAGGTGGGCGACGCCGCCGCCTTCGTCGATCCATTCATCGGAGACGGCATCTCACTCGCGCTGCGCAGCGGGACCCTCGCAGGAGAGTGCCTGAGAAAATTCTTTGGCGGCGAATCTTCACTGGCGGAGGCAGCGGCGGACTATTCGTGGCGCTACGACAACTGTTTCTCACCCGTCCTGCGCGCCTCCTCCTGGTTGCGAAGGATGCTCGCCTGGCCGGCGGCAGTCCGGCGGCCGGCACTCCTTCTGCTCGAAAGCGCTCCCCTCGTGGCGCGCCAGCTGGTAAGGATAACGCGTTAGCGCCCGCTTCGGTCAGCGTACCACCAGCACCTCGCGAATGTTGTCGCGCGAAAGAAAGAACTTGATCGAGGCAAAATCTCGAAACAGGTTTTCGATGTGCCGGTTATTAAACACCCGCTGCAGCCTGAAGGCGCTGGACGCGAGCGTACCCTCTTTTCGGTGCGCGTTTCTCGGATTTAACGCATGCACTTCAAGAAGATCACTGCCGGTAACGTGATAGCGATAAAAAGGGGCGTCCGGGCCCGCTTCCCGCGTGTGAAAGAAGGCCAGCAGCATTGCCCCCGGTTTCATCATGGACCAGAGCCGCCCGACCACAGGCTTTACCAGAGTCTCGTCGAGGTAATCGGCCAAGTTCCAGCACAGCACCAGATCAAAGTGGGCGTTCGGATATGGCAGGTTCTCCTCGAGAAACTTCTTGCTGTCGACGGCCGCCGTGCCTTCCGCTCCCTCAATCACGAGCGCAGGGTCGCTCGACGCCTCGAGCAGGTCCTGGCTGTAGATACGATGGCCACCCTCGGTGAAAAAACGAATATTGGCGGCGGACGTGGGGCCGATATCGAGCACGCAGAGGGGCTCTTCGGATTTCAGAAGGCGCGTGAGCTCTGCCATGGCGCTCGAGCGGCGCGTGGGACGCGCTTGCGCTTTCGCGCCGGGGACAGAAGTCGGGTTGCTGCGAAACAATTTCATCGGATTTCGCTGTGCAGATCGCGGCAAGCGGCTCTGGATGCGTCCCAATCAAGCGAAGGCGCGTGCACCCGGGGCTTGTTTGCCCAATATAACTCGCCGCCGAGGTCAACACCAGATCACTTGTTATGTTCGCAGGCCTCTTGCCTTTGCGTCAGCGGCGGATGAGTCCGCCGCAGCTCCGGTGGCCGCCGCCTGCTCGCCGAAGATCTCGAGCTTCCCCTTGAAATAGGCGCCTTCCTCGATGGCAATGCGCCGGGTGCGAACATCTCCATTCACGACCGCTGTCTTCCGTATCTCCGTACGCCCGCCGGCTGCGATATTTCCCTCGAGGGTGCCTGCTATGGTTACGTCTTTGGCAGAGATATTGGCACGCACGTTGCCGTTGGGGCCGATCGTGAGACTGCTCTCAGAGAGCTGAATGCTGCCTTCGAGCCTGCCGTCCAAAAACAGGTCCTCCCGGCCCGAGAGTTCTCCCTTTATACTTACCGACTTACCGACAGTGGCTACTTGCGCGCTCGCCGCAGTGCTCATGGATCCGACCTCCTCGAGGCCACTGGATTTTAAACCAATTTCAATGCCTGAACCTGTGGCTCCGGGAATGACTTCACATCTTGGACGGGCAACCGCATACACCCTAGAGCCGGACTGTACAACAGCAATCCCCGGGTTCCCGTCTAAAATGTTAGCGGCTTTAACGTAGATGCGCACCCGGCAGCGATTCCCGAGCTATGCGATGGCCGGCGTAAGCGCTTGCCTCGCTCTTTCGCTTTCACTGGCGGCCGACGAGAGCCTGCGGCAAACACCCGTCGAGCTTGTGCGCCAGGCCGTGAACAACGAGGTCGCTTCAGATACGGGCGCGGGGTCGCATTTCATGTTTCGCGACACCCGAACCACCGCCCGCGAGTCGCAAATCAAGCTGGTCGTCGAAACCCGTGAGGCTACGGCCGGTATGCTGATCGCTCAAGACGGGCATCCGCTGACTCCTCAGCAGCAGCGCGCCGAAGAGGCGCGCCTCGAGAACTACATCCGCCATCCCGATGAGCTCACCAAAAAGCGCAAGCAGGAAAAAGAAGACGGCGACCGCACGTTACGCATTTTGAAGGCGCTGCCGGATGCCTTCCTGTACGAACCGACCGGCACCGTCCCGGCCTCCTCCGATATGGGACGCTTGGGGCATGAGCTGGTGCGCCTGAAATTCCGCCCGAATCCCTCGTACCAGCCCCCTTCGCACGTCGAGCAGGTGCTCACGGCCATGAAAGGCAATTTGCTGATCGACGAGCAGGAGAAGCGTATTGCATTAATGGACGGTACTTTAGAGAAGGAAGTGGGTTTCGGTTGGGGAATTCTCGGGCATCTTGACCCCGGCGGGCACTTCGTGGTCCAGCAGGCGGATGTCGCGAACGGCCGCTGGGAGGTGACTCGCATGGAGCTTGCGTTCACCGGTAAAATCCTTCTGGTAAAAAAGCTGAATTTGCACTCGAGCGACGTGTTCTCTGACTTTCACATTGTTCCCTCTACTCTGACCTTCGCCGAGGGAGTCGAACTCCTCAAAAAAGAAATGGCAAAGCCTGCCGCCACCCTGCGCGAAGCCCCGCCTTCGGAGTCGAAGGCTGTGGGAATAGACGGACAGCATGGCGACCATCAGCAGAAGAATCGGGCCGAAGAGTGCCTGGTTTGTAACTGATCGCGCCGTCAGCCCCCGCGTTGCAATCAGAGGACAACGGCAGCAGCTTCCTTTGGGCGCAGGAATTTCCGCTCAAAACTCAAGTCCGAGGGCGCTGCTCAGAAAGCGGGTGAGCGGGGACATTCTCCGACAGGAGCGGGCGACTGTGGACATAAAGTCCGCACTCAGGACCTGCCGGTCGGTGAACTCCACGGCCGTACCGAGATCCCGTAACTTGAGATCCTCGATGAACTGATGCTCGCGGGAAAAACCCCGTGGAGGACGGCTGAGCCTGCCGGCATCGTCCCAGTTCAGCAGCTTACGAACCTTCGCCCACTCGGCCGCGCGGGAGACGATGGCGGTTCGTGCCTTGAAA
This sequence comes from Acidobacteriota bacterium, assembly GCA_019241535.1. Classification (GTDB taxonomy): domain Bacteria; phylum Acidobacteriota; class Terriglobia; order Terriglobales; family Acidobacteriaceae; genus Gp1-AA145. The sequence goes on along the minus strand of JAFAWX010000232.1, from coordinate 14,001 downwards.
AGGATTGGCGCCTCCGGATGCCACAGTCCCGAAGCTGCAAACGAGCTTCCAGGCTCAAGATGCAGGTAAAAACCGGGGGAGTGAATGTCCTTGCCGCGGTGAGAAAAGCGCATGGCAACGTGCGTTTTGAAAGGACGCTTGTCGAATGCGAAGCGAGTGTCCCGGTAAATACGAAAGAGCGACCCTCGCGAGGGGCGGGCATCGGCCACCAGGTGGGGGGAAATTCGGTAAAGAGGAGCAGCGAAATCGCTGATGAAACGCAGCGCCGGCGCGCGCACGTGGTTTTCATATTCCTGCTTGTGCGCAATAAACCACTCACGATTGTTGTTGCGCTTCAAACGAGTGAGAAAGCGAAACAGCTCGGCAGTGAAGTGAGGCGGCATGGAGTAAAGGTAAGCAAGGGGCGGCCGGAAAGCAAAGAATCGAGGCTCACCGGTCGCCGATGGTGTCCATTCTGACGGTGAGCTTCTGAATCAGGTCAGGCTTGATTTTGTATCCCATACCGGGCTGCTCGCTGATCGGGATGGTTCCCTGCGGGGTAATGTCAATTTCCGGCTCCACGATGTCTTCCTCCCAGTAGCGCTTTGACGCCGAGACGTCTCCTGGAAGGCGGAAGTTCGCAAGCGTAGAAAGGGCAATGTTGTGAACCCGCCCGATGCCGGTCTCGAGCATTCCCCCGCACCAAACCGGAATTCCGTGCTGCTGGCAGAGATCGTGAATGGCGATCGACTCGCTGAAGCCCCCTACGCGGCCCGTCTTGATGTTGATGATCCGGCAGGCGCCAAGCTCGATGGCCTGCTCCGCATCTCGCCGCTGGCGGATGGATTCATCGAGGCAGATGGCGGTTTTGAGCCGGCGCTGCAGGCCGGCATGGCAAAAGATGTCGTCCTCCCATAGCGGCTGCTCGATCATCAACAAATTGAACTCGTCGAAACGGCTCAGATGGTCAAAGTCAATCGTACCGTAGGCAGCGTTGGCATCGCAGCTCAAGAGAATCTCCGGCCAGCGCTCGCGAATCTTTCTGAGCACCTCAAGATCCCAACCGGGCTTGACCTTCACCTTGATCCGCCGGTATCCGGACGCGAGTTCGGTCGCGATCTTGTCCAACAATTCCGCCTGCGAGTTCTGAATCCCGATAGATACCCCGCACGCTATCTCTTTAAGCGTCCCTCCCAGCAGCCGCCACAGCGGTTGCTGTCGCGCAGCGGCTTCGGCATCCCAGAGCGCATTTTCAAGCGCCGCCTTGGCCATGCGGTGCCCGCGCACGCGCGCCATCGATGCGGCGCTTTCGCTCGCCGCTTGAAAATTTTTGCCCACAAGCGCCCATGCCAGGTGGTCACGAATCGTTGCCCAGGCCGTCTCAATCCATTCACAGCTGTAGTAGGGCCCATCCCCTGCGACGCACTCCGCCCAACCTTCCCCTTCTTGACAGTGCACCGTAACCAGCAATACGCGACGGCTGTCACTGCGGCCGAAGCTGGTCTCAAAGAAGTGCTTCAGCGGCATGCGCAGCTCACGCAGGGTGATGGCTTCAACCCTCATGGCGCGCTCCGACTCGGCTCGGGCTGCGATTCCTGCTCCTTCGCCTGCTGCCAGAGTGCCTCCAATTCCTCTCTGCTCACCTCGTGCGGAGCCCGACCGCCGGCGCGCAGACGTGCTTCCATCCAGGCAAAGCGCCGCTTGAATTTCCGGTTCGTTCGCTTCAGCGCCGACTCAGGATCTACCGCAAGATAGCGGGCGATATTTACCAGGACGAACAGCAAATCCCCGACTTCATCCTCGACCCGGTGGCGGAGCGATTCGGGAATCTGTGGTCGAGGTCCGCCTTCGAGGGGGGCCGCTGAGGCCGGCGGGGAAGCGGAATTCCCGAGCTCGCGCTGCAGTTCAGCTGCTTCTTCTTCGAGTTTTTGAAACAAGCCACTCACGTGCGGCCAGTCAAAGCCCACGTGCGCCGCCCGCGAGCTAAGCTTATGAGCCTCAAGCAAAGCCGGCATAGCCGAAGAAACCCCTGCCAGCACCGAGTCTCGATCGAGAACGCGCGCCGATTTCCCGCCCCCGGCAGCCAGGCGCTTCTTCTTTTCATCAGCTTTAATTGCCTCCCAATTGCGCAGGACATCGGCGGCGGTCGGGGCAGTGCGATCGCCGAAGACGTGCGGATGGCGCTCAATGAGCTTCGTTTGCAGTCGGTCAAGCACGTCGTCGATCGTAAACAGGTTTTTTTCCTGCGCCATCTCCGAATAGAACAGCACCTGGAGAAGCAGATCCCCCAGTTCTCCCCGAAGCTCGTCCCAATCACGATTGTCGATGGCTTCGACCACCTCATAACTCTCCTCGAGCGTGTAGGGTTTTATGGAGTCAAAGGTCTGCTCCCGGTCCCAGGGGCAACCCCCCGGGGCCCGCAGCCTTGCCATGATGGCGACAGCTCGCTCGAACCGTTCTCCGGTGCTCGTCATAGAGAGTAGAGTAGCAATTTCGCTCAATCGCAAAACAGCGGACCGGAATGGTCCGGGGAAGTCGCAACCCGGGTCAGCCGGCCTTGAAAAACTCAATCGCCAGCGGCGGCAGGGTAAGCGAAAGGGAATAGGGCCGGCCGTGCGCAGGAACCGGCTCGGCCTCCTTCGAACCCAGGTTTCCCAATCCGCTGCCACCGTAATCGACCGCATCGCTGTTTAAGAGCTCCCGCCAGGTGCCGCCGAAGGGAACCCCGATGCGATAGGGGAAGCGGGGCACGGGGGTGAAATTGGCGACCACCAGGATGGTTTGTTCCGGCTGTCTTCCTTTTCTCAGAAGTGAGATCACACTCGAGGCGGTGTCATTGCAGTCGACCCACTCAAACCCCGCCGGATCGGTCTCGTTCTCGTAAAGCGCCGGTTGTGAGCGGTACGCGCGGTTCAGCTGCTCCACCCATCTGCGCACTCCGGAGTGGACGGGATAGTCGAGCACATGCCACTCGAGACTCATGTCATGGCTCCATTCGCGCACTTGCCCGAACTCGTCTCCCATGAAGAGCAGTTTCTTGCCCGGCTGGGCGAACATGTAACCATAGAGGAGCCGCAGGTTGGCGAATCTCTGCCATTCGTCGCCCGGCATCTTGCCAATCAGTGACCCTTTTCCGTGGACCACCTCGTCGTGCGAAAGCGGCAGGACAAAATTCTCGCTGAAGCCATACAGCATGCGGAAGGTGAGGAGATTGTGATGAAAATTGCGGTGAATGGGATCTTTTGAGAAGTAGAGCAGCGTATCGTGCATCCAGCCCATGTCCCATTTCATGCCAAAGCCCAGGCCCCCGAGATAAACCGGCCGCGACACCATGGGCCAGGCGGTTGACTCCTCCGCATAGGTCTGAATGTCGGGATATTCCTTGTACACTTCGAGGTTCAACTGGCGCAGGAATTCAATGGCTTCCAGGTTCTCCCGGCCTCCGTACTTATTGGGAATCCACTCGCCCTCCCGACGGGAGTAGTCGAGGTACAGCATGGAGGCCACAGCGTCGACCCTCAGCCCGTCGGCGTGGTATTTGTCCAGCCAGAACATGGCGCTTGAAAGCAGAAAGCTGCGCACTTCATTGCGGCCGTAATTATAGATATTGGTGTTCCAGTCGGGGTGAAATCCGAGCCGCGGGTCGGCGTGCTCGAACAGGTGGGTGCCGTCGAAATACGACAGGCCATGGCTGTCGGAAGGAAAATGCGACGGAACCCAGTCGAGGATCACGCCGATATCCTGCTGATGCAGATAGTCGATCAAATACATCAGGTCCTGGGGGTTTCCGTAGCGAGCTGTGGGGGCGAAATAGCCTGTCGTCTGATATCCCCAGGAGCCGTAAAAGGGGTGCTCCATAATAGGCAGCAGCTCGACATGAGTAAAGTTCATGCCGGCGACATATTCAGCGAGCTTCGGGGCAATCTCTCGGTAGCCCAGGGAACGATCGTTCTCCTCAGGTACGCGCATCCATGAGCCGAGGTGGACCTCGTAAATGGAAATGGGGGCAGCGAGCGACTGGCGGCTGCCCCGCGACTTCATCCATTGCTGATCGCCCCAGGCATAGTCGAGATCCCAGACGACGGATGCCGTGCGTGGCGGCCTTTCGTGATAAAAACCGAAAGGATCGGCCTTCTCGACGGCATGGCCGTCACGGTGAGAAATGATGTGAAACTTGTAGAGCGAGCCTTTGCTTGCGGCCGGGATGAAGCCTTCCCAGATCCCCGAACTGCCGCGCGGAGCGAGAACATGCGAGTCGCGGTTCCAGTCATTGAAGTCGCCGGCTACGGCGACCTTGCTCGCATTCGGAGCCCACACACTGAAGTTTGTGCCTTCTTCTCCGTCGACGCTTCGAGCGTGCGCTCCCAGCTGGTTGTAGGCGCGATAGTTGCGCCCTTCGTTGAACAGATAGAGATCGTCGGAGGTAAATAGCGTTACCTCGTGCCGCACGGCAGCGGAAACGACAGAGTTTCTAGTCTTCATTCGAATCATCCCTGAGAGCTTTCAGATTTTAACCTGCAAGATCTTCGGTTTTACGAGCAAATCGCCATCTGCATTTCGGCCGAGTCAGATTGGCCCCACATGCTAGACTCGATACGAGTTCATTCTAATCAGGAACCGGACCGCTCATGCCTGTCGTCCGCGTAGTGGTTCTCTGGCACCAGCACCAACCCTTTTACAAAGATCTCGTTAGCGGGGAGTACCGGCTCCCCTGGGTTCGCTTGCACGCGCTGAAAGATTACTACGGGATGGTGAAACTGCTCGACGAGTTTCCTGACATTCACCAGACCTTCAATCTTGTTCCGTCGCTGATGGTACAAATCGAGGATTACGCCGCGGGAACTGCGCGCGATCCTTTTCTGCGGGTGGCCGCGCGCCCCGCCCGGGATCTCACCCTCGAGGAGCGCCGTTTCGCCCTCGAGTACCTTTTTCAGGCGAACCCAGAGCACCTGATCGGACGCTACCCACGCTATCAGGAGTTGTGGAACCGCTTTCGTTCGAGCGGCTCGGATGCGCAGCGTAGCGAGCGGTATTTTCAGGCCCAGGATTTTACCGACCTGCAGGTATTGTCGCAGCTTGCCTGGTTCGACGAATTTTTCCTCGATGAGCCGGACGTTGCCGAACTGGTCCGCAAAGGACGCGGCTACACCGTCGACGACCAGCAGTTCGTTATCGACCGAGAACGGCATCTTTGCGCCAGAGTTCTGCCGGCCCATCGCGAGGCTGCGGTTCAGGGACGAATCGAGCTTTCGACTTCGCCCTTCTACCATCCGATCCTGCCGCTTATTGCTGATACCCAAGCCGGCGCCTTGTCGGTTCCCGGTCTTCCGCTTCCGCAGAACCGCTTCCGCCATCCTGAAGACGCCGGCCGCCAACTCGAGCTTGGTCTCGATCTCCACGAGAAGGTTTTCGGCTGCCGCCCGCGGGGAGTGTGGCCGTCGGAAGGCAGCGTCTCGGAGGAGGTGCTGCGGATTGCCGCTGGTCTCGGGGTGAACTGGATGGCAAGCGATGAAGGAGTCTTGTCGCGTAGCCTGGGATTGGCCTTCTTGCGCGACGGCCAGGGCCGCATGCCGGAGCCAGCGGCCCGGAAGCTGTACACCGTTCATCGCTACGAGAACGGCGAGGCGGCGATACATCTGCTTTTTCGCGATCATGCGATTTCCGATCTGATCGGTTTTGTTTATTCCGGAATGCCGGCGGAGAGAGCCGCCGCCCACCTTATCGAAAGCATTCAACAGGCTGCCCAGCCGATTCTTTCCGCGGGCGGAGATGCGGTACTGCCGATAATCCTCGATGGCGAAAATGCCTGGGAATACTATCCGCAATCGGGACGCGAGTTCCTGCGGCGCTTCTACGAAGCTCTGGGAAAACATCCGATGATCGAAGCGGTGACGGTGTCAGAAGCGATCGAGCGCCACAGGAACGTGGACGTTCTGCGGTCGCTTGTACCCGGGTCGTGGATCAACGCCAACTTTAATGTCTGGATCGGCGCGCCGGAAGATAACCAATCCTGGGATTATCTCTATCATGCCCGCAATTTCTTCACCCAAGCCTCCCCCAACTGTTCCGAGGAGCAGCGCCGCCTGGCGGCAGAAGAAATTTTCATCGCCGAAGGCAGCGACTGGAACTGGTGGTATGGTCCCGAGCACCATTCGGCCAACGATCGCGAGTTCGACGAGCTCTACCGCAAGCACCTCTCAAACGTCTATCAGGCGCTCGGAGCAACTCCGCCCGATTACCTCGCCCAGCCGATCATGCGCGGTTCCGCGCAGCCCCTTTTCACGCCTCAGACGCATTACATTCGTCCGCGTATCGATGGCGAAAGAATCCGCTACTTTGAATGGATGGGCGCTGCCCATTACACCGCCGACCGACGCTCGGGTGCGATGCACGGCAAGCAGTTTCTACTCGAGTCAATCTATGCCGGCATCGACGGAGAGAATGTCTACGGGCGCATGGACTTTGTCGCCTCTCCGCCCGCCGGCGATTTTGAAATCATCGTGAATCTCGAATCCTGGAGCGCGCAGGCCAGCCGGCCACAGCCCGCGCTTCGCCTCGAGGCCGAGGTCAGGGCGGGAACCATCGCCGGTATTGAGGTTTCTGACGACGGGAAGCTGAAAGCTCCAAACGGCGCCAGTGCCGCTCTGGCACGCACCTTCGAATTCAAATTACCGCTGACTCTGCTCTATTCCGCCCCTCTGCTATCTTCAGCCCACGATTCCGTCGCGGTCAGGAAACTGCGATTGCGCTTCAGCCTGTGGCAGAATCGAATTCCGCTTGATGCCCTGCCGCTCGAGGGCTGGATGGAACTCGAGCTCCTGCCCGAGCAGGATCTCTCGACCCTCGCGCTCTGAAGAGCTTCATACCAGGGCTGCGGCAAGCGCCCTAGCGTTGCTCGGCCAGCTCTTCTTCGGTGTGGCTTTCTTCCGACAACCGGCGAAGCGACAGCCGCTCGCGATGAGCGAGGATCAGCCCGAGCGGTGTTATCGCCATGAACGTGACCATCCACAGCAAGATTCCGCAGCTCGCCGCGAGTTCGGGCGTCGCTCCAAACACGTGCTCGAGGGTGCTGATGGTGGCCAGCTGTGAGCCGCCGCCGACACCCGGAAGCTGTACCAGCGAGCCAATCATGCTCGATCCCATAAGGAGGAAGACCTGAGCAACCGGAATGTTGAGTGCCGCAACCCCGTAGGCGCCGGTCACCTGGCGATAGGCGAGTGCGATCGTGAACCACATTCCCAGCGATACCGCCGTAAGCTGCAGCAGTTCGCTTGCGCCGTGAATGGTGTTCAGTCCCCCCCGGAACTCCCGCACCCGGGCCGCTATCTTCTGCCCCAAGCCGGAGGCATGACCGGTAAAACGGCGCTCCGCCCACAGGGCGACCAGTTCGCCTTTCATGCTGATCACTCCTGCGACAGCTCCCAGGGCTGCGACCAGCAACATCAAGAGCAGGCCGCCTTCGCGAAATTTGTCGTAGTACTTGAGGTGCTTCAGGTTCGGGGAGAAGAAAATGGAGCTGATCAGCAACAGGGCAAAAGCCCCGATGTCGAAGATGCGCTCGACCGCCCAGACAGCGAGCTGCGAGGAAAACGAGAGGCCCTCCTTGCGTGCGATCAGATAAGGGCGGATCATCTCGCCCGGACGTCCAAGCAACGCAATGCCGGTGAACCCGATGACCGTGGGCGCCAGCAGGCTGCTTGAGGTCGTCTTTTTCACCGGCCGCAGAAAAATCCGCCAGCGTACGGCTCTGAGCAGGTAGGCGAAGTAAGTAAAGGCGATACCGAGCAGAATGTGGACAGCTTCCACCTGGCGAGTGCGGGAGAGAAACATCCCCCAGTCAAAATTTCTCCAGGCGCGAAACTGGAGGTAGAAAAGAATAGCCAAAAGAGAGGCGAGGAGGGCATAGAGGAGGATGCGGTGCTTTTTCATCTCCCGGTAAACCTAACGCGAACTAGCCGACGAGTCGTCTGAAACTGACCGCCCGGAGGGAACCGTGGAAGCTTGGGAGCTGTGCTGGTGGATGCCGGTCGCTGACGAACGCACGGCAGAAACGGATTTCGGCTTATCGGCGAGTTCCGGGTGCTCGGCCAGTTTCTGCCGGTTGAAATCCCGGATAATCCGTCGAACGTAAGCCTGCGTCTCGTAATAAGGTGGAACCCCGTGGTATTGGTCGACTCGGCCGGGCCCGGCATTATACGCAGCCAGCGCCTTGGCCGCGTCGAAGTTGTATTTCTCGAGCAGTTCGCGCAGGTACCGGGCGCCGCCTTCGACATTGGCCCCAGGATCGAATGCGTTCTGAACCCCCAGTTGCGAGGCCGTCTGTGGCATAAGCTGCATCAACCCCCGGGCTCCCTTTTTTGAAACCGCGAAAGGGTGAAAACCGCTTTCGGCACGGATCACGCTGTTGATGAAATCAGGATCCACCTGGTTCCGCTCCCCGGCGCCAAGGATTAATCGGTCGAGCTCGCCGCGGGTCGGCGCCTGAGCACCGGGAGAGGATGAAAGCTGTCCGGCGGCAGGTTGAAAGCGCGAGGCGCTGTCGATTTCGAAGCGCTCGATCTGATCGCTCGGAATTTCGATGTAACTCTCCGCTGAATCGCTGAGATAGAGGCGGGTGACCTGCCCAACCACTTGCCGCCGCTCGTGGGCGATCGAGTTTCCATTGTAGAGAATGGCCAACTCTGCCCCCTCGGCCAGCACCCCTCCGGCCATGAAGGCAAAGGCTACCGCGAGTTGTGCGATCGCTTTCAATGAGCCGATTTCAAAGCCCGAGCCGCCGCACGTTCGGTTTGTGCGGGCCGGAGGAACCCAGTACCTCGGAAATGGCGGCTGCCACCCCATTTTGATCGTTCGTGAGCGTGACCGGCCAGCCTTGCGACTTCAGCTCCTCAGAGGCATTTCCCATGATAAACGGGCGACCCGCGAAGGCAAGCATCTCAATGTCGTTATAGTTATCACCAATGGCCATGACCTCCTCGCGTATGATGTCGCGGTGCCGGGCCCAGCGCTCAAGGGCATGGCCCTTCGAACAGCCTCGCTTCACTACGTCCACGATCGAGAGGTCGCGGCTGGGGTATTCGGTGCGCATAACTGCAATGCGCTCCCTTAACGAGCTGGCCTGCAGGCACGCCACGGCTTCTCGCATGCGGGCCAGTGAACCACAGAACATCGCCTGCACGGGATCCCTGACCAGCGCGTCCTCGAGGGGAACGCTAAACTCAATGAATTCCCGATTCTTCTCCAGCCAGCGCTCAATGGTTGCGGTCAACTCATCCGTGCGTTCAACGATCAGCGCGCCTTTCAAATCCTGGTCGAAAGTAATGACGGTTTGGCCGCGGAATCCGCGCATCACGGAGCACAACTCGCGGCAAGTTTCTACCGGCAGAAGGTCGCGAAAAAAATATTCCCCGTCAAGCGAACGCGTGATGGCGCCGTTGGAGCTGATGATCCAGAGATCGAAGCCGAGCTGACGGGCCAAAGGAAGGGCGAAGCTGTGTCGCCTGCCGGTGACCAGCACGACCTCTATGCCCGATTCATGGGCGCGATGCAAACCGTCAAGATCTCGCGGGGAGATCGAAAATTGAGAATTCAGCAGGGTGCCGTCGATGTCCACGGCCAGCAGGCGAATGGCAGGAGTCACCGCTCGGATTCTAACACTCGTAAGATCAGCGGCGGTCCGACACAGCTTCGCCCGGTGCGGGCGACCTTAGTGTATAGAGCCGCGAATGAGCCTTCTGCTATAGTTCGCAGGATTGGGAGCTCTCTATTCGATCCTGTTCCCCTGGGGCCTGATCATTCAGGCCGCGGCTATTTTTCACTTCATTCGCCGCCGCCCTGAGACCTACTGGCTTTGGATCATACTGTTTGGCGGCGCGATTGGCGCCCTGGTGTACATCGTCGTCGAGGTTCTGCCCGACGCCGGCCTGCTGCGCCAAAGCTTCAAGGTATTCCCGCGACGCCGCAGGATTCGTGAGCTCGAAGCCATCGTTCTCGATAACCCGGCCGCCGGGAACTATGAGGAACTCGCTGATCTCTACCTCGAAGAGGGCAAATACACGCGCGCCCGCGCCTGTTACGACAAAGCTATCTCATCCCGCACCGACTCCCCGGATGCGTTTTATCGCCGCGGACTGGCCGAGATCGAGCTAGGCGACTTCCCGGCGGCCCTTGGCGATCTCGAGCGCGTAGTGGCAAAAGACCCGACCTATGATTTTCATCGTGCCGCTGGCCTCCTCGCCCACGCCTACGCAAGAACCGGCCAGCCGGAACGGGCCGCAGCGCTGTTTGAAAAGACCACGCGCATTTCGACACTTTCTGAAACCTACCTAAACTATGCGAGCTTTCTTGCCGCAACCGGCCGCATCGGGGAGGCGCGTGAGTGGACCGAGCGCATCCTGGCCAAAAAGCCCACCCTCCCCGGGTATCTGCGCCGGCGTGAACGTCCCTGGTTTCGTAAGGCGAAAGGACTGCTGCGACAACTGCCGGCCGGGTGAAAGGGCGGCCCGTCGCGGCCCTGTTACACTCTGTCGGTGTCAGAAGTCATTTCGCTTGAATGCACCCGATGCCAGCGGCAGCTTCCGCCCGGCATTCCGCAGAACACCTGTCCCGCCGACGGCGGCGTCCTCTTTGCCTGCTACGACCTCGAAACCCTAAAGCAAACCTTTAACCCGCGGGTTTTGCGCGAGCGGGAGCCCAATCTGTGGCGTTATCGGGAGGTGCTCCCGGCCATTGAGCCGCTCACGCTCGGGGAAGGCTTTACCCCGCTTCTTGCCAGCCGTGAATTTCCGAATGTCTGGATCAAAGACGAAGGCCTGAATCCCACCGGGTCCTTTAAGGCGCGCGGCATAGCGGTGTCACTCAGCGCAGTCCGCGCTTTCCAGATAAGGGCCGTTGCTGTTCCCTCGGCTGGAAATGCCGGCGGAGCGCTGGCGGCATATGCCGCTGCGGCAGGGATCGAAGCTCATATTTTTATGCCGCGTGATGCACCTCTAGCCAATCGTGTGGAATGCGAAAGCTATGGAGCGAAGGTTCGACTGGTCGACGGGCTTATCAGCGATTGCGCACGGCTTGTGAGCGAAGGCGTCCGCAACGAGGGCTGGTTTGATCTATCCACTCTCAAAGAGCCCTATCGGGTCGAAGGAAAGAAGACCATGGGCTACGAATTGTTCGAGCAGCTTGGCGGCAGATTGCCGGATGCGGTGATCTTCCCGACTGGAGGTGGCGTGGGCGTGATCGGGCTATGGAAGGCCTTTGACGAGATGGAGCAGCTGGGGTGGATCGGCTCCAGGCGGCCGCGCATTATTGCCGTTCAGGCGGAGGGGTGCGCCCCTATCTGCCGCGCCTGGCGCCAGGGCACAAAGACGGCGGAACCGCCACAACATGCCTCGACAATCGCTGCAGGTCTTCGCGTCCCCAAGCCTTATGGCGATTATCTGGTGCTCGATATTCTCAGGCGTAGCCGGGGAGCCGCCGTTGCCGTCGATGATGAGGCAATCAAAGATGCGCTCACGCGTTGGGCCACGACAGAAGGTATTTTGGCGGCCCCGGAAGGAGCCGCAAGCTTGGCTGCATACCTAAAGTTGCGCGAGCTCTCTCCCGCCGAGAGTCCGGAAGCGCTCACCGGGGACGACCAGGTCGTCTTGTTTAATACGGGCAGCGGGCTGAAGTATCTGGACGTTATCGCTGGGAAGAAGTCCCCGGCCGCCCGGCGCATTGGAGGGATTATCGGGCCCTACTGAGCACCTCTCGAGCTCCAGGCCTGCTTTCTGGAAAGTGTTACATTTCTCTTGAGAGCACACTTCGATGGACCAGCGGCTCAGCCTGATTCTGATCAATCTTTTGGTGAAGCTGGGGGTTGCCGCGGGGATCGCCGCCGCCCTGGTACGTTCAGTTGAATTCAAGTCTCTGTTGTTTCGCGAGCAGCGTTCGCTGCGCGACCGAATTTATCTGGTGCTGTGGCTGGTGTTCTCGGACTGGATCGGTAAGACCCTGGCGTTCGGAATTTGGACAAAGTTTGGCGCCGCCGGCAGTTTCACCGGCGATCTCTCGTTTGAAACCACTCTGCTCTTGGGGGTCATTGCCGGCCGCTTTGCCGGGGCGCTGGGAGGGGCCCTGCTGGGCTTGCCCTTTCTGTTCAACGGCGGCTGGGTACTATTGCCCTTCAACCTGATCGCCGGCCTGATCGCGGGGCAGCTGCGGGAATTAACCCCTCTGCACGAGGAGGTCTGGAACTTCTCTCCCTTTAACTATCTCAGTGTCCTGCGTTGGGTGCGGCGGACCGAGCCGCGGCCGAAGTTCTTCGACTGGCAGATGATGTTTCTTGTCAGCATTGTGCTCCTGCGCGTTGTCCAACTAGAAGTTTCCCGCTGGTTGCCATTGCCTTATGCGCCCCAGCCAGTGTGGGTCGATGGCCTGATTTATGCCACTTCGGTCACGGTAATCGTCATCGAGTTGAAGATCTGGAACGGGGTGCGCCTGCAGATCAAACTGGAAGAACAGGAACGCCTGTTGCTCCAGGCGCGCATGGTGGCACTGCAAAACCAGATCAACCCGCATTTTCTCTTTAACACGCTCAACTCGGTCTCATCGCTGGTGCGTATCGCGCCTGACACCGCGCGCGAACTCATCATAAAGCTGGCCGCCATCTTGCGCCGCCTCCTGCACAGCACTGAAGCTTTCGTTGCCCTGCAGGAAGAGATCGACTTCATCGACAACTACCTGGATATCGAGGTCGTGCGCTTCGGGCGTGACAAGCTGAGGGTAGTGAAAGAGCTTGACCCGGGTTCGCTCGATGTAATGGTCCCCAGCATGTTGCTCCAACCGCTGGTCGAGAATTCCATTAAGCACGGGCTATCGACAAAAATCGACGGCGGCAGCATCTTCTTGCGCAGCCGGCTGGCGGACTCCCATCTCACCATTGAAATCGAGGACGACGGCGTCGGCATGGCTTCCGCCCAGCTCTTCGAGCCGCCCACCGGATTGGGGAAGGGCGGAATCGGAATGGCCAACGTCGCCCAGAGGCTCAAAGTCCTCTACGGCGACAGCGCGCGCATGACCATCGACAGTCACGACGGAATCGGCACGCTGGTTCGCCTGCGCCTGCCGGTGCTGCCCGGCGATGACACCAGCCTGTCGATGGTGGTCACGCAGAGCGTTCCAGCACACGCCGGTAGAAATCCTCATATTGCGGAATGATCTTTTCCGTGCAGAAGCGTTCTCGAGCTGCGGCCCGGCATTGCTTGCCCATATTGCGCAGAGCGGCTTCGTCCCCGAGGATGTCAATCGCATAACGCGCCATCGTCTCCAGGTCTCCCACATCCGCCATATACCCCGTCCGTCCATGTTCAACAACTTCGGGAACCCCTCCCACCCGGGTCGCGATGGGCACAACCTCGGCCGCCATCGCCTCGAGCGCAGCCAATCCGAACGATTCGAGCTGGCTGGGCAGAAGCAGGACATCGGCGATGGCCAGCTTCTCGGCAACCTGTTCCTGTTTCCCCAGGAAAAAAACCTCGTGGCGAATGCCCTTTTGCACGGCCAGCCATTCCGCCGGCGATCGCTCCGGTCCATCGCCCATCAGCAGCAGCCGGGCGGGAATTTTCTTCCGCACCCGATCAAAGATCTCGATTACGTCAGTGACCCGCTTCACCGGCCGGAAGTTCGAGACGTGCACCAGGATGCGTTCGCCGTGGGGAGCGTATTCCGCCCGCCGCTCGGCCCGGTCCTTATCACGACAGTACAGGTCGCAGTTTACGAAGTTATAGATCACCTGGATATGGTTCTTGATCCCAAATTCACGCAGTGTGCGCTCGCGCAGGTAGTGAGAGACGGCGGTTACGCCGTCGCTCTGTTCGATCGAGAAGCGGGTCACCGGCAGGTAGGACCGGTCCTGCCCTACCAACGTTATATCGGTGCCATGCAGAGTAGTCACGAAGGGCAGTTTCCGGTGCTCCTCTCCCCAGGCCAGCATCTGCCGCGCAAGCATTGCGCTCACCGAGTGGGGAATGGCGTAGTGCACGTGCA
>JAFAWX010000424.1 GCA_019241535.1 Acidobacteriota bacterium | reverse complement strand
AGAACTCCTGCAGAACCTGAAACCTAATTCGACCGCGACACTTTTCCACAATTCCGCTCGCCATGCCCGGGCTGCATCTGTTTTTTTCTTATCACCGTCGTCCAAGGCATAAATGAAGACGTTCGTATCAACGACGACGGGAACGCTCATGGACCTCCTCTCGCGACAAATAATGTCCGTCGGTCTTAGAGTGCCTTTCGCGAAAGGGCTCGGCGCATCGCCTTATCATAGCCACTCTCTTGGCGCATGTAGTCTTTGAGAACATCGGCGAGGAGGCGAGACCAGCGGGCAACGTGCTCTTCCAAGGTGATTGTATATTGCGCAAAGCGATTCTCCGTTAGTTACACGAATTAAGTGCTAATACTGATTTCGTGTACATAACTGGGTTGTATGTAACAACCGACTCTGCGTAGAAGGTTGTGCTGAATGCAAACGTTATCGGCGATATGCCCGAGCCTCAGACTGTCCTCAGACGGAGATCACGCTGCGGTACCCGGGCCAGGTCCTGAGTCTCTACCGGGACGAAGAAACCGTGGCGCCCTGCAACTGGGAGATCCGGTACAGAATGCTCGCGTGGGGGCGGAGTTCAACTTCGATACCGGACTTTCTGCCCAGAGATTCCTTCGTCCACACATCGCGTACCGTCGCGGTACCCGTCTGAATGCCAATCTTGCCCCATGCAAATCTCACGCTTTGTGCATTTTCGGCAAGATTGAAAACCGCAACGTAGTGATCGCCGGCGCGGAGCGCATCAGCAATCCACACGCGTACGGACCCTTCTTCAAGAGATTGGCGGGCATTTTTGCCTTCCTGATCTGCCTCAAGCACTTCATTGTTCGTGAGCAAGGCGGTTGTGGCAGGATCGATTGTCGTCAGGTCTCCGCCAATAATGAGTGGGGAGCGGAAGATCGACCACAGCGTCATGACCGTCTGTTGTTCGTCTGGTGTGAACCTTGAAGGCGTACCGCCACCTTCTGTTGCGGTTACCCGCAGGCGTCCGAGAGGTAGCATATCGGCATCCGGCCAGGTGTTGTTCTTTCCTACGTACTCCGCCCACTCGCGGGTGTAGTCGAACTGCTTTCTGAGCAGTCGCCACTCATCCCAGAAGTCGTCCGAAATGCGCCACATCTGCGCGTATTTTTCGAAGAACTCGGCTTCAGAGATGGGTGCCGGACCGGGAGAAATGCTGAGGACCACGGGCCTTCCCGCGTTGCGGATGGCAAGAGCGAGAGCCTTAATTTCGGCCGGCTGATATAGATGGCTGCCCATGTCATCGGCCTTGATGAAGTCAACTCCCCAGGAGGCGTACAGCCGGGCAACCGAATCGTAGTACGCTTGCGCCCCTGGTTTGGTCATATCCACACCCCACATGTCGGGGTTCCACCGACATGGGTTGTCTCGGTCGGCTACGTCGGCGGCGTGATATGGGCTTCCGGCAATAGGGAGATTGGCTTCGACTGCCTGCCGTGGGATGCCGCGCATGATGTGGATACCGAACTTCAGCCCTTTGGCGTGGACGTAATCTGCCAGCAGCTTGAATCCTCGGTCGCCCGCGGATGAGGGAAAGCGATTGAGGGCTGGGACCAGCCGCCCAAAGCCGTCCATTGCGAGCTTTGCGCCGGGCGCATAGTCGTGCCCCTGGGCATTTGGTTCATACCACTGAATGTCCACCACGACGTACTGCCATCCGTACCTTCCAAGATCACGTGCCATTACGTCGGCATTGGCCTTGACCTGCTCCTCGCGTACTGTCGTGCCGTAGGAATCCCAGCTATTCCACCCCATGGGAGGTGTCGGGGCCGGCGGGTTCTCGGGCACGGCGCGCAAGGAGGCGACCACAAGGCTGAGGATAATGAGCAGTTTCAAGGGCAGAGTCGTCGCCCTCCTGCGAACATCAGCGTCCACCCTCAAAACGGATGTGAGGTCGGGGAGTATTTGGTTTGTGCGCTCAAAGCCACGATGCTTTGAGCCTTCATCGCTCACGCGCTGGCCCGTTCTTTATGCTGAACTTCAGAGATGCGAATCAGGGCCGGGAGAATATCGCCCATTTCTCCGGCTTTTTTTCCGAATGCGAAATACAAGCGACTGAACAGGCGGTAAAGTTCGTCGTAAACGCGTTGCTGGCTGCGATCGGGCTCATAAACGCGGTGAGGCGGACAAATCTTGTCCTGAGCCTCTTCGACCGTCTTGAAGGTGCCCGCGGCAAGAAAGGCAAAAATAGCCGAGCCCAGGCTGGTGGTGCTCTGGGTTGGCACCAGCACCGGGCGCCCGAGGACGTTCGCATAGACGCGGTTCAGGACTTCGTTCTTTTGCGGAATTCCTCCAGCGTTGATCACGCGCTCGACCCGCACGCCGCTCGCCGACATCTGATCAAAGATCACCCGGGTGTGCAGGGCCGTGCCTTCAATGGCGGCGAAAAGTTCGTCCTGCGCAGTTGATTGCAAGTTCCATCCGAGAGTAATGCCTCGCAAGTAAGGGTTCACCAGAATCGTGCGGTCGCCGTTGTCCCAGGTCAAGCGCAAAAGTCCGGTTTGGGCGGCGCGGTAGTTGTCGAGGCCCTTTGAGAGAGTGGCCACGTCGGTTCCCGCACGAGCGGCAATCGCTTGAAAAATGTCTCCCACGGCCGAAAGTCCCGCCTCAATGCCGGTGCGCTCGGGATGAACGCTTCCCTGGACAACACCACAGACTCCGGGCACCAGGTTGGCCGAAGGGGTAATTCCAATGATGCAGGTGGAAGTGCCGACCACGTTGACCATGTCATCGGTGCGGCAGCCGGCGCCCACGGCATCCCAATGCGCGTCGAAAGCGCCCACTGGAATCGGGATGCCCGCTTTCAGGCCGAGCTTTTCAGCCCAGAATGGTGACAGCCGGCCTGCGATCTCTCTAGACGTGGCGTACTGGCCATCGAGCTTCTCTCTCACGCCGGCAAGCAGGGGATCGACTTTGACGAGAAACTCCTCGGGCGGAAGTCCCCCGAGCCGTGGGTTCCAGAGCCACTTATGGCCCATCGCGCAGATACTGCGCTTTACCTGTTTTGGATCCTGGATACCGCACAGGGTGGCGGCCACCATGTCACAGTGCTCGAAGGCGGAAACGAAGTCTTTGCCCTTTTCGGGGTTGTGCCGCAGC
>JAFAWX010000423.1 GCA_019241535.1 Acidobacteriota bacterium | reverse complement strand
AATCCATGCAAACCCGATTTTAGCAGGGGGAACTCGGCCAAGATCAGGATCGACCCACATGGAACATCGAGTCCAGCAAAATGGTTGCTGCGCAGACACTGCCTGATCAAATGCTCAAACCTCGCATTCTCTGGGTCGTCCTAGCCGACTGTCTGGTCGTCATCGACTGGCGGCGGGAGCCGCTTGATACCTGGGATCGGGCAGGGCAGCCCAGAGTGATTCGCTTGCCGTGCTCCCCTTCAGGAATGGGGGTGGAGACGCCAATAGCGACTATCGCAGCGACGCTATCACTGAATCGCTGATCGAGAACCTCGCCCATGTACCAGCGATGAAGGTCAGGTCGCGCAACCATCGGCTGAAATTGCTACGCGATACTTTCGGGTTCGTGAACAGCGGCGGTTCAAATCGCAGCTTGGCGTACTCTTCTTTGGCTTGCTTCAGAATGGCAATGTTCGGGGTAGGTTGAAAACCATGGCCGACCGAAGCTGGCTTTCAAGATGCCATTCTGCGCTTCAATTACACGCCGGCTCTGGAGCCGCAGCTCCTTGTAAAGCGCGTGCGAGCCACAGCGTGGCATCGATCTCCTACAAGTCTTTCGCGCGTATGAATTGGGTGCTCTTGGCCCCGGCGTATTGGATTAAGTTCATATTCCATTTATGTCCGCAGGCTTGCTTCGATGGCGCCACGCCGAGGAAACGAAGCGGCAGCCGAATTCGACAAAATCATCAATCATCCGAGGATTGTACTCAACGACCCATCACGCCGCTTGCACATCGCAACTCGGTCCCGCATATGCCATGGCAGGCGTGAATGCGAAGGCAAATAGCGCCTGTAGGGATTTCCTTGCGCTTGGAAGCAAGCCTATCCTAAACTGCCCATTCTGAAGTAAGCCAAGGCGGAATATGGCAAGCTGCAATAGGCCTTGACGGATTTCACGTCCGCCCCGGCATCCGTATCCTTACTTCGTGAATCGAATAGGGATAGAATCGAGCATTCTACAAAATGCCTGCTCCCCCGCAATTTCGACCCCATCCCAATCTCTCGGACGACGTAAACCGTCATATTGTGCAATCCGAGATTGAGGGTGGCGTCAGGGTCGAAGATCTGGTTCCGGGTTCCTGGCTGCAGGTGACGACCCGGAACACTTGCTATCGCATCCACGTTTTATTTGGTGCTGTGGCTCTGATTACGGGCCATCCGCGATTTTGTCCACGTCCGGTTTTGATTACCATTCACGGATCGACGTGGGGTGGTTCGATGCTCAAGCGGCGCTTCATCGGTCGGGGCATGCACCTGGAATTTCGTCACCCGGACTACGGCACGCCCATCGTCACTTCTCCTATAGAGGAAGTCCAGGAATTACCGCAGCACAGGGGGTCCGAGATCGCAATCTTGCCTAGTCCGGTCGTTTGACTTGCTCCTGCCCGCACTCTAACATTTTCGCCCGCGGTTCGAGTGCCCGTCTCTTGCTCGCCAATCTCTGAGCCATCCAAACATTTGCACCATTCAGATCAGGCAGCAGGATGGCAACATTCATCGTCACCGAGTTCGGGGAAGGGATGACCCTCGAGCATTTGATTCGAGGAAACCCGCTAGAAATACAAAAAGCGGTGGAGTTACAGCTCGAGCGGGCCTGCGAAGATTTTAGATTCGCTGTCGCCAAGACGACCGCCTGCTGGACGGAGCGGATGACCTTATCAAACCAGGCACGACAATGGGCACAGCGGCCTATATGTAGCCCGAGCAGATCCATGGCAAAGAAGTGGATGCTTACACAGACTTGTTGTCGTTGGGTGCGGTTCCGTACCAGATATGTATGGGCAGCGTTCCATTTCCAGGCGTAACACTGGGCGTGATTTTCGACTCAATTCATAAGGTGCAACTTCCGGCAACTCAAACTTAATCAAGCCTGGACGAGTTCGATCCCACTGGATTCTTGTGCGAGGGGCGGCGGATTGAGCCAGCTTGAAGAGAGTAGTTCCGGTGCATGGGCATCTTCTTTGCGCGTGGACGCGCATTTAAAGATACGCGAGCGTCCAGGTCTCCTTTGTGGCGGGGCAAGTTGCACTTCAGGCTACGGGCTCGATCCCACGAGCCTGACTAGCTCATATATATTTCTCTTGAGATGAGAGCGATTCTGGCGGGAGGCGGCACGGGCGGGCACGTTATTCCGGCCATCGCAATCGCCCAGGAATTAAAGAACCGCTGCGCCGCGGAGGTGCTTTTCATGGGCACGCCCCGCGGCTTGGAGGGTCGCCTGGTCCCTGCCGCCGGCTTTTCCATTCAGTTTGTGAAAGTGGGAGCGCTGAACCGTGTGAGCCTGGGAACGCGTTTGAAGACAGCCATCGACTTGCCGCGCGCGGTTTTGCTCGCGGGGAGAATCCTTTCCGACTTCGAAGCCGATGTGGTGATTGGCGTCGGGGGGTATGCCTCCGGCCCGGCAATGCTCGCGGCCATACTCAAGCACGTGCCCAGGCTGGCATTTGAGCCCAACCTGGTGCCCGGGTTTGCAAATCGGGCGGTAGCCCGCCTGGTCTCTGCCGCGGCCGTGCAGTTCGAGCGCACGGGCGAATACTTCCGTAATCCCGTCTTGACCGGCATTCCCGTGCGCCCGGCATTTTTCGAGATTGCCCCGAAGAGCTTTGTTCCGGGCTCGCCGATGCTGCTGGTCTTTGGCGGAAGCCAGGGCGCGCACGCCATCAATCAGGCGATGATTGGAGCTCTTCCGGAGCTCGCCAGGCGCGTGCCCGGACTGCGCGTCATCCATCAGACGGGAGAGCGTGATTACGGTGAGGTCCGGGTGGCCTACGAGCGGGTGCTACCGAGTGCCGAGGTTCACAAATTCGTCGATGACATGCCGGGACTTTTTGCCCGCGCCGACCTGCTTCTGTGCCGTTCCGGGGCAAGCACGGTAGCCGAAGTCGCGGCCGCGGGAAAGCCGGCCGTGTTCGTTCCTTTTCCTCGGGCAGCCGACGATCATCAGCGCCGCAATGCCGAGGCGCTGGAACAAAAAGGCGCTGCCGTGGTTCTCGAAGAGACCAGGCTTGACGAAGTCTGGCTGATCGATACCCTTTGTGCCTTACTTGAAGACCCCACACGACTGGAGCGCATGGGCCAAGCGGCGCGCTCATTCGCTCACCCAAACGCGGCCAGGGACATTGCCGAGCTGGCCCTGAAAGTTGCCGGGATCGAAGATCCAATGAAGCAGGACTTCTGAATGTTCGCCAAAATTCAACGCATTCATTTCGTAGGCATCGGGGGCATCGGCATGAGCGGGATCGCTGAGGTGCTGCTCAACCTCGGTTACCGGATCTCGGGTTCGGACCTTAAACGTTCGCCGGTCACCGAACGGCTGAAAGATCTCGGGGCGGTAATTTTCGAGGGTCATAATGTCGACAATGCGGCCGGGGCCGACGTAGTGGTCACAAGCTCGGCTATCTCCCCTGGTAATCCAGAAGTGCTCGAAGCCCGGAAGCTGCACATTCCGGTTATACCGCGGGCTGAAATGCTGGCCGAGCTGATGCGTTTGAAGTACGGGATCGCCGTGGCCGGGATGCACGGCAAAACCACAACCACCTCAATGGTTGCGGCCGTGCTCGCCGCCGGCGGTCTTGATCCTACAGTTGTGGTGGGTGGCCGGGTCGACGCCATGGGATCCAATGCCCGCCTGGGACGTTCGCAATACCTGGTGGCGGAAGCCGACGAAAGCGACCGATCGTTCCTCAAACTCTCGCCCATTCTCGCTGTTGTAACCAACATTGATCGCGAGCATATGGACTGCTACCGCAACATGCACGACATAAAGCGGGCGTTCCTTGACTTCATGGACCGCGTGCCATTCTACGGAACTGTGGTGGCCTGCAATGACGATCCCGTCCTCCATCGCCTGGCTCCTAAGGTCGAGCGCCGCGTGGTGACATATGGCAGGCGCCGGGGATCGGATTTCGGAATTCGTCTGCACAGCCCTTTGAAGCAGAATGACAGCCCGCCCCTCAGCAGCTTTTCCGTGAACTACCGTCGCCAGAATCTGGGAGAGTTCAGGCTGCGGGTGCCCGGTGCCCACAACGTGCTCAACGCGACCGCCGCGATCGCGGTCGGAATCGGGCTCGATATTACTGTTCCTAAGATTCGCGAAGCTCTCGAAGGTTTTTGCGGCGTTGACCGGCGTTTTCAGCTGCGCGGCAAATCAGGCAACGTAGCCGTAATCGACGATTACGGCCATCACCCGACCGAGATCCGAGTGACCCTGGCCGCGGCGCGGCAGTGTGGCTATGGCCGCATCCATGTAATTTTTCAGCCGCATCGCTATAGCCGCACCCGGGACCTGATGGATGAGTTTGCGACCGCCTTTGCCGGCGCCGACTCCCTGATCGTGCTCGATATCTATCCGGCAAGCGAAGCCCCGATCGAGGGCATTACCGGGGAGGAGCTGGCGCGGCGCATCTCTGAGAGTCGAAGCGGTCAAGTCTTCTATGTCAGTTCATTCGAGGGCGCGGCAGCGGCGGTTAGCGGCAGGGCACAGCCAGGGGACATGATACTGACCATGGGTGCAGGATCGATCGCGCAGCTTGCGCCCATGGTGCTTGAAAAACTTGGGAAACGAACGCCGACCGCGGTGCGAATTTGATTATCTTGGCAGGACTGAGAGGCTCTCACCCGGAATGGCGGATATGGAGAACGTCGCCATCCTGCACAATGTAGTCCTTGCCTTCCAGGCGAAGGGTGCCACGGGCGCGGGCGCTCGATTCTGAGCCCGCCTCGAGCAGTTGGTCCCAGCGTATGGTTTCGGCGCGGATGAAATGCTTCTCGAGGTCGGAATGAATCGCCCCGGCGGCCTCAACCGCCCGCGTGTTGCGGGGAACGGTCCAGGCGCGGCATTCGTCTTCGCCCACGGTGAAAAAGGAAATCAGTCCCAGAAGCTCATAGCTCTTGCGGATCAGACGGCTGAGGCCGCTCTCTTTAAGCCCGTAGCTGGCGAGAAATTCGGCGGCATCGGCATCGCTCATTTCCGCCAGCTCGGCCTCGACTTTTCCGCAAATCGCGGTAGCGCCGGCACTCCTACGGGAAGCCGCCGATGAGAGCCCGAAGTGTTCGACCGCGCTCTCCAGTTCCTTGCCCAGTTCGCCACTCTCGCCGATGTTCAGCACATAGAGAATCGGCTTTTCACTGAGAAACATGAACCCGCGAATGCGCTTCTTATCTTCCGGACTCATTTCCATGTCTCGTAGCGGCTGCCCCTCGTCGATTTGGGCTTTTGCCCGTTTGAGAAGCTCGCATTCTTTTTCAAGCTCGGCGGAGCGCATCTTCTTCAGATCCTTTTCGAGCCTTTCAAGCCGCTTCTCCATCTGGCCGAGATCGCTGATCATCAGATCCAGCTCGACGTTCCTGATATCTGCAACCGGGTTGATCGGACCAGCATGGGGAATCGATTCGTCGGCGAATGCCCGGACCACGTGGGCAACGGCATCGACGTTTCGCAGGTGTCCGAGATAGCCCGACTCCTTCAGCGCCTCCTGGCCTATGGCCCCAAGATCCACATATTCAACCGATGCGAGCGTCAACTTTCGGGGATGGAACAGGGCTGCCAGGCGCTCCAGGCGCTCATCAGGCACTTTTGCCACCCCGATATGCGCCTCTCGCGGGTTAGCCGACGTCGCAAGTTGTGACTTGGTGAGGATGCGGAAAAGCGATGTCTTGCCTACCTGGGGCAGGCCGATGATGCCGGTTTTCATAAATCCAGCCGTTGCTCAGGCACACCCGGCGCAGCCAAATAGGCGCCAAGGCCTGGTCGAACAAGAAGAATAGCGGATTCCCGGGTCCCAAGGGGTGCTATGCGGATCGCAAGCGACGGGCCGTAAAATACAAGGCGGCAAAGCCCAAGAGCAGAACCCCGCTCTCGATCCGGACCGAGGCACGGTGAAGAGAATCGAACTGCAGGCGAGTGGGGCTGACGGCAGGCAGCGCGGAGAGTTCTCTTCCGGAGGCGCGCAGCGCATCCATCCGCGGGATGATCGAGAACTGTGAAATTGCGGTGAGCGCGAGCATCAACAACACCAGCACGTGACACAGGCGCCCGGTTCTCGTCCGGCCGTCGAGCACGCGGTCATGGAGAAGAGAAATGACGAGGAATGCTGCGCCGGCAAGCATGCCGATCCAGTGGAGGGCGACGAGCGAGTCGCCGACGATCACGCCTGCCCGCTCGACTTGCAGACGAGAGAACGCAATCCCGGCCACAACGGGGAAAAAGATTAACCCCCCGATCCAGACGGCGAGAGTAAGCAGCATCAGGAAACGCAGGAAGTTCACTCGAAAATGGTAAACCCCAGCGGAGTGTCTTGCCGGAATGAGCTACTGGCGAGCGAGGGACGGCGACTCACACCGGAACAGGCACGCAGTCGGCGATCTCCTGAATGACCTCTTCGGCGTGCACCGTCTTTTTAACACCTGAGGAGTGCAACCCGTGCACCGCCACGCGATGCGCGAAAACCGGAACCGCGAGCGGTTTGAAGTCCTCCGGGACGCAGAAGCTTCGTCCGTCGAGGAAAGCCATAGCCTGGGCAGCGCGGTAGAACATCTGCGACCCGCGCGGGGACACTCCGAGCGTAAGCTTCTCGTGCCGCCGCGTAAGGCGCACGATTTCAAGGGCGTAAGCGACCAAAGAGTCGTCGACTTCGACCTGAGTCACTAGCTGCTGCATTTCAACCACATCCTCGCCGGTCAGAACCGTTTGCAGGCTGTCGAGTTGCGCCGCGCCCGCCTCGCCGCGCAGGATGGCTCGCTCGGATTGCCCGTCGGGGTAACCCATGTGCACGCGCATCAGAAAACGGTCAAGCTGCGACTCCGGTAGGGGATAGGTTCCGTGGTGTTCGACCGGATTCTGCGTGGCCACGACCAGAAAAGGTTGGGGGAGCCGGTAACAGTGAGCGTCGACCGTGACCTGGCCCTCGTTCATGGCTTCAAGCAGCGCCGACTGAGTCTTGGGGGTGGTGCGATTGATCTCATCGGCCAGCAATACGTTGGTAAAGATCGGCCCGCGTTTGAATTCGAATTTTTGATCGGCAACGGAATAAACCGAGATGCCGAGGATGTCGGACGGCAACATGTCGCTCGTGAACTGAACCCGCTGAAAACTCGATCCGAGAGCCCGCGCCAGGGCGTGCGCCAGAGTAGTCTTGCCCACTCCTGGCACTCCTTCAATCAGCAGGTGCCCGCGGGCCAGGACCGACACCAGCGCGAGTCGGACGATGTCGTCTTTGCCGCGGATGACCTTGCGGAGTTCATCCTCGAGACGGGAGGCGCGGTGAGAGGCGGCAATGACGGTTTCAAGCGGCATGGTGGCGATTCTACTATGCGCTCCTCGCCTGGCAGTGATTACCTTAGTGACGCGCAAATGGCCGACGCTAGCGTTATCAGAGGTTTAGCCCAAAGCGATCACTGCAGGTTGTAGTCTGCCGGTC
Source organism: Acidobacteriota bacterium (assembly GCA_019241535.1). Classification (GTDB taxonomy): domain Bacteria; phylum Acidobacteriota; class Terriglobia; order Terriglobales; family Acidobacteriaceae; genus Gp1-AA145. Next base: position 19,391 of record JAFAWX010000423.1, on the reverse strand, counting down.
TGCCCGTAAGCCGCTCGATTCGCTTGGCGATCGGCGGATGGGTGGAGAACAGGCTGGCCAGGCTCATTCCAAGGAACGGCTGGACAATAAAAAGATGCGCGGTAGAGGGGGTGGCTGGGAGAGGCAGACGTTTCGAGTAGGCATCGAGCTTGGCCAGCGCGCTCGCCAGGGCGTAAGGATTGCCAGTAAAGTGTGCCCCGGTCTCATCCGCCTGATACTCGCGGGAGCGGGAAACTGCCAGCTGAATGAGAAAGGCCGCGATAGGGGCAAGGATTAGCATGGCCAAGGCCGCGAAGCCCCCGCCCCGGTCTTCTCGATCGCGCTCGAAACCGCCGAAGATCATTCCCCAGCGGGCCAAATCCGCCACATAAGTAATAGCCCCTGCGATAGTTGCGGCAATCGAGCTGATCAAGATGTCGCGATTGCGCACGTGGCCCAGTTCGTGCGCCAGCACACCTTCGAGTTCCTCGTCATTGAGGAGGTCCAGGATGCCCTGAGTCACGGCGACCGAAGCATGCGCCGGACTGCGCCCGGTAGCGAAAGCGTTCGGGGAGTCGGTTGGAATCACGTAGACTTTGGGCATGGGAAGACCGGCGCGCTGAGTAAGCCGCTCGACGATCTGGTAGGCGCGCGGGAGTTCCTCCCGGGTGACCGGCCGGGCCCGGTACATGGCGAGCGCGAGCTTATCGGAAAAGAAATAGGAGACGAAGTTGAGAACGGCGGCGAAGAGGAGGGCGAACAGCATGCCGTTTTGTCCGCCAAAGATGCGCCCGAAGAACATTAAAAGCAGGGTGAGCGCGGTCAGTAGGAACGCGGTCTTGAATGTATTGCCCATAGCGAGCCCCAAGACAATTTGATGCTAGGCCGGGGGCAAGGATGCAGCTCCCAGCCGCCTGTTGCCCCTAGGGCAGTTGTGCTTCGTCGAGGTCAGCACAGAATAATGCATCGCTTGAGGGCCGTCGAATCCTCGTGCGCTGCTGGCCGCGATTCGGCTCCTGGTCCTGCCGGGGCGCAGGCGAGTGCGAAGCCTGTATATAATTAGGACGCTTTTACCCGGGGCTTCGGGGAAAAACATGGCGCGTGAAAAGAGCCGCAAGTCGGCTGATTCCAACGGAAATGCGGTCACCTTGAAATCAGTGGCAGCACACGTGGGACTCTCGGCCGGCACCGTATCGGCGGTTCTGAATGATGCCCCATCGGCAAGGCATATTCCAAAACAGACCCGGGAACGGATCATCGCTGCCGCCAGGACCCTCGACTACCGTCCGAACTTTTTCGCCCGCTCGCTGCGCAAGCGCCGCACCTTCACCATCGGCGTCATTGCCCATGAGATTGGCGATGGGTACAGCTCGAGCATTATTGCGGGGATCGAAAGCGGGGCGCGGCAGCGAGATTACTTTTTTGTCACCGGCGTCCATCGCCATGACAATGATCTTTTCGACCGCTATACGCGGTTGCTCCTCGAGCGGGGCGCCGAGGGTATTATCACGCTGGATTTCAACCTGGGCCACTGTCTCCCGGTGCCGGTTGTCGCCATCCCCGGCCACACGGATCACGAGGGAGTCACGAACATCGTACTCGACCATCGGCACGCGGCCGAGCTCGCCTTGAAGCATCTGGTAGAGCTCGGCCATCGCCAGATTGCTATTCTTCGCGGCCATCCTGAGAGCGCCGACTCCAATTACCGATGGAATGCGGTCGAGGAGGTGGCGCAAGACATAGGTCTTGAGCTCGATCCCGATCTGGTGATCCAGATCGACTCGCAGGAGTCCACTCCCGTCCTCGGCTACCCTTACGGCAAGCAGCTGCTTGAAAGAAGAAGGCCGTTTACCGCGCTCTTTGCCTACAACGACATCTCCGCCATTGGGGCCATTCGTGCCTTCCAGGAAGCGGGCATGCGGGTGCCTGAAGATATTTCCGTTGTAGGCTTTGACGATATTCCCGCGGCGGCCTTCCATCACCCGAGCCTCACCACCGTGCGCCAGCCGCTTCGCAGGATGGGGGAAATAGCTGTCGAGATCCTCATTGCCAGGATCGAAGACGGCAACGTCTGGCGGAGAGAAGTCCCCGTCCAGCCCGAAATCGTGGTCCGCGAATCTACCGCCCCCGGTCCACTCAGCTAAACCTTCGCCGCACTGCGCTTCACTACAGCAACGACTGTATTGCAAAGGCAATAATGCTATACGACGCTACGATAAGGGGTTCCGGGGAGATCTCGTGCTGCTCGCCACTGAATCGGACCAGAAAACTGCCACCGTTCTATGCATCGATGACGAACAGACGGCCCTTCAGCTGCGACAGAACCTTTTAGAATCGGCAGGTTACAAAGTACTGGCTGCCAAATCGGGCGTGCTGGGCATCAAGGCTTTCAAGTCCGAGCCGGTGCATGCGGTGGTGCTCGACTACTGGATGGCGGACATGAACGGCATGCAGGTGGCCCGCGAGATCCGTAAGCTTAACGCCGGCATCCCCATAATCATTCTTTCCGCATACGGTGAATTGCTGGATGAGAGCCTGGGAGTAGCCGATCTCTGGATTCGGAAGGGCGAAGAAGATCCGCAATACCTTCTGGCCCGCCTGAAGGAGTTGCTCAAGGCCAAGTCCAAGCTGCGCCGGTAGTTCCCGACAATTACAATCGCTCGCGTGGCGGAGCTGTTTTTTTTCATCGGCAAGGGCGGTGTTGGTAAGACCACGCTGGCCGCCGCTTTCGCCGTTCATAGCGCCGCCGAGAGATCCACCCGACAGGTCCTTCTCATCTCCACGGACCCAGCGCACTCGCTCGCCGACGTGCTCGAGAAAAAGCTGGGACACAGGCCGAGGCGAATCACTTTGCCCCGCGGTCGCAGCCTTACGGTGTGGGAGATGAACCCCGCCAAGCAGTTTCATCGTTTTCTTCGAAAGCATAGGCGGGAGCTTGTTCGCCTCATCGAGCAGGGCTCTTTGTTCACAGCCGCGGAAATTTCGGCGCTCCTCGACACCACCCTGCCCGGAATGTCAGAAATTGCCGCGCTCATGGCAATCGAAGACGCGCTTCGGTCGGGGCAGTATTCGCGAATCGTAGTCGATACTGCACCGTTCGGACATACCCTGCGGCTTTTCGATCTACCACGGCAGTTTCTGCACCTCATCAGGTTTCTGGAGCTCTCCGGCCAACGCGACCGGGTGCTGGCAGAACATTTCGGCGGCGCGATCGCCGACCGTCGGAGTTCATTTGTCGCCCACTGGCGTGAGCAGGTCGAGCGCTGCCAGCAGGCATTTTCCGCGGCCAGCCTGGTCCTGGTGACCACCCTTGAAAGCTTCGCCCTGAACGAGTCGGTGCGCTGCCTGCGCGAGCTCCGGAAATCTATTCCGCAACTCGCCGTGCGAAACGTCGTCCTCAACCGCGTGGTACGTCATCCGGGAAGATGCAGCGAGTGCCGCCGCCGGTCTCAGCTGCTCGGTCCGGCCGAGGTTCTTGTGCGCAGGGAATTTAAACCGGCAAGGGTATACATGGCAGAAGATCCGGGCACACCCATTCTAGGCACCCGACAATTGAAAAGATTCGCAGCTCACGTTTTCGCCCGCAAGCCTTTGAAATGGGCGCCGTCACCCACGGAGCGAGCCAGGCCCGTCGTGCGGACCGTTGAATGGCCGCATTTGGACTGCCCGCTCTCGTTTGTCCTCGGAAAGGGCGGCGTGGGCAAGACCACCGTCTCTGCGGGCCTGGCTCAGCACTGGCGATCCTGCTCCCGCGAGAGCGTTCACGTCTGTTCCGTCGATCCGGCGCCGTCGCTCGACGACATCTTTCAGACGGCGGTAGGCGACCGCCCACGCCAGGTTCTCGGCGATCCGCGTTTCCGCGCCTCGGAATTCGACTCGGTCGCGCTTTTTCGGGGCTGGATCAACCAGATCAGGGCCAGGCTCGAGCCCGCGGGGGGATCCGGCTCTTCCGGCCTGGAGTTGGACCTCTCGTTTGAGAGACGCCTGGTTTCCGAGTTGCTCGAGATCGTTCCTCCCGGTCTCGACGAGATGCTGGCGATTTCCCGCATTCTTGAAATGCGGCGCGGGCCCGCCAATAAGCTGATTATTGATATGGCGCCCACCGGCCATGCTCTGGAGCTGCTCGCAATGCCAGAGCGCGTCCTGGTTTGGACGCGGCTACTATTGAAAAGCCTGGCAGCACACCGTAAACTGGCGCTGGCTCGCGAGGCGGCCGTGAAGATCGCGGAGCTGGAAGTCGACGCGCGCGAGCTGTCGCGCGCCCTGAAGAGTTCGAAGCGGGCGAGGTTTTTCTCGGTGATGCTGCCCGAGCCGCTCCCCGATCGCGAAACCGAGCGAATGCTGGGCGCGTTGCGCGGGCTGGGTATCTCTTCCGCCGCTCTCTTTGTGAACCGGGTTTTCCTTAGCGGCAACCTGGGAAGCTGCCCGCGCTGCCGGTGTGCTGCCGGCTGGCAGAGGAAAGTTCTGGCTAGATTGCAGCGCCGCTTTCACGGGCAGCCTATCTATGCAATCCGCAACTTTCCCCAGGAAATTGCCGGCAGGGGCGGTTTGCGAAAGCTGACGAGTGAATTATGGAAGCTGAGCTGAAAAGCCGTGTCTTGTACTTCTACGGCGTTACCCAGTCGCGCCCCGAGGGCAAACTCGAGGAGCCTGGGGTAGGCGAGGGGAAGATTGAAGCGCGAGAATTTGAGGGAATCACATGCTGGGTCAGCCGCGTAGCGGCGGCCGAGTTTGAACGAGATCTGGCCCGCAACATGGAGAACCTGGACTGGCTGGCACGGGCAGGCGTTGCCCACCAGCGTGCAATTGGCGCCATCGCCTCCCAGGCAGAGATCCTTCCCGCACGGTTCGGCACTATCTTTCACAATGAGGAGTCTCTGAGGAACCATGTCGGCGGTCGTCTGCGCCAGCTGAAACGTGACTTCGAGCGGGTGAAAGGCGCGGATGAGTGGGGAGTGAAGGTCTTCACGGCCAAGCCCGCTGCCGCCCTCCCGCAGGCTCGAAGCGGCAGAGAATATCTGCTAGCAAAGGCCGCGTTGCTGCCGAAAACCCACAACTCGTCTGAGAGCCAGGCGGAGCTGAGCAGATTTGCCCAGGCTCTGGAGCGAGTGGCCCTCGCATCAGCCGAAGGAGGTACCATTAGCAGCGGGCAGCGGGGACTCAGATTTCAGCGGTCGCTGCTGGTAAAAAAGAGCGACCGCAAGAAACTCCAATCGGTCCTTGCCCGCTTCTCCCGCCGGTGGGCGCAGGTGCGACAGATCGAATGCACCGGGCCCTGGCCGCCATATTCGTTTGTGTCGCATGAAGGTGGCGCGAAATGAGCACGGCGCCGAAGGTGGTTGTAACCTCCGAGTTTGATGAGGACCAACTCTCGCTCGTCGATATTCTTGACCACGTGCTGAATCGAGGCATCGTAATTCGCGGCAGCGTGGTAATCTCGCTCGCCGGAGTCGACCTCGTCTATCTCGGCCTGGATGCCATTCTCACCTCCTTTGAGACCGCCGTGCGTCACCTCCAGGCGCAGCCGAGGCGCTGAATCATGGCCATACTGCTTTACTGCGTTGCGGAGGCGGCTCGATCGCGCGGCCGTGTACCTCGGGGAGTGCGAGGATCGCCCGTATTGCGCCGGGAGCATGGGAGCCTGGCGGTTTTCTGTTCGGAAGCTCCTTCCGCGGATTTATGGACTGGCGTACCCGTGCGTGAGGGCGCGCTCGCGTTCCACCAGGTGCTCGAGGCAGTGTTCGGTTCGACGGCGATTATTCCTTTCAGGTTTCCCACCGTGGTTGCCGGTGCCCGGCAACTTCGCGAACACCTGGACGCTCGCGCCAGTCTCTATGCCATGCGCCTTGAGAGATTCAGAACCAGCGTACAGCTCGAAGCCTTGGTAATCTATTCGGGTGAGGTTTCACGGATCGGTGGCATGAGCAGCGGGGCGGAGTACCTCCGCGAACGGCAGGAAACCATGGCCGCCGCCAGGCATGCGGCCGAAAAACTGCAAGCGGCGGTGGCGCCTCTCGCGAGCGAGTGGCGTACCAGGATCGTCGGGAAGGGGATCCGCTCTTTTGCCGTGGTCGAAAGGCAATTGGTGACGGAGTTCAAAGAGCGAGCCAGAAATCTTTTGCTTCCGCCCGGAGTCACCGTCCGGGTGAGCGGCCCCTGGCCGGCGACCGAGTTCCTTGATCTGAGTTCGAATTGATATGCAAAATGTTGCGTCAATCCCGCCCGACGAGGTGGGCTCCGGCCCGGCACCGGGAGCACGGATCGACTGTAATGCCGAGACTATCGAGCAGGGTCTTGCCAAGCTGGTGCTCAGCCTGATTGAGTTGCTCCGCCAGGTGCTCGAACGACAAGCCATTCGCCGCATGGAGGGAGGCTCGCTGACAGAAGAGCAGGTCGAGAACATGGGCGAGGCACTGATGAAACTTGAAGCCAAGATCGCTGAATTGGCAGAGCATTTTGGACTCACGCCCGCCGACCTGAACCTGGAACTTGGACCTCTCGGAAATCTGCTGGAAAAATAATTCCCTCGTACAACCTCGATCGCACAGCACTGAATCGAAACCGCGGCGAAGCATGGGGGCGGTCTGGCTCAGCTGCCGGCCTTCACATTGACAGCCGCGGCTGATCGAATTAGCATCAGCGCGCGGAACCGCCTGGTCTGGTTTCGTTCAACCGCCGAAGTGCCGGCCAATGGAGCGCGTGCCTACAGTCTCGGGAACTACCAACCTCGTCGATATTCTGGATCGGGTTCTTGATAAAGGGCTGGTAATTGCTGGCGATGTGCGGGTCTCTCTCGCCAATGTCGAGCTGCTCACCATCCGCATCCGTCTTCTCGTGTGCTCGGTCGACAAGGCCGAGCAGATCGGGTTGAACTGGTGGAAGTACGATCCGCATCTTACGGTGCAGGCTCCGGTAGTGCCGGTTCTCACGCAGGCGTCGCGTAGGGTGCGGACGCCGGCTGCAAAGCCCGGCCGTCGAGGGCGCGGACGATCGCGCAGGCCAGTGTAGAGGAGGGAGTGTTTTCATGGCCGTCGAACGAGTATCGGGCGGTTCGAGCCTCATTGATGTGCTCGACCGGGTCCTCGACAAAGGCATCGTCGTAGATGCGTGGGTACGCATCTCGCTTGTCGGCATCGACCTGATAACGGTTGAGGCGCGGGTGGTGGTGGCATCGATCGACACTTATTTGAAGTACGCCGACGCCGTCGGATTGACCGGCCTGGTCTCGCGACCGCAGCTGACGGGTGCGGAAGTTCCCGCGGTTGAAATCGAGACTACACGCCGGGTTGCGCGGGCACCGGTGGTGCGGCGGGCGCCGCGCAGGGGCTGAGACCTGCATAGGCATGCGTAGTGGACATGGCAAGCCCTGGGCTGAAAGCTAGAGGCGAGCGCTTCCTCGACCAGAGATCGGCGAATGAGTCCGCGGCTCTGCGCCTCATGCGCGCCGAGCGGCCGGAGGAGATATTCCCGCTGCTCCTCGAGGAGGTCGTTTTCCTTGGTTTTGTGCGCGCCGCGGTTCTCGATGTGGATTTCGATAGCGGCGAAATCAGAGCCATCGCTTCACTGAATTTTCCCGCCGCAGTTCTGAAACAACTGCAGACCTCCCTTTGGGCCAGCGAGAATCCGCTGGTTTCATCCCTGCTGAATCTCCGGCCGGCATTATTGCCCGACGGCAAAATTCGCCGCGGCGCCCACTACAGTTGTCCGCTGATATTCCGCAGCCGCACCCGGTGCCTGGAAGCCGAGCGCGAGCGTCGTTCCGAGTGTCTGGCGATACAAAATGCAGATCCCCAGCGCAAGCTCCAAATCCAGCAGCAGGTATGCGCGGTCTGCGGCATTCGCTCTTATATCAGTGTGCTCGTCGGCGAACTGGGACGTACCACCGGGCCTGCCCAGCTGCGGCAGTTCCGCGGTGTGGCCGAGCAGGGCAATCAGAATCTCGCCCGCCTGTTCAAAATTGCGCACTACTCAAGGCGGGTACAGGAGATGGAGATCACGATCTCGCGCATGACGGCGGTCATGGAGAGCATGGCAGATCCCGTTATTCTGACCGACAACCGGCACCTCGTGGTAATTCAGAACCGCGCCGCGGAGCGCTTCTTTCGTGTGCCGGCGGGAGTTAGCGAGGGCGGCCGGCGTGCCGTGGAGTTCAATAACCTGCTGTTTTCTGCTGCCTTGTCTTCCATGGTGGTCAGTGCCTCGGACAGTTCGCGCGACCTCACCCTGGTCGATGTCATGGAAGGTGAGGAAGTACTATTTGAGGCCGTGTGCGCGCCCACCTACGCCAATCAGACGCGCACCGGCATAGTGACGGTGATGCGCGACGTGACCGATTTGCGGCGGGCCGACCAGGAGGTACGCGCCAATCTGGACAAGCTTCGCGCCGCGGAAGAGATCGTGCGCCAGGATCGCGACCGTCTTAATCTGGTGATTGAAAATGTCGGCGATCCTATCATTGTGGCCGACAATTCCGCTCGCATTGTGCTTCTCGACTCGCTCGCCAAAGAGCTCCTCGGGTCAGCCAACAGCCCGCGCCGGGCCGAAATCCTGAAGAACGAGGCCAAGCTTGACGCGTATCTGACCGGGTTCACGTTTTCTTTTCTCGACCGCCAGAACAAGGCCATCCACCTGTATCGGCCCGCCGCCGGTGGGGAAGTCGAGTATGCCGCACGCTCAGGCAAGATCTACGATGCCCGCGGCCAGGTGGCCTATACGGTCACCGTGCTCCGCGATTTCTCCACTTGGAAGAGACTGGAGCAGCTCGAGATGGAGCACCGCATGCTGGAGATGGAGAAATTTGCGGCCACCGGCAAGCTCGCAGGCACGATCGCGCACGAGATCAACAATCCCATGGAGGCGATCAAAAACGCCATTTACCTGCTTAAGAACCGCCTCGACGAAGAATCGCAGCCGATCTATGAAGCCCTGAAAAATGAAACCGATCGTGTCACCCGCATCGTGCGGCAGATGCTCGGTCTCTACCGCCATGTCGGGGAGCTGGCGAGTTTCGATCTGAACGCGATTGTGGAAGATACCCTGACACTGTTTGCCCGACCGCTTGAAAAAGCCAATATTTCGATCACCCGCCGCCTCGGGCAATTGCCCGCCATGAAGGGGTCTGCCGACCAGTTCCGACAATTGCTCTCCAATATCATCGTGAACTCCCAGGACAGCATGGCCGGGGGCGGCCAGTTGACCATCCGCACGCGGCACGCGAAGTCGCTTCGCGGCGGCTATGGTCAAACCAGTTTAGTGGTTGCCGACACGGGCGGCGGCATCCCGAAACAGATTCGGCGTACGATGTTCGAACCCTTCGTGAGCACAAAGGGCGAAAAGGGAACCGGCCTAGGCTTGTGGATCGTGAAAGGAATCGTCGAAGGTCATAGCGGGCGGCTGCAGGTACGCAGCACGGTCGGCCGGGGCACGGTATTCAAGATGATTTTTCCCATTTCCCACCCGTGACCCAGCTGTCAAATGGGTCCGTGAGGTGCAATGAAGAAAGGGAAGGCAAAGTCGATGGCAAGCGGAGCAGCAGCCACGCCGCGGAAGGGCGGGCAGCCGAAGGAAGACATCCACGTGAGAATGGCGGAAAAAGCCCACACATCGTCGCTTGCGCCCGGCGAGCTCGGCCGTTACGTCTATGGCATCCTCGAAGGCAAGGAGCCGATGACCTTCGGCAAGATCGGCATTGGTGGCGCCGGCGCCCAGGTCTATACGGTGAGCTATCAGGACATTGCCGCGGTTGTAAGCACCACCCCGGTGTATATCTTCGATCCCACCCGGGAAAATGCCCTCGCTCATGAACATGTGATCGAGACGGTGATGAGGAACCACACCATTATCCCTATGAGTTTCGGCACCGTCTTTCGAAGCGACAACGACATTCGCGAGGTGCTTAAGAGCATCTATCCATCTCTGAAGGATGTGCTGCAGCAGATGGCCGGCAAGCTGGAATTCGGCTTGAAGGTGAACTGGGATCGTGACCAGATCATCGAGGACATCAAACAGGAAGACGAGGAAATCCGGCAATTCCATCAGGAGATCATCCGCAAGCACCTGCAGTCGACCTATCTCGCGCGCATGCAGCTGGGACGGATGATTGATAAAGCCTTGGCCGAGCGCTCGATTGCCTACGTGCGCCAGATCTACGAAGCCCTGCGTGACGTGTGCGTGGCTTCGCGCGATAACCAGCCGATCGGCGACAAGATGATCATGAATGCGGCGTTTCTGGTCGAGCGGCACCGCGAGGTTGAATTCGACAGCGCCGTCAATAGAATTGCACGCCGTTTCGGTCAGCGCCTGAAATTTAAATCCACCGGGCCCTGGCCACCATATAACTTTGTCAACATCAGGTTGAAACTCGAGCCGCTGGCCGCCTCCCACAGCTAGGCGATACTAGAATGCTGCTGATTGACGATCTGCTTCTCTTGCCGTTTTCCGGGTTTAGCTTCATTCTCCGCACCCTGCAGCGGGTCGCGGAAGACGAGTACACGGATGATCGCGTCATCAAGGAACAGTTGCTCGAACTGCAGCTGAAGCTCGACTCGGGCGAGATAACCGAAGCCGAGTACGCGCGCGAGGAAGTCCGCATCATCAGAAAGCTGCGCGAAATCGAGGACCGTAAGCGGGCTCTCGCGGGAGCCCCGGCGCGCGAGCAGCAGGGTCCGCTGGTGTTCACTGCCGGCAAAAGCAAGGCCAGCGTTTCCGCACACCTTACCCATGCGGCGGATGAACCGCCCGGGGACTTGACCCGGAGGCGTCGCCCCACGCGAAGATGATCGTGTGGGTCAACGGGGGCCAAAGGCACCCGAGCCGACCGCTATCCTCGAGCCGCGTTTCCGCTGCGCCCGTCTGGAGCGTGCGGACAACATTCCCTTCGATCTCAAAGACAATCTTCAAGCAGCACATTGCGGCCGGAAACGTGGTTTGTCCCCGCAGGTTTATCGCTTGTCCAACATTCCCGCGCCTGAGCAAAGTACAGTTTAAAGGCAAGATTCGGAGTGTTTACGCCTGCCCAAGCTGTCATCATAGTCACGGATCGGTGCTCTCTGGATCGAGAACAGCTCTTAACACGTCTTGAAAGTGCCTGGCGCGATCTCCAGGAATCCTACGCGGGATTATCCGATTCCGAGATCATGAAGCCGGGTGTGACTGGACAATGGTCGGTGCGGGATATCCTCGCGCACGTGACGACGTGGGAGCAGGAGGCGCTCAACCATTTACCGACCATCCTCGGTGGCCGCAAGCCGCCGCTCTATTCCGTCAGCCATGGCGGAATTGATTCTTTCAACCGGGCGATGACCGAGAAAAAGAGAGATCTCACGTGGGCGGACGTATGCCGAGACCTCGAAGAAACTCATCGCCGCGTGCATGATTTCATCGGCTTGGTCCCTGAGGCACAGTTCCGCACCGAGACGCCCTTCCGCCGTCGTTTGCGCCTCGATACCTATAGTCACTACCGCCTGCATGCGCTGGCCATCAGAAACTGGCGTAAAAAGCAGTTGAAAGGGGCGAGAGAAAGTGATCCGGGCACTGAAAAAACAGATCGCGACTGAGAACGCCGCCAAACGAGTCGACCAACTTGACTGGCAGCGTATCACTCGCGAACTCGACGAGCATGGCAACGCTTTCCTTCCGCGAGTTCTGTCGGCTGAAGACTGCGACGCTCTTGCTGCGCTTTACCCGAACGAGAAGTGTTTCCGCAGTCGCGTGGTCATGGAGCGTTACAGCTTTGGCCGGGGCGAGTACAAATACTTCTCCTATCCTCTGCCGAAAATCATCTCCGAACTCAGGGCTGAGCTGTACGCGCATCTCGCGCAGGTTGCCAACGCCTGGAACCAGATCATGGGTCTCGATGTGCGTTATCCGAAGCATCACGCCGACTACATCCGGCGTTGCCATCAGGCGGGACAAACACGGCCCACCCCGCTGTTACTCGAATATAGGACTGGCGACTTCAACTGCCTGCACCAGGACCTCTACGGGGAGCATGTGTTTCCGGTACAGGTCACGCTTCTGCTTTCCGAACCGGGCCGGGATTTTAGCGGTGGGGAATTTGTTTTGGTCGAACAGCGTCCGCGCATGCAGTCGCGAGCCCAAGTCGTCACTCTCGGGAAAGGAGACGGCGTGGCATTTGCCGTCAATCATCGCCCGATTCGCGGGAAACGCGGATACTACCGGGTGAATCTGCGCCACGGGGTCAGCCGCTTGCGATCAGGCCATCGCTGCACGCTGGGCATCATTTTTCATGACGCGAAGTAGCATGCCAACTTTCATCGCCACCCAACTCTGGACCGCATTCTCCGACCAATGAATTCCGGCTACGGTGGTCGTTCCCGGACAAAGCGATAGCGTCCGCCTTGGGTATGCGCCAGAGACTCTACGATTTTGAGGAAGGCACGCCCAGCATGAGACAGACTTGCCGATTTGCGATAGATCAGGCGCAATTTACGGTGAACCTTCAACTCTTCGACGGAGATGCGGACGAGTTCGCCGCGCGCGATCTCGTCTTCGACGCTTATCTCGGGCAGGAAGGCGACCCCTTGCCCCATGGCGACAAAACGTTTAATGGCCTGCAGCGTAGGCAGTTCCACTCCCATGTGCAACGGGGTCTTGTGCTTCCTGAAGGCCTGAATGACACGTTCCCGGTAAGGAGAGGAAACAATATGGGCCACGAACGATTCTGCGCCCAGTTGCCGAATGCTGACCTTTGAATCGCGCCCCAGCGGGTGTTCGGGGGGAACGACCAGGATCAGTTCGTCGGAATAGACGATCAGCGACGCGATGTCGGGAATTCGGGGATCGTAGGTGAGCACGCCGAATTCCGTCCGGTGGCCCAGGACATCGTCGGGAATCTGGCTGCCAAGCGACCTCTGCACCAGGATGCGAACTGCCGGGTGCAAGCGTCCGAACTCAGCCAGTACCCTCAGCAGGTAGAGTGCGGTGAGTTCGTTAGCGCCGATGACCAGCTTACCTGTCTGCAGCTCGCGAACCTCCGCCAGAGCCTCGCGCGCATTCTCCCGCAGATTGAGGAGCCTCTCGGCATGTTCCCGCAGCACCTGTCCGGCATCGGTCAGCAGCCCGTCGCGCGAGGAGCGGTCAAACAGTGGCTCGCCGATCTCGGACTCCAGCTTGCGGATTGTCTGGCTCACGGCCGACTGCGTGCGGTATAGTTTACGGGCAGCTCGCGAGAAGCCGCCTTCGCGGCTGACCGCGAGGAACACTTCCAGTTGCGAAAGATCCATAGTCCATTAGCATGATTATAGCGCTCATCAGATTCTCTCATTATATTAGCAATAGCATAGAGATTTGAAAAAATAATAAGCTTTATTGTCGACCGTGGTGCGCGTAGCATGAGGGAATAAAGGACTGCTAAATGATGGATAGCTCAAGAATCACCATATTCGACACCACCCTGCGGGACGGGGAACAATCTCCCGGCTGCAGCATGAATGTACGTGAAAAGGCGCGCTTGGCGCGCCAGCTGGACTGCCTAGGCGTGGACGTCATTGAGGCTGGTTTCCCCATCTCCTCCGAGGGAGATTTTGCCGCCGTCGAAGCGGTTGCGGCTGCCGTTCCCCGGCCCATTATTGCCGCCCTGGCGCGTGCCGCGAGACATGACATTGAGCGCGCCGCGCAGGCACTGCATGCCGCCGTGCGCCCCCGCATTCACGTCTTCCTGGCGACTTCTGACATTCACCTCCAGCACAAGCTTCGCATCTCCCGCCGGCAGTGCCTGGAGCTGGCCCGCGACTCGGTGCGTCTAGCGCGCACCCTGGTAAGCGACGTCGAGTTCTCGCCGGAAGACGCCACTCGCACCCATCCTGAGTTTCTTTTCGAGGTGCTTGAGGCGGTCATCGAGGCAGGGGTAACCACCGTCAACATTCCCGACACGGTTGGCTTCACCGTGCCGGCTGAGTTTGCCCGCCTGATCGGGGCGATCCGGGAGCGGGTGCGCGGCATTGACCAGGTGACCATCTCCGCGCATTGCCACAATGACCTGGGCATGGCGGTGGCCAATTCGCTGGCGGCGATAGCTGCCGGGGCCCGCCAGGTCGAGTGCACCATCAATGGCATCGGCGAGCGCGCCGGAAACGCTTCGCTCGAAGAAATCGTGATGGCGCTGCACGTCCGTGCCGATCAATATCCTTATCAGAGCGGTATCGTCACTTCGCAGCTTTACCCAACGAGCCAGATGCTCGAAGAGATTACCGGCATAGCGGTCCAACCGAATAAGGCAATCATTGGCCGCAACGCTTTCGCCCACGAGGCCGGCATTCACCAGGACGGCATGCTCAAGAATCCGTTGACCTACGAAATCATGACTCCGCAATCGGTCGGCGTACCCGATTCGAAGCTTGTCCTGGGCAAACATTCCGGGCGCCATGCCCTCAGCCTGCGTTGCGAGCAGCTAGGCTACCGCTTCGAACGTCGCGAGCTCGATGAGATTTATCGCCACTTCGTGATAATGGCGGATCGCATCAAGCACGTGCACGATCACCATCTGCTCGAGCTAATCCGCGACACTTACGGCGAGACCCATCGTGTGTCGCCCGGACAGACGGAACGCGCTGCGGCGGCAGCGGCCGGCGCGGAGCATCGCGGGTTGGCTTTTCCTGCCGGGGTTCCGGCAGAGTTCAGCGCCGCCAGCCTGCCCACGACCCCGCAGCCGGAACAGCAGGAAGATTACCTCTGGGGTGTGTGAAGCAGGTTTTTGAACGCGCGAGCCGTTCCCAGGTCTGCCGCCGCGGGACTCTCCCGCCCGGCGGCTCTCGGTCACCTGGGGCGACGATTGTTCGGCACAACCCCGCTCTGTCCGCGACTTCATGGTGATCAAGCTTGCACTCCTACCCGGGGACGGAATCGGCCCTGAAGTCGTGGCCCAGGCGCGCCTGGTGCTCGAGGCTGCGTGCGAAGCATTCGGGCACGAGCTTCAAACGCGGGAAATGAACATTGGTGGGGCGGCACTTCTTGCCTCTGAGGACCCTCTTCCCAGGGAGACCGTGGCGGGATGCCTGGCTTCAGGTGCGGTGCTGCTCGGGGCGGTCGGAGCTCCCCGATTCGATGCTTATCCGCCGGCCAAACGTCCAGAATCAGGCCTGCTCCGGCTGAGGCGCGAGCTGGGGGTATTTGCCAATCTCAGGCCCGCCGTCTGCCTCCCCTCGCTTGAGGCGCTCTCGCCTCTTCGCCCGGAGATCGTTCGCCACAGCGACATCATGATCGTGCGCGAATTGCTGGGCGGCCTCTATTTTGGAGAGCGCTCGACCGAAGGCGAGACCGGTTCGCGCCGGGCCAGAGACAGCATGGCTTACGCGGAACCCGAGATCGAGCGCATTGCGCGCGTGGCCTTTCAGCTGGCACGTGCGCGCCGCAAGAAAGTCACATCCGTCGATAAGGCCAACGTGCTCGACTGCTCGCGTCTGTGGCGTGAGGTTGTCGGACGCGTCGGAGGAGATTTTTTGGACGTCGAATTGTCGCACATGTACGTCGATTCAGCGGCCATGGCTCTGGTCGCGCGTCCGAGCGAATTCGACGTGATCTTAACGGAAAACATGTTTGGCGATATTTTGTCCGACCAGGCCGGCGCAGTGGTCGGTTCCCTGGGACTGTTGCCCTCGGCGAGTATCGGGGGGAAGGTGGGGCTATATGAGCCCATTCATGGCTCGGCTCCGGACATCGCAGGCCAGGACCTAGCCAATCCACTGGGCGCGATTCTTTCCTCTGCCATGCTGCTGCGGCATTCTTTTCAGCTCGAACCGGAAGCGCTGGCCATCGAATCGGCGGTCAGGGAAGTGCTGGGCGCGGGTAAGCGCACGCGTGACCTCGCCGCCTCGGGGCAGGCGTTTATTGGCACCAGGGAAATGGGGAAGCTGATCGTCGGCCGGATTCGCACCTCCCGGCCAGCCGCTCACACCTCGGGCTGCTGAGGCCATCGCGGAAGCCCGCATGACTACTTCGTGCTCGTCGCTGGGGATGGGTTGCGCAGATGAAGAATGAGGGCGGCTGTCCGGTAGCGCACGGCACGGTTGCTGTCGGACAGATTTCTAACCAGCCGCGCAACGCAGGCTCGATCCCCGCGTTCTGAAAGCGCATCGATGGACGCCACCCGCACCAGGGGACTTTTGTCAACGATGGCCGTCTGAATCAGCGCGTCTTCGGAGATGGCATCCGGATCGGAAGCCAGGAAGCGAGCGGCGGTGGCACGCAGAGGCGCGGTATTATTTCGCCGAATCTCGCGCCAGGCCTCGTAACCCATTCCTCCATAGGGCACAAAGCCCAGGCCTTCGTGAAAGCCAATCTGGGCCATTTGTTTAGGATCCCTCAGTCGCCTGATTTGCGCCTGCAGGAGTCCCTCATCTTTTCTGTCGCCCATCAGCACAGCGTAGTAAACACCATAAGCAGCCGGATCCTTGAGCATCAGCAGAGAGTGCGCCGCCGCCAGAACGACCGCCGTACGCGGGTCGGATAATGCATTCTTGAGCTCCGGCACCTCCGCCCGCGCGTGTAGCTCCCCGAGAGCGACAGCCGCGGCGACCCGTACGCGCTCGCCTCTATCCTTGAGCGCATGAGCAGCGAAACGGGCGGCCCGCTGGTCTCCTGTGAGAAGCGACAAGGCTTCGACTGCCGAGCGGCGGCGGGACTCATTCCTGTCCGTCAGACCTCCGTGGAGCACCGTCCAGGCCTGCTCCTCGAGATCGGCTCGCGGCGCGGTCGCGGAGACAAGGACGTTCGTCGGTGGCAGGATCAGCAGAATGAGCAGTGCGCTTAGAGCCAGGCGTTCAGCCACGTTGTTGTCCCCCTGTTACCCCGGGGAAGAAGCCGCCCTGGAGGTTCAGACTCTCGCTGGCGATGCGGACCGCTGGTGCCGGCCTTTGCTGCCCCGGGCACGTCCGGGAGAGCGCCGCTTGCCGAAGACGCGGGCAAAAATTGCGTCCACATAGCGCAGCTGCCAGTCCAGGCTGAATGCTCGCTGTAGGGCCTCCTGGCTCAGGTGCTCGGTGATGGTCGCATCATTGAACACCAACTCGCGAAAGTTCCGGCCTTCCTTCCACGCGTACATGGCATGGTTTTGTACAAGTCGGTAAGCGTCCTCCCGCGAAAGCCCGTTTTCGACCAGTTCGAGTAACAGCTGGCCGCTAAAAACCAGCCCGCCCGTACTCTCCAGGTTCGCCTTCATCCGCTCCGGATAGATGAACAATGTCTCCAGGAGGTTCGCTGTCCGGGCGAGCATATAGTCGACCAATATGGTCGAATCGGGCAGGATGATCCTCTCTGCCGAGGAATGCGAGATATCGCGCTCGTGCCAGAGGGCGACGTTCTCAAATGCCGCCTGCGCATTCCCACGCACCACCCGGGCAAGGCCCGAGATCTGCTCGCAGGTGATCGGATTTCTTTTGTGGGGCATGGCAGAAGAACCCTTCTGTTTGTCGCTGAAATACTCTTCCGCCTCCCTCACTTCAGTGCGCTGCAGGTGCCGAATCTCGGTCGCGATCTTGTCCAGGGTACAGGCGACGGTCGCAAGCGTCGCCTGATAGTGCGCGTGGCGGTCCCGTTGAATGACCTGTGAGGAGATGGCGGCCGGCTTCAGCCCGAGGCGGGAGCAGATTTTTTCTTCCAGGTCGGGGCTGAGGTGCGCGAACGTTCCCACGGCGCCAGAGAACTTGCCCACCCGCATACCCTCTGCGGCGTCGGAGAACCGGGCTGTGTCGCGCTCGAGTTCCGAATACCAGTTCGCAAGCTTCAGTCCGAAGGTGATGGGCTCGGCGTGTACCCCGTGCGTCCGTCCCACCATGGGAACGTCTTTGAACTCCCAGGCGCGAGACTCGAGGACATCCTTGAGGCGGCCTAGATCTGAAGCGATCACTTCGGAGGCCTGCTTGACCACGAGCGATTGAGCCGTATCGACCACGTCGTTGGAAGTAAGTCCGTAGTGAAACCAGCGCGATTCCGGGCCCACGATCTCGGCCACGGCCGTGGTGAAGGCGATCACGTCATGCCGTACCTCGGCCTCGATTTCCTGGATGCGTTCGAGAGTGAAGTTGGCGCGCCGGCGGATGGTCTTGGCCGCGGCTTTAGGCACAATGCCGGCTTCGGCCAAGGTCTCGGTCGCCGCAATTTCCACCTTCAGCCAGGTTCGAAAGCGGTTCTCTTCGCCCCAGATCCGTCCCATGTCGGGCCGTGTGTAGCGTGCAATCACTCGCGTCTCCTTCCCTTAAAGCCCAATCGGAAGCAGGGATTCTAAACGGCAGCGCGGCCCTTTCGCCAGTGGCGGCCGACGGGAGCAGACAGGTGTTTCGCTATGTCGTGTTACGATCTGAGAGATGTAACTCGAGGATGGGCAGCTGCTAACCCGCCGATGCGAAGACGTCTGACGCAGGGGGACTATCGCTCCCTGGCGGAATTCCGCCATCAAATCCGCCGTTTCCTGAGCTTTAGCGAACAGGCGGCGCGGGGCGCCGGCCTTGAGCCGAGGCAGCACCAGTTGCTGCTTGCGCTTAAGGGTTTGCCCCCTCACGTTCGTCCCCGCATCCTCGAGATGGCCGAGCGGCTGCAAATCCAACACCACAGCGCCGTCGAACTGGTGAACCGCCTCGAAGCCGGAGGTCTGATCCGGCGGCGGCGCAGCAGCGGGGACCGGCGCGAGGTTCTCCTCGAACTCACACCGCGGGGAGAAACAATTCTGCAGCGGCTTTCCTTGCATCACCGCAAGGAGCTGCGTTCCCAGGGACCCCAACTGATCTCCGCCCTGGAACGCCTGCTGGCGGGAACTTCGGGCAAAGCCACGAAATAGTCTGCTCCGCTCGCGCCAGACGAGGCGACGCGCGACCTCTCGGGTGGTAGTTGCCTCAATCAGGCGGCGTCTTTTGGCGCTTCCCCGAACCGCGCGATGAAGTAGGATCTTGATATGCGCGCACCGCTGGCGACAAGTCCCGATTGGCGAGCTTTGTATGAGGCTGCGCTTCGGGAAAACGACCCCAGCCGGGTCCGAGATCGGATTACTGCGGCTCGGACCGCAATCTTCGACACCGTCGAAGATACCCTCAAGATTTCCTCTCCCAGCAACCAGCGCGCCATGAATGACGCACTTCGCAAGCTGAAAAGATTGGAGCATACTGGCAGCAGCCGGGAAGCGGCCTGATCGCGTCTAGACGAGAAAAATCAGTGGAGTAGGCGCACTAATCTCGCCCGCCAATTCGAACTTCAATTTTTTTCGATGAGCCAAAGTGCCAGGTCTTGAACTTCAGCATCTACGCAATTCTCATCGGGCTGCCAGTGTTATTTACGCTGGTAATCGTCTTTGGCTTACGAATTCGCAAGAAAATGTTTGCCAAAAATCTCGAGCTCAAAGCGGCGGACCTGTGGCCACAGATCCAGGACGCAAGGTTCGAGCTTTCCGGGCTGCTGTACGGCGT